>NZ_CAXAQH010000004.1:0-309732 GCF_963970905.1 Pseudomonas sp. EL_65y_Pfl2_R96 | reverse complement strand
AAATGCGCAAAAGTAGCGCTCATTGCCTGTATGCGCGTGTTGCTGATACGGCTGAACGCCATGATCCGAGACCGAACGGAGTGGAAAGAACCCTTGGCCTAAACGGGTCGCGGTGTTCCTGTAGGGCATCGCATGGCCTAAAGCTGTGGGAGTTCAGCTGTCTATCGATAGACCTTCAAAATAAAAACCATCAAGACAGTTGCTCCCACACTAAACCGGGTTGTTGGATAGAACGCGGTCAAATGTGGGGCTTGCTCGCGAAGGCGTCGGCACGGGCACCGAAAATCCGTCAGGCCCACTCTTTAAGACGATGCCAAAGCATCCCCAACGCCAGCAACGGCGAACGCAAATGCTGGCCGCCCGGGAAGGTGATGTGCGGCACTTTGGCAAACAGGTCGAACCCACCGCTCTGTTGGCCGCTGATGGCTTCAGTCAACAACTTGCCCGCCAGGTGTGTGGCGTTTACACCATGACCGGAATAGGCCTGGGCGTAATACACATTCGGCTGCTCCTTGAGCCGACCGATCTGTGGCAGGCGATTGGCGCCGATGCCGATCATCCCGCCCCATTGATAGTCGATCTTCACCCCGGCCAGTTGCGGGAACACCTCCAGCATCTTCGGCCGCATGTACGCGGCGATGTCCTTCGGGTCGCGTCCTGAATAATGGCAGGCGCCGCCGAACAGCAAACGTCGGTCCGCCGAGAGTCGGTAGTAATCCAGCGCCACTCGTTGATCGCAGACCGCCATGTTCTGCGGTAGCAGTGCGTGGGCCTGTCTTTCGCTCAAGGGTTCGGTGGCAATGATGTAACTGCCGGCCGGCAGCACCTTGCCGCCGAGTTGCGGGTTGAGATCGTTGAGGTAGGCGTTACAGCCCAGCACCAGCGTCTTGGCGCGAACCGTGCCCTGGGCGGTATGGACCTTGACCTCGGGGCCGTAATCGATACGGGTCACCGCCGACTGTTCGAACAGCTTCGCGCCCAATTGCCGGGCGGCGGCGGCTTCGCCCAGTGCCAGGTTCAGTGGGTGCAGATGCCCGGAGCCCATGTCGATCAAGCCGCCGACGTAGCGGTCGGAACCCACCACGCTGTGCATTTCGTTGGCTTGCAGCAGACGGGTTTCGTAACGGTAACCGAGGCTGCGCAGCTCGATGGCGTCTTCGGCGAAGCCCTCCAGGTCACGAGCTTTGTTGGCGAGGTCGCAGTAGCCCCAGGTCAGGTCGCAAGGGATCTGAAAACGCTCGATCCGCTGTCGGACGATTTCCACCGCCTCCAGCCCCATCAATTTCATCTGGCGCACACCCTCGACGCCAATCACGTTGGCGAACTGATCGAGGCCATGGCCGACGCCGCGAATCAATTGCCCGCCATTGCGTCCGCTGGCGCCCCAACCGATCTTGTGCGCTTCCAGCAGCACCACGTTGAAGCCACGTTCGGCCAGTTCGAGCGCGGTGTTCAGCCCCGAAAACCCACCGCCCACTACACACACGTCCGCGACCCACTCACCTGTGAGCACCGCAAGATCGGGTTGCGGCAGGCTGCTGGCGGCGTAATAAGAGGCCGCGTGCCGGTGGCTCGGGGCAGGTTGCTGAGCGGAGGCGTTCATGTGCGTCATCCAGAGGCGTGTGTTTGAAAAAGTTGACGGAGCATAAGCCGCCCCTTCGGACGCGGGCAACATTGGTCGGTTGGCGCTGTCTGGATCGGAGCTTTTACGTCAGAATCCCGGTCTATTCCGCATTCGGTCACGGCTTCGATGAGTTGCAACAGTCAGAAAATTCGTACGCTGCGCCAGCAGATCCCCACGTTCGAGTGCGTGCCCGGGTGTCATGACTGCTGTGGCCCGGTGACCACCTCGCCCGAAGAAATGTCCCGCCTGCCGCGCAAAACCCGGGCCGAGCAGGATGCCGCGATGGACGAGCTCAATTGCGTCCACCTGGGACCCAACGGCTGCACGGTGTATGACGAGCGACCGCTGATCTGTCGGCTGTTCGGTACCACCAAGACCCTGCCGTGCCCCAACGGGCGGCGGCCGGTGGAACTGATACATCCGCGGGTCGAGCAGCAGATTCATGAGTACATGGCTTCTACCCGACAGGTGTTGGTCTGACTGTTGCGTGAATTAGAGTCACCGAGTCGACCCCATCGCGGGCAAGCCCCGCTCCCACAAGATCGGCGCAACACCTGTGGGAGCGGGGCTTGCCCGCGATGGGGCCCGAACATGCACCACAAAGCCTCAATCCGGAATCGGCAGGCTCAAGCTCTCTTTCACTTCTTCCATCACGATGTAGCTCTTGGATTCCCGTACATGCGGCAGCTTGAGCAGAATGTCGCCCAGCAGTTTGCGGTACGAGGCCATCTCGGAGATCCGCGCTTTAACCAGATAGTCGAAGTCCCCTGACACCAAATGGCATTCCAAAACGTGGGGCAGTTTCAGCACCGCGCGTCGGAACTCTTCGAAAGTATCGCCGGATTTATAGTCGAGACTTATCTCGACGAACACCAGCAGGCTACCCTTCAAGTGCTGCGGATTCAGGCGAGCGTTGTAGCTCATGATGATCCCTTCGCGCTCCAGTCGCCGTACCCGTTCAGTGCAGGGTGTGGTGGAGAGGCCGACCTTTTCCCCCAGTTCGGTGAAGGAGATGCGCCCGTCCGCTTGCAGGATCCGCAGGATGTTGCGGTCGATCTTGTCCAGCTCACGTTTGGTCTGAGTGTTGGTTCGCATAGGGGATGCGCCTCCGTGAAAAGGGTTTTTGCCGAGAATTGTCGCCAAATATAAGCACTTATATAGTGAAAAGCACTGGCTAATCTTTTTTAAACTGCCCACATCTTCGGTCTGCACAATACACGTCAGCGGTAAGCCGCGATGAGGGATATGAAAATGCGCGTTCTGGTCTTGGGTAGCGGCGTCATCGGTACCGCCAGTGCCTATTATCTGGCACGGGCCGGCTTTGAGGTGACGGTGGTTGACCGTCAGCCCGCGGCGGCCATGGAAACCAGTTTCGCCAACGCCGGGCAGGTTTCGCCGGGTTATGCCTCGCCGTGGGCCGCGCCGGGCGTACCGCTCAAAGCCATCAAGTGGCTGTTGCAGCGTCACGCGCCATTGGCGATCAAGGCCACCGCCGACATCGACCAATACCTATGGATGGCGCAGATGCTGCGCAACTGCACCGCCAGCCGTTACGCGGTGAACAAGGAGCGCATGGTGCGCCTGTCCGAGTACAGCCGTGACTGCCTCGACGAATTGCGCGCCGAAACCGGCATTGCCTACGAAGGCCGCAGCCTCGGTACTACTCAGCTGTTCCGCACCCAGGCGCAGCTCGATGGCGCCGCCAAAGACATCGCCGTGCTGCAAGAGTCCGGTGTGCCGTTCGAACTGCTCGACCGCGCCGGCATTGCCCGGGTCGAACCGGCCCTGGCCAGTGTCACCGACATCCTCGCTGGTGCGTTGCGCCTGCCGAACGACCAGACCGGCGACTGCCAGATTTTCACCACCCGCCTGGCCGAAATGGCCACGAAACTGGGTGTGGAATTCCGTTTCGGCCAGGACATTCAGCGCCTCGACTTCGCCGGTGATCGCATTAACGGCGTATGGATCGACGGCAAGCTGGAAACCGCCGACCGTTACGTGCTGGCGCTGGGCAGCTACTCGCCGCAACTGCTCAAGCCGCTGGGCATCAGGGCTCCGGTGTATCCGCTCAAGGGTTACTCGCTGACCGTGCCAATCATCAACCCGGCGATGGCCCCGACGTCGACCATTCTCGACGAAACCTACAAGGTCGCGATCACCCGTTTCGACAACCGCATCCGCGTCGGCGGCATGGCGGAAATCGCCGGCTTTGACCTGTCGTTGAACCCGCGCCGGCGTGAAACCCTGGAGATGATCGTCAACGACCTTTATCCTCAGGGCGGCGATCTGGCCCAGGCGAGTTTCTGGACCGGCCTGCGTCCGACCACTCCGGACGGCACGCCGATTGTCGGCGCTACGCCGTTCAAGAACCTGTTCTTGAACACGGGGCATGGCACGCTCGGCTGGACCATGGCCTGTGGCTCCGGTCGTTTGCTGGCTGACCTGATGGCGAAAAGAACCCCGCAGATCAGCGCCGAAGGCCTCGGTATTTCCCGTTACGGCAACAAACTCAAGGAGTCCGCAAAACATGTCAATCCAGCGCCAGCTCACCAATGAGCGCATGAGCCAGATCGTTGTCCATAACAGCACGGTGTATCTGGCAGGGCAGGTCGGCGATGACATGAGCGCCGGGATTGAACAGCAGACCCGTGAAACCCTCGCCAACATCGAGCGCTTGCTGGATCTGGCCGGGACCGACAAGAGCCGTCTGCTGTCGGTGACGATTTACCTGAAAGACATCGACGCGCACTTTGAAGGCATGAATTCGGTGTGGGACCAGTGGCTGCCAAAAGGCGTCGCCCCGGCCCGCGCGACGGTCGAATCGAAGCTGTGCGAACCGCAAATCCTGGTCGAGCTGTCGGTTGTCGCCGCGCTGCCATAACGCTCAGCCAGAAAAATCCCTCTCCCGGTGCTGTTGGCGGTTCACGCTGTCAGCCAGCGCCGGTTTTTTATTCCAATGACCGACTAGAAGTCTGCCGCCATGCGTCCTGCCCGTGCCCTGATCGACCTTCAAGCCCTGCGTCACAACTACCGGATCGCCCGTGAAGTCACGGGGGCCAAGGCCCTCGCGGTGATCAAGGCCGATGCCTATGGCCATGGCGCGGTGCGCTGCGCCCAGGCGCTGGAAGCCGAGGCGGACGGGTTTGCCGTGGCATGCATTGAAGAGGCTCTGGAACTGCGCGCCGCCGGCATTCGAGCGCCGGTATTGTTGCTGGAAGGTTTTTTCGAAGCCGAAGAACTGTCGCTGATCGTCGAACATGACTTCTGGTGCGTGGTGCATTCGCTGTGGCAGCTCGAAGCCATCGAAAAAGTCGCGCTGAGCAAACCGATCACGGTCTGGCTCAAGCTCGACTCGGGCATGCATCGCGTTGGCCTGCACCCGGCGGATTACCAGGCGGCCTATCAACGGCTGCTGGCCAGCGGCAAAGTGGCGAAGATCGTGCTGATGAGTCACTTCGCCCGCGCCGATGAGCTGCACTGCCAGACCAGCGCCGAGCAGGTCGCGGTGTTCGAGGCGGCGCGTCAGGGTTTGTCGGCCGAAATCAGCCTGCGTAACTCGCCGGCGGTGCTCGGTTGGCCGCAGATTCCAAGCGATTGGGTGCGCCCAGGCATCATGCTCTACGGTGCAACGCCGTTCGAAGAAGCCAATGTCGTGGCGTCCCGCCTGCAACCGGTGATGACCCTGGCGTCGAAAGTGATTTGCGTACGCGAACTACCCGCCGGCGAGCCAATTGGTTACGGCGCGAAGTTCGTCACCCCCAAGCCGATGCGCGTGGGCGTGGTGGCAATGGGTTATGCCGACGGTTATCCGCGCCAGGCACCGAGCGGCACGCCGGTGCTGGTGGCCGGGCAGCGCAGTCAGCTGTTGGGCCGGGTATCGATGGACATGCTCTGCATCGACTTGACCGACGTGCCGCAAGCCGGCCTCGGTTCGCCCGTCGAGTTGTGGGGTAAAAATATCCTCGCCAGTGACGTCGCGACGGCCGCGGGCACGATTCCTTACCAGATCTTCTGCAACCTGCGTCGAGTGCCGCTGCTCTATTCCGGGGCCTGACGAAAAACGTTCCTGACCGAAAGTCGTTTCGCCAAACAGGATTCCGGCCCAAGTGTTGTAAATACTGAACGCTGTCGCCATGATAACGCTCATTATTCCTGCAACCTGAATCCTTGGAGGCTCCAGCATTGGACGTCGGTGAACGACTGCAATCGATCCGTAAGCTCAAAGGTCTTTCCCAGCGTGAGCTCGCCAAGCGCGCGGGTGTTACCAACAGCACCATTTCGATGATCGAGAAAAACAGCGTCAGCCCCTCGATCAGTTCGCTGAGGAAGGTGCTGGGCGGGATTCCCATGTCCATGGTCGAGTTCTTTTCCGAAGAAATCCTGGAGGAAAAGCCGACTCAGATCGTCTACAAAGCCCACGAACTGATCGATATTTCCGATGGCGCAGTGACCATGAAACTGGTCGGTCGGGCCCACCCGAGCCGGGCTATCGCGTTCCTCAACGAAATCTACCCGCCAGGCGCCGACACCGGTGACGAGATGCTCACCCATGAGGGCGAGGAAACCGGGATTCTGGTGGAAGGTCGGCTGGAGCTTGTGGTCGGCCTCGAAACATTTGTGCTCGAAGCCGGCGATAGCTACTACTTTGAAAGTACCAAGCCGCACCGCTTCCGTAACCCGTTCGATGCCCCGGCGCGACTAATCAGCGCAGCCACGCCAGCGAATTTCTAAGAGAAGAGGCGTCCTGCCCGGATTGCGGAGACGCCCATGCTGTATATCCGTCCCACGACAAGACCCCTCCGACTTTGGGGTTGTTTCAGTGTGACGGGCTTACCGCTATACTTGCGCCCGCCTGCGAACCGTGGCCGTAGGCGTGACTAGCCACCATTGAGGGTGTACGCGTGAACCTAATTATGAAAATGCTGGCCGTACCAGCAACCGTATTGGCCCTATGGGCAGTCAGCGCACAAGCAGCGACCAACGACGATATTGCTAAACGTCTTGAGCCCGTTGGCCAGGTTTGTGTGCAGGGTAAAGAGTGCAAGGGGATGGAAGTCGCTGCTTCGGTTGGTGGCGGTGCAGCGAAAACTCCCGACGAAGTCATTGCCAAACACTGCAATGCTTGTCATGGCACCGGCCTGTTGGGCGCACCGAAAATCGGTGATGCAGCAGCCTGGGGCGAGCGCGCCAAGAAAGAAGGCGGCCTGGACGGCTTGCTGGCGAAAGCAATCTCCGGCCTCAACGCGATGCCGCCAAAAGGCACTTGCGCCGATTGCGCAGATGCCGAGCTCAAGGGCGCCATCCAGAAGATGTCTGGCCTGAAATAAGCCCGATCTTCAACGAAAAGCCGCTTTCGAGCGGCTTTTTTGTGCCTGCGATTTACCCCTGAGGCTATGCTTTGCAGCAAAGCCCCGGCAAGCTCGGTCCAACCCCAATTCATGGAACGGGCGGGAGGATCAGATGGTGCAGTTGTGTTCTATCGAGCAGGCGGTCGATGACGTCCTGGCGCGGTTGCCGGCGCATATCCACATGGGATTGCCGCTGGGGCTGGGCAAGCCCAACCACTTCGTCAACGCGCTGTATCAACGGATCGCGCAACTGCCCGAGCGGCAACTGACGATTTACACCGCCCTGTGCCTCGGACGCCCGCCATTGGGCGATGGCTTGCAAAAGCGCTTCCTCGACCCCTTCATCGAGCGGGTGTTCGGTGATTATCCTGAACTGTGTTTCCTCGCCGACCTGCATCGCGACAGCCTACCGAGCAACATCCACGTTCATCAATTTTTCATGCAGCCGGGCAGCCTCCTTAACAGCGCAGCGGCCCAGCAGGATTACGTCAGCAGCAATTACAGCCACGCCGCACGGGATATCAACGCCGCCGGTTTGAACCTGGTGGCGCAACTGGTGGCCAGCCATGTCGAGCATCCCGATCGTCTGAGCCTGAGCTGCAACCCGGACATCACCCTCGACCTGTTGCCGATGATCGCCAAACGCCGGGCGGCGGGGGAGACGATCCTGATGGTGGGCCAGGTGCATAACGATTTGCCGTACATGCCGGGGGACGCGGAAATCGGCATCGACACCTTCGACCTGCTGATCGACGCGAAGGACAACACCACGCTGTTCTCCACACCGAACATGCCGGTGGGTTTTCAGGACCATTTCATTGGGCTGCACGCCAGCACGCTGGTGCGCGATGGCGGCACCTTGCAGATTGGCATCGGTGCCATGGGCGATGCCCTGACGGCGGCGTTGCTGGCGCGGCAGGCTGACAGTGACGGTTACAAGGCGCTGCTGGCGGACCTGAATCTCAGCCAGTGGGCGCAACTGATTGAGCGCGAAGGGGGCATCGAACCGTTCGCCAAGGGCCTTTATGGTTGCAGCGAAATGTTCGTCAACGGCTTGCTGGTGTTGGCGGATGCCGGGATCGTGCGGCGCAAGGTTTACCCGGACGTGCCGACCCAGCAGCAGGCGAATGACGGGACACTGGACGAGGCCGCACAGACTGACGGCATCTCGGTGCATGGCGGTTTTTTTCTCGGGCCGCACAGTTTTTACGAGCGCTTGCGCGAGCTACCGCAGAGTAAGCTGCTTGAATTCAACATGACCCGCATCAGCTACATCAACGAGCTCTACGGTCAGGAAGAACTCAAACGCTTGCAGCGCCTCGATGCGCGCTTCATCAACACCGTCTTCACCATGACCCTGCTCGGTGCCGGCGTGGCCGATCAGCTTGAAGACGGGCGAGTGCTGAGCGGTGTCGGCGGGCAGTACAACTTTGTAGCCCAGGGCCATGCGCTGGAAGGCGCGCGCTCGATCCTGCTGCTGCGCAGTTGGCGCGAGTCGGGCGGTGAAGTCAGTTCGAACTTCGTCTGGGAATACGGTCACTGCACGATCCCACGGCATCTGCGAGACATCGTCGTCACCGAGTACGGCATCGCTGATTTGCGGGGCAAGACCGACGCAGCGGTGATCGAGGCGTTGCTGAACATCAGCGACTCACGTTTCCAGTTGGGGCTGATCGAGCAGGCGCAAAACATTGGCAAATTGCCGAAGCATTTCCGCCTCGATCCGCGTTTCGCCGACAACAGCCCACAGCGTTTGCAGGCCATCCAGGCACGGCATTCGAATTTGTTTCCGGAGTATCCACTGGGCTGCGATTTCACAGCTGAGGAGCGGGACTTATTGCGGGCGCTGAACTGGTTGAAGAGCAAGTTCAAGCTCCCGGAAATTCTGGAGCTGGGCAAGGCTGCGCTGGATGCACCAGAGCCTTCGGAATTTCCCATGCATCTGGAGCGGATGCAGCTGACCCACCCCGAAGGATTGAAAGAGGACTTGTTTCAGCGGCTACTGCTCACCGGCCTCAAAGCCACCGTGCAGTAACAGCCACCACAAAAACCTGTGGGAGCGGGCTTGCCCGCGATGGCGGTGGAACAGCCAACATCAATGTTGAATGTGATGACCTCATCGCGGGCAAGCCCGCTCCCACAGGTTCGGTGATGCAGCTGGTTTATTCGATGAAGGTTACAACGCCATCCTTCAGGGACTGCACCCGCGCCAACGATTCAACCCGATAACCTTGGGCATCCAGTTCCGCACGACCACCCTGGAACGACTTCTCGATCACAATCCCCAAACCGGCCACGGTCGCGCCGGCCTGTTTGATGATCGAAATCAGCGCTTGCGACGCCTTACCGTTGGCCAAAAAGTCGTCGATGATCAGCACGCGATCGCTGCTGGTCAGGTGGCGCGGGGAGATCGCCACAGTGCTTTCGGTTTGCTTGGTGAACGAGTAAACGGTCGCCGACAGCAGGTTTTCAGTCAGGGTCAGGGACTGATGCTTGCGGGCGAAAATCACCGGCACGCCAAGGTTCAGGCCAGTCATGATCGCCGGGGCGATGCCCGAGGCTTCAATGGTGATGATCTTGGTGATGCCCGAGTCCTTGAACAGCGTGGCGAATTCGTCGCCGATCAGCTTCATCAGGGCCGGGTCGATCTGGTGGTTCAGAAAGGCGTCGACTTTCAGGACCTGGTCGGAAAGCACGATGCCTTCTTCGCGAATTTTCTTGTGCAGTGCTTCCATGAAGCTTTCCTCTTCGGCGCCTTGTGCGCCCCTAAGCTCTTATGAAAAGTGTTCGATTCTAGCGCTTTAACATTGCGCGTATATCCGCCAATGCGCTGTTGCCCCGAACGGCTTTGACTTCGGTCGGGGTGTCGTCGTTGCCTTCCCAGGCCAGATCGTCCGGCGGCAGTTCATCGAGGAAGCGGCTGGGCGCACAGTCGATGATCTCGCCGTATTGCTTACGCTTGGCGGCGAAAGTGAAGGCCAACGTCTGACGCGCTCTGGTAATCCCGACGTAGGCCAGGCGGCGTTCCTCTTCGATGGTGTCGGCTTCGATGCTGGAGCGGTGCGGGAGGATTTCCTCCTCCATGCCCATGATGAACACGTAAGGGAATTCCAGACCCTTGGAGGCATGCAAGGTCATCATCTGCACACCTTCGGCGCCGTCTTCCTCTTCCTGCTGACGTTCCAGCATGTCGCGCAGCACGAGTTTGCCGATCGCGTCCTCGACGGTCATTTCGCCTTCTTCGTCTTTCTCCAGCGTGTTCTTCAGCGCCTCGATCAGGAACCAGACGTTACCCATGCGGTAGTCGGCGGCCTTGTCGCTGGAGCTGTTGGTGCGCAGCCAGTTTTCGTAGTCGATGTCCATGACCATACTGCGCAGGGCGGAGATCGGGTCTTCTCCGGCGCATTGCTCGCGGACCTTGTCCATGAAACGCTTGAACCGCGACAGGCGATCGGTGAAGCGCGTGTCCAGATGCTCGCCCAAGCCGATTTCGTCGGTGGCGGCGTACATCGAGATTTTTCGCTCAGTGGCGTAGTTGCCCAGCTTTTCCAGCGTGGTCGAACCGATCTCCCGGCGTGGGACGTTGATCACCCGCAGGAAGGCGTTGTCGTCGTCCGGGTTCACGATCAGCCGGAAGTAGGCCATCAGGTCTTTCACTTCCTGACGTCCGAAAAAGCTGTTGCCGCCAGAGAGTCGGTAAGGCACCTGGTGATGCTGCAGTTTCAGCTCGATCAGCTTGGCCTGGTAGTTGCCGCGATACAGAATCGCGAAGTCGCTGTAGGGGCGGTCGGTGCGCAAGTGCAGGCTGAGGATTTCCACGGCCACGCGCTCGGCTTCGGCGTCTTCGTTGCGGCAACGAATCACACGGATTTCATCGCCGTGGCCCATCTCACTCCACAGCTGCTTTTCGAATTCGTGCGGGTTGTTGGAAATCAGCACGTTGGCGCAGCGCAGGATGCGGCTGGTGGAGCGGTAGTTTTGCTCGAGCATCACCACTTTCAGGGACGGGTAATCGTCCTTGAGCAGCATCAGGTTTTCCGGACGGGCGCCGCGCCAGGCATAGATTGACTGGTCGTCGTCGCCCACCACGGTGAACTGGTTGCGTTTGCCGATCAGCAGTTTCACCAGCAAATACTGGCTGGCGTTGGTGTCCTGGTATTCGTCCACCAACAGGTAGCGGACCTTGTTCTGCCATTTTTCCAGGATGTCGTCGTGTTCCTGGAACAGTTTTACCGGCAACAGGATCAGGTCGTCGAAGTCCACCGCGTTGAACGCCTTGAGCGTACGCTGGTAGTGGGTATAGACGATGGCGGCGGTCTGTTCCTTGGGGTTGCGCGCGTTTTCCAGGGCTTCGGGCGGCAGGATCAGGTCGTTTTTCCAGGCGCCGATCATGTTCTTGATCTCGTCGACGCCGTCGTCGCCCGAGTATTCCTTCTGCATGATGTCGGTCATCAAGGCTTTGACGTCGGTCTCGTCGAAGATCGAGAAGCCCGGTTTATAGCCCAGCCGCACGTGTTCCTTGCGGATGATGTTCAGGCCCAGGTTGTGGAAGGTACACACGGTCAGGCCACGGCCTTCGCCGCCTTTGAGCAGGGTGCCGACCCGTTCCTTCATCTCCCGCGCGGCCTTGTTGGTAAAGGTCATGGCGACGATGTACTGGGCGCGGATGCCGCAGCTCTGGATTAGGTGCGCAATTTTGCGCGTGATCACGCTGGTCTTGCCGGAGCCTGCGCCGGCGAGCACCAAAAGAGGGCCGCCGACGTAGCTCACGGCTTCTTGCTGCCGGGGATTGAGTCGGGACATACGAAATCAGGGAGTCGTTAGCGAAATGGGCCGGCATTTTAACAGGCTCAGCGAATTGTGCTGCTCTCTCCGACTTGTGACGCAACACACCATCTTCATTTGCCGGTTTAGCAACTTTCACGCAGGATGCGCGGTGAGTTTGCGTCTAATGTTCGTATTCAAGACACAAAACGTGTTTGATAACCGATGTCATTTTGTCATTGGATATCAGCGCGGCATAATGCCCGCCGCCTACATCATTGCAGAGTCTAGGGAGATAGCTTGTCTACGCCTGTCGAACCCTTGCGTTTGCTGCTACTGGCCGAAGAGCCGGCGTGGGCAGCGTTGTTGCGCGAGTGTCTGGCTCCGATGGGGAGTGCGGCGGTGCTGATCTGCGCGCCGAGCTGGGAGTCTGTCAGCAGCCTGTTCGATGACAACCGCTGCGCGGTGTTATTGACGATTCCTGCTCTCCAGCCGGCACCTGGCCGTTGCAGCCTGCCGACGGTGCTGCTGCTCGAACACGAGCCGCTGCTGCCGCCCGACGGTGTGAGCGACTGGCTGGTGCGCGATCTGCTGGACCCCGGCATGCTGCGTCGCTGCTTGCGTCATGTGCGTGAGCGCGGTGTGCTGGAAAACACGTTGCAGCGCCTGGCCGAACAAGACCCGTTGACCGGCATCGCCAACCGTCAGGGTTTCCAGACCTTGCTGGCGGCGCGTCTGGCGGAAAACGACGGCCGTGGCCTGGCCCTCGGTCACCTCGACCTCGACAACTTTCGCCATGCCAACGACGCCCTCGGCCATCAGGCCGGCGACCGGTTGATCTTGCAAGTGGTCGCGCGTCTGAAAAGCCAGCTGGAGGCCAGCGATCAATTGGCGCGGCTGGGCAGCGATGAATTCGCCCTGCTGATCGACACCCGCCGCGCCCCTCAGCGCGCCGAATGGATGGCCGAACGGATCATAGAAGTCCTGTCGGAGCCGTACTGGGTCGACGGCGAAAGCTTGTTGATCGGTTCCAGCCTCGGCGTTGCCCATGCTCGAGCCCAGGCCGGTGCCGACCCGCTGATGTGGCATGCGCACATCGCTATGCAGCAGGCCAAAAGCACCCAAGGTTGCACCTTTCACATCTTCAACGAACGGATCAATCGCAATGCCCGCAGCATCGCGGACCTCGAAAGCGAGCTGCGCCGGGCCTTGCGCCGCGATGAGCTGGAGCTGCATTACCAGCCTCGCCTGAACCTTGAAGACGGCCAGATTGTCGGCCTCGAAGCCTTGGTGCGCTGGCGTCATGGCGAACGCGGCTTGCTACCCCCTAGCGAATTCGTGCCGCTGGCCGAGCAAAGCGGCTTGATCGTGCCGCTGGGGTACTGGGTGATTTCCCGGGCCCTGCGGGACATGCAGGCGTTGCGCGAACGGGGGCTGCCGGCGCTGCACATGGCGATCAACCTGTCGTTCCGGCAGTTTCAGGACAGCCAACTGTTGTCGACCCTGAGCCGGCTGATTGCCGAGCGTGGCGTCGAGGCGCAATGGCTGGAATTCGAACTGACCGAAACCGCCGTGATGCGCCGCAGCGATCTGGTCAAGCAGACCATGGACGCTCTCGGGCGCCTCGGCGTGCGCTTCTCGCTGGACGATTTCGGCACCGGGTTCTCTTCGTTCGTGCACCTCAACAGCCTGCCGATTGCGTTGTTAAAGGTCGACAAGAGCTTTGTCGGTGGCATGGAAGAGCGGGAAGAGAATCGCAAACTGGTGCACGCGATGATCAACCTGGCGCACAACCTCAACCTCGAAGTGGTCGCCGAAGGTGTGGAAACGCCGGAGCAGCTGAATTTGTTGCGCGGGTTTGGTTGCGATCAGGTGCAGGGGTATCTGATCAGCAAGCCGTTGCCGTTGGCCGAGTTGGTGGAGTATCTGGCCTTTGGCAGCAGTCAGCAGCCGGTGCTGGAAATCGTGAGCTGACCACGACTTTTCAGTTGGCACAAAACCTGTGGGAGCGAGCTTGCTCGCGATAGCGGAGTATCAGTCGACATGGATTTTGACTGACCTGGCCTCATCGCGAGCAAGCTCGCTCTCACAGGGGATCTCACTCCGCCTGAACTGTCTCGAATTGCTGTGACCCCGGCTCGGACCGAATCATCCGCGTCATCTTCCACTCAAACGCCAGCGTCAGACTCACCGCCGCACACGCCAGCCCCAGCGCCAACCCCCACCAGACCCCCGTTGGCCCCCAGTTCAAATGGAAGGCCATCCACCAGGCGGCCGGTGCACCGATCAGCCAGTAGCAACCCAAACCCACCAGGAACGTGGTCTTGGCATCCTTGAGCCCGCGAATGCAGCCCATGGCGATGGTTTGCGTGCCGTCGAACAGCTCGAACCACGCCGCCACCGCCAGCAGGCTCACGGCCAGATTGATGACTTCGCGGAACGCCGGGTCGTTGTGGTCTAGGAACAAGCCGATCAACTGATTCGGCAGCAGCCAGAAGACCATCGCAAACCCCAGCATCGACGCGGCTCCAAAGGCGATCCCGACGCGGCCGGCCAGCCGTGCATCCCGCAATTGCCCGGCACCGTAATGCTGGCCGATGCGCATGGTGATCGCATAGGAAAGCCCCGCCGGCACCATGAACGCCACCGAGACGATTTGCAGGGCGATCTGGTGCGCTGCCAGTTGCGTACTGCCCATGGTGCCCATGCACAGCGCGGCGAAGGCAAACAGGCCGACTTCCACCGCATAAGTGCCGCCAATCGGCAGGCCCAGGCGCCACAATTCCTTCAAGTACTGACGATTGGGCCGCGACAGACCCTGGCGCAATGGATACGCGTCATAGGCCGGATGCCGACGAATGTGCAGCGCGAGTGCCAGCGCCATGAGGTTGGCCACGATCGCTGTGACCAGACCGATGCCCATCAGACCCATTTTCGGCAGACCGAACATGCCGGTGATCAATGCATAGTTGAGCAGGAAGTTGGCCACGGTGCCGGCGAGGCTGATGACCATCACCGGTGTCGCCCGACCGATGGCACTGGTGAAGCCGCGCAGCGCCATGAAGCTCAGGTAGCCGGGCAGGGCGAGCGGCAGGATCAACAGAAACTGGCCGGCAGCCTGGACGTTGGTTTCGGTCTGACCGAACAGCAGCAACACCGGTTTCAGGTTCCACAGCAGCAAACCCGCCACCAGTGCCATCAACCATGCCAGCCACAACCCGGCCTGGGTCAGCCGCGCCGCGCCAATGATGTCGCCCGCGCCCTGACGAATCGCCACCAGGGTGCCGACGGCGGCGATCACGCCGATGCAGAAAATCGACACGAACGAATACGTCGCCGCGCCCAGACCACCGCCGGCGAGCGCCTCGGGGCTCAGGCGCGCCATCATCAAAGTGTCGGTGAGGACCATCAACATGTGCGCCAACTGCGAGGCAATCAACGGCCCCGCCAGCCGCAGGATGGCCCAGAGCTCAATACGCGCTGGATGCTGCATGATCATCACGCTCGATTGTCAGAGAGAACAGGAAGCGTCGATTCTCGGCGCTCTGCGGGGTTTGCACAAAGGGATAAAAAGGATGGGTGGCATGATTAAAACTCATGCTCAGGGCTTTCTGATAAGTTGAGGCAACCGCGCTATAGGAGCTTTCCCAATGTCCCGTCGTCTTCCTCCCTTGTATGCCCTTCGAGCATTCGAAGCGGCGGCGCGGCATAGCTCGTTTACCCGTGCCGCCGAAGAATTGTCGATCACGCAAAGTGCGGTCAGTCGGCACATTCGTACGCTCGAAGAGCATTTTTCCTGTCGGCTGTTTCATCGCAGCGGGCGCAACCTGCAACTGACCGAATCGGCGCGGTTGATCCTGCCCGGCATTCGCGAAGGCTTCACCGCCCTTGAACGGGCCTGCAATACCTTGCGCGCCGAGGACGACATCCTGCGCATGAAGGCCCCGTCGACCCTGACCATGCGCTGGCTGCTGGCGCGGCTCAGTCGATTTCGGCACCTGCGACCGGGGAACGAGGTGCAATTGACCAGCGCCTGGATGGATGTCGATACGGTGGACTTCAACCACGAACCCTTCGATTGCGCGGTCATCCTCAGTAATGGGCACTTTCCACCGGACTGGGAGACGACTTTGCTGTTCCCCGAAGAGCTGATTCCGGTGGGGGCGCCGAATCTTCTGAAGGATCAACCGTGGGACGTTGCGCGCCTGGCCAGCACCGAGCTGCTGCACCCGACGCCGGACCGCCGTGACTGGCGCAACTGGCTGGAACGCATGGGCCTGACCGATCAGGTTTCGCTCAAGGGCGGGCAGGTATTCGACACGCTGGAGCTGGGCATGATTGCTGCCGCCCGAGGTTACGGCGTGTCGATGGGGGATTTGCTGATGGTGGCGGAGGACGTTGCGCAAGGACGTCTGAGTTTGCCGTGGCCGACGGCCGTTGCCAGTGGTGAGCATTATTACCTGGTCTGGCCGAAAACCCGTCCGGGAGGTGAACGTTTGCGCCGGCTCAGCGACTTCCTGCAAGGGGAAGTCCGAGCCATGGAATTACCGGATGTCGAGCGCTTGGGCTGAATCGATGGAGTCGCCGCAATGGCGGCCTTGAGCCATATCCCGGTTAATCACTCAAGTATTCAGCTCTGCCGCCGAAAATCTGCTCATGGAACCTTCGTGCAGGGTCCACGTTATTCCCACTATCAGAAATTTTGCCGAGTGTGCGATGGGATCAGAGTGATCCGGCCACTGGGTCAGGAGCTGTCATGTCTCAACCTCGTGCTCGGATCGCTTCACAGCTGGGTCTTGCGCTTGCCGTGATACTGGCAATTGTCATCAGCGGCAGTACCGTGTTTGCCCTGCGTTCGCTGGACGCTGCCAACCTCGCCACCCGCGAAGAGCACCTGGCCAGCGAGGCACGGCTGCTGGCCGATCAGCTGAGCACTTTCCACGGCACGTTGCGTGAAAGTACCCAGCGCCTCAGCGGCCTGTTCGAGAAGCGCTTCAGCGCCGGTTTGAGTGTTCATCCGGATGAGCCGGTGACTGTGGCGGGTGTGCAGGCCCCGGGCCTGCACCTGGGCAGTGAAGTGCTGAATAACAACTTCGCGGAAGTCGATGAGTTCAAGCAGATGACCGCCGGCGTCGCCACGCTGTTCGTGCGCAAAGGCGAAGACTTCATTCGGGTCAGCACGTCCTTGAGCAAACAGGACGGTACCCGGGCCATCGGCACGCTGCTGGATCACGCTCACCCGGCCTATGCACGTTTGATAGCCGGGCAGAGCTATGTGGGTCGCGCCTTGCTCTTTGAACGCTCCTACATGACTCAGTACACCCCCGTACGCGACAGCGGCGGTAAGGTGATTGCCGTGCTGTTCGTAGGATTCGATTACACCGACGCACAGAAGGCCCAGTTCGAAAACCTCAAACGCTTCCGCATCGGCCAGACTGGCTCCCTGGCGCTGCTTGATGAGCAGAACAAATGGCTGGTGCCGATCGCCGGTGTGCAAGCGCCGGATCAGGCGGTCCCAAACATCGTTGGTCTGGCCAAGACGCCGGGCAAGGGTGATTTCTGGAGCGACACGTCGCAAGACTTCTACAGCGTTGCGGTGCCGTTCGAGGGCGGGCCCTGGTCGGTGGTGGCGAGTATGCCGAAAACCGAAATCCGCGCCGTGACGTGGAGCGTCGGTATTCAATTGGCCATCGGCAGTCTGCTGGCGATGTTGCTGGCGGTCGGAGCGGCAGTCTGGTTGTTGCGCAGCAAACTGGCGCCGCTGAGTGATCTGGTGCGTCAGGCCGAAGCCTTGGGCGCCGGTGATTTGAGTGTGCGCCTGAACGTGTCGAGCAATGACGAGATCGGTCAGTTGGCCCGTGCCTTCAACCAGATGAGCCAGGCACTGTCGGCCATGGTCGAGCATATCCGCAAGGCCTCGGAAGAGGTCAACAGCCGTGCTCAGGCGTTGTCCGGCTTATCAGGTGGTGCCTACGAAGGGATGGAGCAGCAGTCCGGCGAAATCACCAGCATGGCCGGCGCCGTGGAAGAATTCAGCGCCACCTCGTTGAACATCGCCGACAACATGGGCAACACCCAGCGTCTGGCGCAGGAAAACGCACAGCAAACCCAGATCGGTCGTACGTCGATGGACGAAGCTTCCTCATCCCTGGAGCAAATCGCCGGTGCACTGAACAGCACCGCGACGGTGATCAATACCTTGGGTCAGCGTTCTCAGGAAATCGGCGGCATTGTCGGGGTGATTACCGCGATCGCCGAACAAACCAACCTGCTGGCGCTCAACGCCGCCATCGAAGCCGCCCGCGCCGGTGAGCAGGGCCGTGGGTTTGCGGTGGTGGCCGATGAGGTGCGCAACCTGGCCTCACGCACCCGCCAGGCCACTGACGAAATTTCCGGGATGATTCAAAGCATCCAGCAGGAAACCGGCAATGCCATCAGCACCATGGAACAGGGCAACGTACTGATGCAGGAAGGCCTGTCGCGCAACGCCAACGTCGCTTCGGCCCTGGCGCGGATCGATGAACAAAGCCGCTCGGCCGGTCAGCAGTTCGCTGCGATCACCACAGCGACCCAGGAACAAAGCAGCACAGCGACCTTGCTCAGCAGCAATCTGCAAAGCATCGCTTTGGCGAACAGTGAACAGCGCGAAGTGGTGTCGAACCTGGCTGTGACCGCCAAAGAGCTGGAGAAGCTTGCGGCGGATCTGCGGCATGAGGTTGACCGGTTTCGTTGAGTCACCTCTGAAATCGCCTTCGCGAGCAAGCCCGCTCCCACAGTAGATCTGCGGTGAACACAGTATTTGTGAACGCTGGAGATCATGTGGGAGCGGGCTTGCCCGCGAAGGGATCGACTCGATTCCCAATTTGTCTCAAAGCTGTGGATCAATTCCTCACTAATAGTCTTCCTTGGCATTTAGCACCAGTGTCTCGATTTTTATGCTTGCTGAAACGTTTCTTCAAGTCTATAAAATTGGCACAACTCCAAGAAAGGCTGCTGCCATGACCCCGCTCAAACTCTTCGTTGCCCTCAGCGCACTGTCCGCTGCCTCCCAAGCCATGGCCTGGGATTATGTTTTGCTCGACACCGACAAAGCCGCCCAGAACTGGCAGATCACCAGCCAGCAACTCGGCGTAAAAACCGACAAACCCTTCAGCGTCACCCTGCGCACCTTGCACGGCGGTCGGCAGGAAGGCGTCAGCATCGTCGACATCGATAACGGCACGATGAAACTTTCGGTAGTACCGACTCGCGGCATGAACGTCCTGCAGGCCTCCGTCGGCGATGTGCGCATGGGCTGGGATTCGCCGGTCAAGGAAGTGGTCAATCCATCCTTCATCGAACTCAACGGCCGCGGTGGTTTGGGCTGGCTGGAAGGCTTCAACGAACTGGTCACCCGCTGTGGCTACGAATGGGTCGGTCACCCCGGCATCGACAACGGCGAACTGCTGACCCTGCACGGTCGCGCCGCCAACATCCCTGCGAACAAAGTCACCCTGCACATCGATGAAAAACCGCCGTACGCCATCACTCTGCGCGGCGAGCTGAAAGAACAGGCGTTCAAGAAAGTCGACTTCTCCGTCGCGACCGAACTGGTCACCGAACCCGGCAGCGTAGCGTTCGCCCTCAACGACACCCTGACCAACAACGGCGACTATCCGAAGGAATACCAGGCGCTGTATCACAGCAACTTCAGTACCCCATTCCTGGAGCAGGGCGCTCGCTTCGCCGCGCCGGTGAAACAGGTGTCGCCATTCAACGACAAGGCCAAGGGCGATCTGCCCGACTGGCAAACCTACCGCGCACCGACCAAGGACTACGACGAAACGGTCTATAACGTGGTGCCATATGCCGATGCCAAGGGCGATACATTAACCGTGCTGCATAACAAGGCCGGC
This sequence comes from Pseudomonas sp. EL_65y_Pfl2_R96, assembly GCF_963970905.1. Lineage (NCBI taxonomy): Bacteria > Pseudomonadati > Pseudomonadota > Gammaproteobacteria > Pseudomonadales > Pseudomonadaceae > Pseudomonas > Pseudomonas sp. EL_65y_Pfl2_R96. The sequence continues at coordinate 290,101 of NZ_CAXAQH010000004.1, read as the reverse complement.
AGCCTGGGGGTTTCGGTCGGCTTCAATACTCAAACACTGCCCGTGTTCTCCCTGTGGAAAAACACCGATACCCAGGGGCAGGGCTATGTCACGGGACTGGAGCCGGGGACGAGTTTTTCTTACAACCGCCGGTATCAGCGGCCATTGAACCTGGTGCCGACGATTGGGCCGAAGGAACAGAAGCAGTTCGGGATCAGCTACAGCTTGTTGGCGGATAAGGCGGCTGTGGATAAGGCGTTGAAGCGTGTGAGCGAGATTCAGGGTGGGCGGGAGACAGAGGTGCGGCAGACGCCATTGGTTGACCTCACCAAGGGGTGACGCCTGCTAATTTGTGCTCGGCCGGTATTGCAGTGCCTCGGCCAAGTGCTCGCGGGTAATGCCATCGACTTGCTCAAGGTCCGCCAGGGTGCGCGCCACTTTGAGCAGTCGATGGGCTGACCTCAGCGACAAGGTCAGCCGTTCGCACGCCGTTTCCAGCCAGGTTTGGTCAGCAGTGACGGGTATCGCGCGAGCCTTCCAAAAATGCCCTACCGGGTTTTCAGTGCATTGGCCAAGCGCAGCATGGCCGCTTCGATTTCATGAGCGGTCAGGGACGAGTAACCCAATAACCAGCCTTGTTTCTTCTCCTCGCCGGCGTACAACCGGCTCAGGCCGGAAAGCTGCACGCCCGCGCTGGCCGCTTGGCGGATGGTTTTTTCTTCAGACCAGCCATCGTGCAGCAGGCAGGGAATTTGTAGCCCGCCGGGAGGGCGCAAGGCGGTAACGATGCCGTCCAGGTGCTTGCCGATCGTGTCGAGCATGATGGCGCGGCGTCCGGCATACAACTTGCGCATGGCTCGGACGTGGGCGTTGTAATGGCCGTCCTCCATAAAGCGCGCCAGGGTCAGTTGCAGGATTTGTGGTGTATGGCCGTCAATCATGCTGCGGGCGTAGGTGAAAGCCTTGATCAGCTCGTGGGGCAGTACCATGTAACCCATTCGCAAGCCGGGGTAGAGGGTCTTGCTGAAGGTGCCGATATAGAGCGTACGCTGATACTTGTCCAGGCCCTGTACGCAGGCGGTCGGTTGCCCGTCGTAGTGAAACTCGCTGTCGTAATCATCTTCGATGATCCATTTGCCCTTCTCCGCTGCCCAGTTGATCAACTCAAGACGACGCTCCAGCGGCAAGGTCGCGCCGGTGGGGTATTGATGAGAAGGCGTGACATAAACGCAATTGGCGCCGCTGCGGTCGGCGTACAGCAGGTCGGTGCGTATGCCCAGTTCATCGACATCGATGGGAAGAACGTTGGTTTCGGCGGTTTCAAAGGCTTTCTTGGCGCCGTAGTAACCCGGGTTTTCCAGCAGGATCGGTTTGCCGGCGTCCACCAGCAACTGCGCACACAGAAAAAGAGCCTGGCGAGTGCTGCTCAATACCATGATCTGGTCGGGGGAGCATTTGGCCCCGCGCTCGAGGTTCAAGTAGGTGGCGATGGCCTTGCGCAGCGGCTCGGCGCCTTGCGGATCGCCGTGCAATAGCACGTTTGCGCGATAGTCCTTCATCACTTGGCGTTGCAGGCGCTCCCAGACATCGGTGGGGAAGGTGCGGGTTTCCGGCAGGCCGGTCGCGAATGCCTTGATTACCTGCTGATCGTTCACGCCGCCACTGTCGAAGATCATCCGCCCGCGCTGGCTCAATCCCGCCCCCGGTGCCGCCTGACTGCTTTTGACTTCCTGCGCCTTGATGCGTCGGCGCGCTGCGCCGCGCAATTCGGTGCCCAGCGTTTCACAGACATAACTGCCAGCCCCCTCGCGCCGCACGATAAAACCGTCGCGGTGCAGTTGCACGTAGGCGTTTTCAACAGTGTCGCGGGCAACCTCGAGTGACTTGGCCAGGACCCGGGTCGCGGGCAGCTTCAAGCCTGGGGCAAGGGCGCCATCGAGGATCAATGCACGCAGTGCGCGCTGAATCCGCTGATGCAGATTCAACAGCTGGAACTCAACATCGTTGAGGCGCATTTTCAGCGTTTCCAGCTCGAACGTCTTCGCCATGCGGTCTGCCTGATCTTAGTAAATTGGCCTGCAAAGGCAGGCCAGTCTATCCGTAGAATCCGCCCATCGTCACTGCCTTTGCGCTCGGTGATCGGTCGCTGCATTGAGCGACTTCATGAAGAATTTTGCCCGCGGGCTGAGGCAGGGATCGCTTTCAGTCACAGCAAGCGGTCTGGTAAGTGGTCTGGCCTTCTGCGAGAAAGTGCAGGGGCAAAACATGCCATTTCAACGTTATAAATCCGCCCTTATCCGGGACAGGCACCTCGTTTTGCAAGGAGCAAAGCCATCATGTCGTCTTCAGCATTGCCATCGCCCCTGCGTCTACGGGACCTTCTGCATCCGACTGTCGCCGGGCTGATTTCAGTCATCGTCAACTATGGCGGCACTTTCATCCTGGTCTTTCAGGCCGCCAAAGTGGCCGGGCTCAGCCCAGAGCTGACAGCGTCGTGGGTATGGTCGGTGTCGATTGGCGTGGGCATTACCGGGCTGTTTCTGAGTTGGGTGAGCCGAGAGCCGATCATTACCGCCTGGTCGACACCCGCGGCGGCTTTTCTGGTCGTCGCGCTGTCCACCACGCCTTACGCCGAGGCGGTGGGTGCGTACATTATTTCGGCCGCCGCCTTCGTGCTGCTGGGTTTGTCCGGTTGCTTCGAAAAACTCATCCGCCTGATTCCGTCGGGTGTGGCTGCGGGCCTGCTGGCCGGTATCTTGCTGCAGTTCGGAATCGGCGCGTTTGGTGGCATGAGTCTTGACCCCGTGTTGGTCGGGTTGCTGATTGCCGCTTACGTTGTGCTCAAGCGCTTTACCGCGCGCTACGCGGTGGTGGGCATTCTGGTGCTGGGGCTGGCGTTTCTTCTGACGCAGGGCCGTGTAGAACTGTCGGGGCTGGCGCTGCAATTCGCGGTACCGGTATTCACCCAGCCTGAGTTTTCGATCAATGCGCTGCTCAGTGTGGCACTGCCGCTGTTCCTGATCACGCTCACCGGCCAGTACATGCCGGGCATGCTGGTGCTGCGCAACGATGGCTTCAGCACCAGCGCTAATCCTATCCTGACTGTCACAGGGCTGGGCTCCTTGCTAATGGCGCCCTTCGGTTCTCACGCCTTCAATATCGCGGCCATCACGGCGGCCATCTGCACCGGCAAAGAAGCCTCGGAGGATCCGTCCAAGCGCTGGATCGCCGGGGTTGCTGCGGGACTGTTCTACATCCTCGTAGGGATTTTCGGGGTGACCCTTGCTGCAGTGTTCATGGCGTTACCGGCCACCTTCATTACGACGCTGGCCGGGCTGGCCCTGCTCGGCACTATCGGCGCGAGCCTGGCCAGCGCCATGGCTGACGTCAAAACCCGCGAAGCCTCGCTGATCACCTTTCTGGCGTCCGCCGCGAACATCACCTTGCTGGGGATTGGTGGGGCGTTCTGGGGGTTGCTGATCGGTTTGGCGGCCTACGCCTTACTCAATGGCCGCTTACCGCGTCGCGAGACGATGGTCATTCCGGCTGCCGACGCTGTTGTGACGACCAAAGGAGCCACCCACTGATGTTTGATCAACTGGAAGAAACCATCACCCTGCACGAGCGTCATGGCCGTTACCCACAGGCCACCAGCGTCGAGGACTTTCGCCGCAACCTGGCAGCCGTGCAGCAGCGAATCGCCAATGCCTGTCAGCGGGTCGGACGTGATCCGGCGAGTGTGCGCCTGCTGCCGGTCAGCAAAACCTTTGACGAAGCTCATCTGCGTCTGGCCTACGCCGCTGGCTGCCGTCTACTCGGTGAGAACAAGGTGCAGGAAGCGCAGCGCAAATGGCAGGCCATGACCGACCTGGCCGACCTGCAATGGTCGGTTATCGGCCACCTACAAACCAACAAGGCCAAGCAGGTGGCGCGTTTTGCCAGTGAGTTTCAGGCGCTGGACAGCTTGCGAGTGGCCGAGGCCCTGGATCGTCGCCTGCACATCGAGGGGCGCCAACTGGATGTGTTCGTTCAGGTCAATACCTCCGGCGAAGCCAGCAAATACGGCTTGGCGCCCGAAGCCGTCGCGGACTTTTTGAATGCCCTGCCGGCGTTCCCGGCGTTACGGGTGCGTGGGTTGATGACACTGGCGCTGTTTTCGGCCGACGTGGTCCGTGTCCGTCCTTGCTTTGTACGGCTGCGCGAACTGCGCGAGCGCTTGCGCCAGCGCGCCCCGGCGGGCGTCTGGCTGGAGGAATTGTCTATGGGCATGTCCGGTGATTTCGAAGTCGCCATTGAAGAGGGGGCCACCGTGGTGCGTGTCGGTCAGGCCATCTTCGGCGCACGTGCCATGCCGGATGCCTACTACTGGCCGACCGCGGATGCCCGTCCGGGAAGTGATGAGTAGTCGCCGCTGACACTCCCCTTAACATCTTGATCCAGCTCTACAGGAAGCCAATCCGATGTACGATTCAACGCTGACCCTTAAAGCATTCGACGCCGAGCTGTGTGAGGCGATTCATAACGAAGAACATCGTCAGGAAGACCACGTCGAACTGATCGCTTCCGAAAATTACGCCAGCCCTCTGGTGATGAAAATCCAGAGCACCGTGCTCACCAATAAATACGCCGAAGGCTACCCAGGCAAGCGCTACTACAGCGGCTGCGAGTATGTCGATGTGGCCGAGCGTCTGGCCATCGAGCGGGTCAAGGCCCTGTTCAACTGCGACTACGCCAACGTGCAGCCGCATGCGGGTGCCCAGGCGAACGCTGCGGTATTCCTGGCATTGATCAATCCTGGCGATACGGTGATGGGCATGAACCTGGCCCAAGGTGGCCACCTGACCCACGGTAACCCTTCAAACTTCTCGGGCCGTCATTACAAGATCGTTCCTTATGGCCTTGACCCGCAGACGGGCTTTCTCGATTACGACGAGATGGAACGTATCGCCCTGGAAACCCGGCCGAAGATGCTGATCGGTGGTTTTTCCGCCTACTCCCGGTACAAAGACTGGGCGCGCATGCGGGCCATTGCCGACAAGGTCGGAGCCATTTTCTGGGTCGACATGGCCCACGTCGCAGGATTGGTCGCCGCGGGAGAATACCCGGACCCATTGCCGCACGCCCATGTGGTCACCAGCACCACGCACAAGACCCTGCGGGGCCCACGGGGTGGCTTGATTTTGTCCAAGGGGCAAGATGACGCATTCTACAAAAAGCTTGATTCTGCGGTATTCCCGGGTGTTCAGGGCGGCCCATTGATGCACCAGATCGCCGCCAAGGCCGTCGCTTTCAAGGAAGCACTGAGGCCCGAGTTCAAAACCTATCAGAGCCAAGTGGTGATCAACGCCCGGGCCATGGCGGCCGTGCTGCAAGAGCGGGGTTACAAGATCGTCTCCGGTGGCACCGATAACCACATGATGCTAATCGACCTGTCCGACAGGCCTTATACCGGCAAGGAAGCCGATACGGCCCTGAGCAATGCCTATATCACCGCTAACAAGAACTCGGTGCCCAACGACCCGCGCTCGCCGTTCGTGACCTCCGGGTTGCGCATCGGTACCCCAGCCATCACCACCCGTGGTTTCGGCGTGATCGAATGTGAACAATTGGCGGGCTGGTTGTGCGACGTACTGGACGCCCTGGAAAGCGGCAACAGCGAGAAGGTGGGGCATCACGTGCGTGAACAGGTGGTGGAGCTCTGCCGCCGTCATCCTGTCTATCGTTAACCCTGTTACTCCGGGCTATTACCCGGCTGATGTCATCATCGGGCGAAAAACCAGACGCTTGGGACGACCGGGTGCACTCGATGCCAATCTCTCTAGCTGGATGCGGATGGCCGATATTGCAGTGCTTCGGCGACGTGGCTGCGACCGATAGCGTCTACTTGTTCCAGATCCGCCAGGGTACGGGCGACTTTCAGTAGGCGGTGAGCGGCACGAAGCGAAAGGGTTAGTCGCTCGCAGGCGCTTTCCAGCCAGCCTTCATCGGCTTTGGATAACGCGCAATGCTGGCGCAGCCCTGGCAGGTCGAGAAAGGCGTTGGCGCAGCCCTGACGCTGTTGCTGACGCTCCCGGGCTTGGGCGACCAGGGCAGAAGCGCTGGCCGTATCGTCACCGGTTTTGATCGGGTTCAGCGCCGTGCTTTCCCGGGCCACTGTTAGATGCAGATCGATGCGGTCCAGCAGCGGCCCCGACAGTTTGTTGCGATAGCGCTGAACCATGTCCGGCGTACAGGAGCAACGACCGCTCGGCTCGCCAAGATATCCACAGGGGCAGGGATTCATCGCGGCGACCAGCTGAAAGCGCGCCGGGAAGCGTACTCGGTCCTTGGCGCGGGAAATCACGATATGGCCGGATTCCAGTGGCTCTCTCAGTACTTCCAACACCTTGCGATCAAATTCCGGGAGTTCATCGAGGAACAGCACACCATGGTGGGCGAGGGTGATTTCGCCGGGTTGCGGTTTCGAGCCGCCGCCCACCAGCGCCGGGCCTGAAGCGGAGTGGTGTGGTTGTCGGAAGGGGCGTTGCGGCCAATGACTCAGTGGCACACAACTGGCGACGGATTGAATCGCCGCGACTTCCAGCGCTTCACTCTCGGCCAATGGCGGCAACAGGCCGGGCAGACGACTCGCCAACAACGTTTTCCCCGTCCCCGGCGGTCCGCTGAACAGCAAGTTGTGAGCCCCTGCCGCTGCAATCAGCAACGCGCGTTTGGCCGCAAGTTGCCCCTGCACTTCATTCAAGTCTGGATAGGGCTTGTTGGCATAGAGCAAACCATTGGAAGCGTAGGGTGCGATGGGCGTGTGACCATTGAAATGCGCGACCGCTTCCAGCAAATGATCCACCGCAATCACTTTCAACCCCGAAGCCAGGCAGGCCTCCTCGGCATTCGCTCGCGGCACCACCAGCGTGCGCCCGGCCTTGCGCGCTGCCAGCGCCGCCGGCAACACCCCGCGAACCGCCCTCACCGCGCCCGACAGCGCCAGCTCTCCCAGGCACTCCACATCATCCAGCGTCAACGTCGGCACTTGCACACTGGCCGACAGAATTCCCAAGGCAATCGCCAGATCGAACCGCCCGCCATCCTTCGGCAAGTCTGCCGGGGCGAGATTCAAGGTGATACGCCGTGCTGGAAATTGCAGCCCCGAATTGATGATCGCGCTGCGTACCCGGTCCTTGCTTTCCTTCACCGCGCCTAGCTAGCGAATTAACAAATTTTTCTTCAACTCGCATAGCGCTTATATAAAGGGCGAAAGGTCCCAGGAACGAAGGGGTTTTTTAGCTCGTAATCCTTGCCTTACGCCGAACGTCAGCTAGCCTATCGCTTGTCAATACGTTGATTTCATGGTTTCTAGATGTAGAATGCATCGTTTTTGAAATGCATGCTCCGCGCAATCTGCGCAAGGAACGAAAATGAAGAGATTCGACGAGCCGAACGTCTATCAAAATGATAAGCCGTCGCGCCAAGAAACCGTTCAGAACTCCAACATTGTTGGCTTCGCGTCCTTCAAAGAAAAAAAAGCCGAGTCCGAATACAAAAAAGCCATCGAAAGCATTTTAGCTAGGGCGCAAAAAGCAGACTGGTAACGCAATCCCCCCTTGCTAGTGCCTCAAGGACCCAGAGAATGTCAGCACCAGCAGCAGCACCGGCCCCCGCAAGAGCGCCGGCTCAGTCCGATTCAGCGACCAGCACACGCAACATAAGGGACCGCATTGAGGGAAGGCGAAGTGACGAAATAATCGTTGCGTTTTGCGGTCCGGTCGGGTGCAATTTGGCAGACGTCATTCGAACCACCCGACTACAATTTGAAGAATATGGATATTTGACTGTCCATATCAAAGTCAGCGACATCATCAAAGCCCATTATCACGAACATGGGTTGCCAGCAAATCTCTCACATCTTTCTATAGACAACAACGTCGGGAAGGAGAGATATACTGCTCTGCAAGATTTGGGCAACGATCTTAGAAAGCGCTTTGATCCACAAATTTTAGCTGCCCTTGCCATGGCGAAAGTTGCCGCAAATCGCGAAATCGCGATGTCAAGAGCCGATACAACAAAGCCGCCAAAAACTGTCTATATCATAGACCAGTTAAAGCACCCTGAAGAAGTTGAACTTTTCAAACTAGTTTATGGCGACATATTTTATTTGATTGGTGTTCTTAGCCCTCAAAATGTTCGCTTCAACTACCTAACTCGAACTGAAAGAATTCCTGGTCATGAAGCGCAGTTCCTTATAGATAGGGACAGAAATGAAATAAACGCGACGTATGGCCAAAAGCTTGAGAAAACAGTTCAGCTTGCTGATTACTTTATTAGAAACAATCAGGACTCGATATCTAATCTGTTTGAGCCGTGCCAACGCTTCGTAGCACTAGTGCATGGGAAGAATGGTGTTACGCCGACCAAGGACGAGTCCGGTATGTACGCTGCCTATGCAGCCTCGTTGAAATCGGCGTGTCTCAGCCGACAAGTGGGCGCTGCAATTGCCAATAAAGAAGGCAACGTCATTTCTTTAGGTTGGAACGACGTACCGAAATTTGGTGGCGGACTTTATACGTCTGATTCCGTAAATGACCAGCGGTGCATCCACCATGGCGCTAAATGCTATAACGACATCCACAAGTCGGCGCTTATCCAAGACATTGTCAGAATTGTAAGTTCTAAAGTTGAAGTTTCTGACGATGTAAAGGACGAGTTGGCTAAATTGATTCAGAAAGAAACGCGAGCCGGATCGATTATCGAGTTTTCGCGGGCGATTCACGCTGAAATGGAAGCGATTTTGGGATTAGCTCGTTCTCAGGGTAATTCTACAGATTCCTGTGAAATGTATACCACTACGTTCCCTTGTCATAACTGTGCAAGGCACATCATCGCAGCGGGTATTAAGCGCGTAGTTTACATTGAGCCTTACGAAAAAAGCTTGGCGTTAGATCTGCATGAGGATGCCATCACCACAGACGTAAACCATGCAGGCAAAACGCTCTTTGAAACGTTTTCGGGCGTTTCACCAGGAAAATACGCTTCATTTTTTGTAGCTCGTGGAAGTCGTAAAAATAGCAGTGGTCAAGCGGTCGACATTATTAAAACCGATGCTTTGCATATCGGAACTGAATACCTTGACCCTTATCAAACCATTGAAAGTAAAGTAGTCCAGGACCTGATGTCGAAAGTCGCGCCGCCGTCAACGCTATCAACGCCTCCTCCTCCGACAGCTCCGGATATACCTCCTACGCCTCCCGCGCCAAATACACCACCGCCACCAGCACCTCCGCCTGGTCCACCTACGCCTCGTGCGGCTTAATTCAGCCTGCCCTTTGAAAAATTGGTGACCATCAGAAAACGCAGCCCTTGGTCTGACCAACGCCTGCAATAAAAAACCGTCTCATCAAGGCGGTTTTTTTTCACCCGAAATCATACCAATTCATGCGCAACAGCCAGCAGTAGTTTGCCCCCCTAATCCATCCCACCAAATCTCCTCCTCCGACGACCTTCAAAACCGCAGGAAGCGGCTCTCCCCAACTCAAGGAACGACCATGTCCTCCCATCGCCTATAGCCGCGTACAGATTGGCGTGTACCGTTGAAATCTAGCTTGCCCATGGTTTGCCGTCGCTGACGATGGACGGTTTACCCGATACGGCCCAGCTAGCGATTTATCAAAATTAATCCAAAATGAGCAAAAAGCTGTGAGGTGACCCTGATGGGTAAACACGGTAGAATTGTCGGTCGCCCTACGCCCCTAGGATTCGAATCCGCTCACCATATTTCACGGAGACACCGATGACGTATACGTTTAACTACGCCAAAGGCCGCGGCGGATTTGCAAGGGTAGATATCGTCTCCAATCATCAGGGTCAGCAGTTCGCGCAAAAAACCTATGACCCACAAGCGCAACTACTGAATGACGTTGGAGATGCAGAGCTTCGCCGCCGTTTCGTAAGGGAAGTCCAATACCAATCGTCAGTGAACCATCCGAATGTCGTGCAGATTTTGCAGAGTTTTCTGACGGCGGACCCGCCCGCGTTCATCATGCCAGTTGCAGATTGCACCCTCAGAGACGAAATGGCGTTTGACCCGACTCTAGGGACAAATTTGCATACCGCTCTGTCCGACATCCTCAATGGCCTAGAACACCTCCATCGGAGTGGATATGTACATCGTGACTTGAAGCCAGCGAACGTGCTTCGATTCACAAACGGTACAGACGTTAGGTATGCCATCTCCGATTTTGGCCTCATGAGTGCGTCGCACAGCGATTCCTCGACCTTGACGGGAACGAACGCTAATGGAGGCACTACCAATTACGCTGCCCCAGAGCTTATAGGTAATTTCCGGCGAGCGACGGCGGCTGCCGACATATACGCCTTCGGCGCTATCCTGCACGACATTTTCGGAAATGCCGCTCAACGCATTCCTTATACGGAATTGGATGGACCTGGCGAAATAGGCGCAATAATACAGCGTTGCACGAAACGCTTGCCCATGCGTCGGTACCCTAATGTAAGCGTATTGCGTGATGAACTGTATCAGGCGCTAAATAACCGACCTGTAGTTTTCAACTCAACCGGCGAAGAGCGCATTGTAGATTTATTGAGAGCGAATGCGACCTTAACAGACGCTCAATGGGACGAAGTTTTCATTCAGATTGAAAGAAATACTGATAGAAACCAGTCTACAAATACTATTTTCCAAGCGCTATCTATTGATCACATCACAGCGCTAAGCGGAAATGCGCCTGAGTTATTTATCGCCTTTGGGAGTTATTTCTCCGACCACATCAATGGCGCAAGCTTTAATTTCGATTATTGCGATGTCCTCGCAAGCAAAGCAGAGCTTTTTTACAACTTTGGCGATATAACACTAAAGACAAATATCGCGCTCTCGCTTCTTTATTTAGGCGTTTCTCACAATCGTTGGTATGTAGAGAGAAAGGCAGCCGCTATGATTTCTACCTCAATAGAGGACGCGCTTGCAGACCGGATTCGCGTGGAAATATCAGTAACCAATTATCCATTCGCATCCCGAATTCAAAGCATGGAAAGATCGATTAGCTTCACAAGGGAGTCATTGCATCCAACTCTCAGAGCACTCGTATGACTATCGAGAGCTTTAAAGTCGACTCATTTTCGTTTCCTGGTAGGAATAAACCTAATCAGGATTCGGTAATGACCAGACGATACGGCAATGGTCATCTAGCGCTCGGTATCGCTGACGGTATGGGTGGCAAACCGGGTGGAAACTTCGCGTCTAAAATTGCACTTCAGACCATTGACGCAGAATTAGATAAAAATCCTGAGATTTCAATCGAGGACATTTTTTTACAGGTAAAAAAGGCACTTGTGGCTGATAGCCTCGCATATCCCGCCTTTGGAGAAATGGCTACAACCCTTACCGTATGCTTGATTAAAGGGAAAGAAGTTACCCTTGGGCATGTTGGAGATTGTCGAGCATACCAACTTAGAGGTAACGGAATCGCTACGCGAACAAAAGATCAAACCGAAGTTCAACGGTTGCTTGATGATGGAATACTTCCTCGGCACATGGCTAAGGATTATCCCAGAAGAAATATATTGCTTTCCGTGATGAATGCAACGCTGGAGTATACCCTTCAGAAGAGCACGTTCAGCCTTAAATCCGGAGATAGGATTGTCCTAATGAGCGATGGGGCGTATAGCCTTCTTTCCAAATCAGAAATCAGAGACCTTTCGGTTAGCTCAGAATCCGAAGCCTCGTTCAAGTCCAGTATTCTTGAGTTAATCCGAACACGCCCTATCAAAGATGATTACTCTGCAATATTGTGCCGAATAAATTAATACACCCCCCAAACCTCCTTGCTTCAACACTCGCTTTTTTGAGGAGAATCCCACGGGGGGGAGGAAGGGGTGTTCAGCCTGTTTCTGTGAACTCTATAAGGGCTTTCCTACGAGACTTCTAATATTCGACGGCACTTCATATTTTGCATTCACTTAAGTATTTTATGTACGTGATCGTCGCCCTGGGACTCGGAACAGTTATTGCTGGAAGCTTTAATTAAATCAACTGCTATTCGAGTCCTGCCTTTCAAGCTCGTTAATTATTTTATGAGGATCAGCGCCAAGTCGATGGCAAACCTCAAGAAACTCCACGATATCTAATCTTCGCTCACCTCTTTCATATTTTGAAACGAACGACTGCGGCTTGTCTAAAAGCACCGCAAGCTGAATTTGTGTCAGATTTGCTTGTTTACGCGCTTTACGCATTAGGTTTAGCACTAGCTGATACGAGTTTGAATAGATAGATGTCACGAGAGGTCGCCAGAGTGAGGGCCGACACACGTAATAAACCCAAAAAAGGTTTATCCCAAAACGGGTTTTTTGTGGGATGATTGCGCGTGGCCACTACGACCCATTGGCCGTACACAACCGACCACGGCGCTCATAGGCGCCTACGCGCATAAGGACCCTGCATGATTAACCTTTGTGGTTTGCCCTTACGAACTGTTGCCCTGGCAGCGCCCCTGAGCCTTGCCTTGCTGAGTGGTTGTTCCGATGAAGCGAAGCCTGCGCGTGACGTTGCAAGTAACTCAGCTCAGCGGATAAAGGATGCGCAGACAGCCGCCAATGAAGCGGTAAGAAAGCAGCTGGAAGATGAGAACAGGCCGCTTTCAGTGACGTTCAGCAACCCGGGTATGGGGACGCTGGACGAGTACCTGAACGCTCGGGACTCAATGATTCCTTTTAATTTCTATAGTGCGAAGCGCAATTGGGATGAGAGCGCTGACGAGATAGCGGAGTCCGTTCAAGATCCGATCAAAACTCGGAGCGATAGCCCAGAATTCTACAGTCTTGCGCTGGAGCGCATCTCGACATCGGACGCTTTCAAAAAGCGCGAACTGACGGAAAAGCTTCATGCACTAACGCTGACCGATGCAGCCAGATTCAAGAATAAAAGCCTGATTCAGTTCACGTCCGATGAGTGGATTAAATTGCCACTCAGCAATTATGATTTTATAAGAAAGGGTTTTTCAATCGATAGCTGTCTACTTTCTGACAAGCTTGAGTATACAGAAGCTGAACAGCGCGATCCTGCATTATTAGCTAAAGCAGAAAAGATTCGCTGTTATCTAAATCCGGGGCCTAATAATTACTATTTAGGCTTCACCGGTGGATCGAGTGCTTTTCTGGAAGTTTCTGATGAAGCATTGGCAAAAAATATTGAGGCAATGCGTGAATCTATACAAATCTCAATTTACGGATACGTTAAAGAGATTCAGCGGGAGAAACTAGGTGGCAATCTAGGCCCGCAACGTTACGTCTTGATTGCCCCGCAGAGAATTGATGTCGTTGATACAAAAAACCACACGACTTTGTTAACAAAATCGTTCTGATTCAACTATTTAAAACTGTGGGAGGCATCATGGCGCTGGTAATTCTAGATGGAATGATTGAGGAGCTTGGACTCGCGTCTTTTGTCAACGGTGAGCGCGTGCTGTCGTTTGTAAAAATAAACGGCAAGCGCATAAAAAACGTAAGCTGCGATGATTATATAAGGTCTTTTTTAAAGATTGGCTCAAAGGTTAAGCTGGCACTTGTACGAAGGCTGTTTGGAACGCACATGCTTTATGCAGTTCGGCTTGAAAGTGGCGAAGTTATCAACAGAAGCAAGGCATGGCCAATATTTATGGTCTGCATGTTTGGTCTCGCCATTTCTTTGCTATTGAGCCCTTTCTTTGTGGCGGCGTTAAAAGTTACACATTCGATATTAATCTCATTGATTATATTTGTTTTGATTGGGCTCGGCTCAGCATATTTAATATTAAAAGATCACTTTAAAGCGCGGCTAGCGCTTGGTCGCCCATTAAGCTGATAGTCCTAGACTTTATCAAACCCAACGATGCTTCAAGATCCAAACTAAGAATAAGGTAAATCAATTGAAAGATACCAAGACGCTGCTGGCGATCACTTCTCTCAGCTTGGCAATATTTTATTTGGCTGGTTGTTCTAGTTACCCGATCAGCGCCGCACAAGCGTATGCCGCTGCGAATGAGCCTGACCCGGCGAATAAAACCGTCGCTACCGACCTTCGTAACAAAATGGCTGCACGTGCTCGATAGTTCTTACAGTAGCCCGTGAAGTGCATGGCCCTGTCTTATTGACGGGGCCTTTCATGTAATCGAAAAGCTCACCTCAGCTACCCACTTTCAAGCTTTCACCGCGAGTTGCGATTAGATTTAAGCCATTAAAAAGTTTTAAATCTATAGCATCAAGGACAAGTTGGAAATATCGTTGGGGTTGTTTTACGAACATCCGAATGAGAGGCTTCTCCAGTCCAGAAATTGTTGTTAACTCCAATTGTCTCTAATGGGGGTAGCTCCTTGTAAGTGTCCAGTAGCAAAGCTTCTGCAATGACCCTAAACGACTCTCGCAGCTCTAGCATAAGTTTCAGTTGTCGCTCAAAAATATCATCAACGGTCTTAACGTATTCAGCAACATCAAACTCCAGCGAATTATTTTTCATTATTTAACCTTTATTATTATTATTATTTTGAAATTAGTATTGTCAGCTCAAAGAATAACCGCTGCCATCCTTCTTCTTTGTACTTTCTATCTGCCGTAGTTTATTGGTAAGCGCCCCAAATTCAGATCGCTTTTTGTTAATTATTTTGTCAGCCTCAAAATCGCCGCTTTCCATACTTCCACCTCCGCAGTTTCCAATGTCGGCGGGTGTCGACGGAATTAATAAATAATCCGAAGAGGAAGCTATTGCTGGAGAGTTAGACTGCAAGCCATGAAGTTTATCGTCGTTTACTTCATTGCGCCCATTATGAGCAGAAACATTGCGAGACAGATTGTCGAAATGGATACGTTCAAGATCAGACATATTTTTGATAGCCTTGCGTGTTTGAGGCTGATCTGGCTGTAATGTTTTATTGCCTTCTTCGTTCCTAACAGTTGCGAGTATTTTCTTGAAGCGCTTTTCGACAAACGCTCTACGTTCGCTGACTGCCTGTTTATATCTTGCAGCAACCTTAGGTTTTGTAAGGTACGCTTCTCGATCAATGATTTTTCTTTCTGTATTCTCAAACTGAGCACTGCTAGTGAATCCTGCGTCATATAGGGCACCTTTGAATTTAAATGCTTTTTCGCTCCCAGGCGGCTTCATTGATACGTAATCTCTACCAACACGTGTAATCTCAAAACCGGCTTTTCTTGATAAATCCAGTAGTCCTGCCCGGCTTTCGATAACTCCATCTATAACTGCTCGCGTGAAGATGTTGTGCAGCTTTTCCCGGGTGTATTTCTCGCCATCTGGCAGCCAATCAGGGCTGTGGATCGCCCTAGTTCTCAGGGGGGACCGAGGGTCATCAAGACCGTACTTCACATTCACCAAATCAACGAAGGCATCCATCTGTTCGAATTTCTTCTTACCCGGTGGCGCCGGGTTCCAGGCTCGATCAGTCTCGTAGTTGCAGCGCGGGGTTACGTAATGCAACTCAAGACGATCAAGGTGCATTTGGGCAACAATCAGAATGTGACGATGTTCTTCCTTGATGCCGGCGAAGAGCATGTCCTTGAAACGTGCGGTGATGTCAAAAACAGCTTCGTGAAAATGCGTTCCCTCAAGGGTATGCAGACGCGCAGTATCAGCTTTCGTGAATGACAGGACCCCGCTCGTGTACTTGTGAACATATGGAAGAGCGTCAATCATCCTGACCATCGTCTGCGGATCGCCCTCGATGACCTCCGGCAGCGGGTCTCGCTGATACCAATCTCCGAGCTGCCTGTCGTACGCCTTATCGTCCAAGAAGTAGTCTACGGGGCCTGCGCCGGCTCCGGTGCCGTATTTACTGAAGCCGTGTAGCATCTACAGGCTCCCCAAATAGGGTGCGACTGAGCTTCAGCATTTCGCTTTCGATCGTAGACAGCCCCTGAAGAATGAAAGCGGTCTCCGATGCGCCTTTGTGATAATTGCAGTGCTTCGCGATCATGTTTAGCTGCGAGCCAAGCTTATTTACGGCAGCCGTAAGCTTCAAAATCTCTGTAGTTTTTTCCGGCTTTGACGAAACCGTAATTCTAATTTTTGAGTTCAGTGCGCTCTGTATCAGCAGCTGAGAGAGGGACATGTATGCCTCCCTCGCCTTTTCCTTCAATGCCTGCTTCAGCTCAGACGTGACTCGGATTTCAATTCGTTCAGACGCATTGCAGCTATCAATTTTCATGGCTCACCCATTGTTATTATTTTTATAGAGGGCAGAGAAGTCCCCGTTTTATAAGGGTCCTAGGGTGAAACCCTAGCAAGGCATCATGGTCCCGTACGCAGTACGGGCCGTGAGTAGCCTTGTTCCTGCCCCCCTTACTCTTACCTCAATTATATCAGAAAAAGCGGTAAAAATAGCCGATGACTATTGTCAATGACATTGACATAGAGCGAGGCTATTGATGCCTTCGTTTTCGATGCTTTAAATTCATTGGGCAGATCCAGAATCGGTTCCTATGATTCATGTATCAAATGAATCTTTAATTGAGAGAAAGGACTTTTCATGACAGGGCAGATAGTGGTCTTTAAGCCAAAGAAAAGGCTGCATGAAAGCAATTCTGGTAAATCTTTGATACGAAATTTAGTAGCCATCTATATAAGAGGGAAAAGTGCTGGGCTGCTAGGGGTATCCCACATGGAGGATATTGTGTTCTCTCACAAAAAACATGATTTCCCAGAGCACAGGCACGTCTTTTTTGCAGGATTCCATGACGGGAACTTAGAACGCTGGTCGTCTAAGTGAATGCCACTTTTACCATCGGCCGTGCAGCATAAAGTACCGACGTCGTCGAACTTATCCAAGTTGTACCCCTAGATTTAGATTAGATCGCAACAGAGATGGAAAAATTTAGGAATTTTTAATTCCGACGATTTTTGCATCAGGCTGGCATCTGTTCCTGTCTAATTAGTATTGAAATGGTCTATAGATAATTTTTAAACCATTGGCGATAGCCATCTCTTAGGAATAGATATATGAAAGATGAACAGGTAATGGAAGTAGAAGGCCCGGAGCTATTGGGATCTACCGTGCTCCTTGTCCTAAATGACATGGGATTTTCGGAGTCACTTAGTAAAAAAGTTATCGGATTGATGTCGGAGGAAGAAAAATGCTCTGTTATGAATAGGCACATGCATTCTCTATTGCGGGATATTCTTCAGCTCTAAGTGATGGATGCCATGACAAACATTAAATTACGCAATAAAGCTGGGGGGTTCGCTCCGCTCTCCCCTGGGTATATTCCGACGCTAAGCGTCGGGTATGCTGTTTTGGCTTTTTTTTTCCGTTTGAAACCGGGGGAGAGTACGAGAGGGGGTATACATACACGACATCCTCTATATATAGAGCCGGATGGCAAATGTCGTGCATTATCCAAGGTCTAAATTTAATTCGAAAGTGCGAGCCTGTAATGTGCTTCCCTACCAACTTTTGACTTGGTTAATAGCCCATCTAGAACCATCTCATTTAGCTTTCGTTCTAATTGCCTTGCTCCGATTTTTAACTCGCCTTCTAACAGGGTTACGAGTTCTGGCTTTTTGATTGATACACGATCTTTAAAAATATTCTGAAGTGTAACCGGTAACGATTTTGTTTCCTCTACGAGAACGGCTTTTGCCTTCCTGAAACCGAGCCCTTCGCTTTCCAGCCACATTTTCCCCGGATCTTCGATTGCCCTAGTTGAGAACAGCACACTATGGCTCCCCTTTTTTGATGTCTCCAATGCAAGAGCCATCACGCCGTCAGCCTCTCCATGAATACTTGAGGCACCTCTTAATGCTTTGGCACCTCCATTACCAAAGTTTTCCTTTCGCGCATGATGCACGACGATATGAGCGGCTCCATGGCTAAGCTGCCGGATATTCTGCATAATTTGAATCATTGCAATATTGCTATTTTCATCTACAGAGTGCATGCGAGCTAAAACATCCCAAATGATAAGATCAGGGTTTAGAGTTTCTATAATCTTTTTTATCGCGACACATTCAGCTGTTGAGTTAACATCGATTTGTTTGTGATCACTGCATTTAAAAAAGCTTTCATTGCGCGATAACTGGTCATGATCATTCTTGTAAAAATTTAGCACCCGTGAAGCTGATATTCGCGGGCTCAGCTCAAAGTCTACGTACAAAACGCAATGTTTTTTGGGGCATTTGAAATCCAAGAAACTCCTTCCTTCGCTAGCACATAGTGCAAGCTGTAGAGCAAACCTGGATTTCCCCGCCTTTGGGGCACCTGAAACTATCCATTGTTCGCCCCGTTCGATTAGGTCGTTAAATATCCACTCCGTTTTTTGTTGAGAGTGCTTGATAATTGCTTTGGCCCCTAACCTTTCCTGCATTAATTTAAGCTCTAAATTCAACTCAATTTTCTCCGACTAACAAGTTTTATGCACAACCACCTCCTACTTACGAGTTTTAGAGAGCCAGTCGCCCTATGGAAGCCGTGCATCTTGCTTAGATCGTATTGAAAACTAATACCCTTGTAAAATTAGAGTTTTTTAATAAATTGGTTTACGGGGTTTTTTCAAGCTAAAATCGTCAATATTTCATTAGCATATTACCGTTCGTCGGCAGAGAAATTTATTTTAAATTGACAGCTACAGTGACCAGTCAATTTTAAAGCTCTCATGATCCACATCCTCTATTGGAGTAGGTTCGCCTACGAAACCATCGCTATATGTTCTTGTGTAAAAATTGTAGCGTCCCGTGAAAGGAAGTATTGCTTCCTTTCGGTTAAATCTTATGTTCTCAGAAAATCCTTTCTCATGAAAGAAAATAAACATGCTGCTGTACTCTTCGCCAAAGTTTCTGCTAATTAGCACTTCGATTTTTTGAATAGATAGCAAGGAGTTGAATTTCAATCTGCCTTCTTCGCTATCTAAAAGCTCGTGAAGTTCTGTGCGTGTAATCTCATTCTTTATTACGTCGGATGCCTCTAGGTTTTCAAGCTGCCCCAAAAGCAAGTTAAATTCTTCTTCTAGTTTTGATAACTGACTTTCGATCTTTGTGATAAGTGACATCAAGGTTTTGGGGATTTCCCCATTGTTTTTTTCGATGTCACTAGAAATTCTAAGGAGGGACGCATTTTTGCTAATCCTTTCTTGATTTACCGCTGACAACTTATTTTTCAACTCCTGCGAGTTGGAGCTTGAAAGTAATTTTTCTACGCCATAATTCTTGAAAAACAGAAGAAATGGCTCAAGCACGTGCCGATAAGGAATTATCACTTTCTTGCCACTTGGGCACGCATTCACCAAGCTTTTATGACAAATAAGATACATGTACTCCTTTCCTTTTCTCTTCATAAAGCTCTGATGAAGATAGGAGTCACAGTCGAGACACTTAATCAGTCCTTTGAATACGTTACGAAAGCCTTTTGGGGTCCGTCCTCGTGTGGCGTAAATCTCTTTGTTTTTCTCTAGAGATGCCTGCACTTTGTAAAATTCGCTTTTCTCAATTACCGGAGGAAAATACCCCTCAATCTCTTCATATGTTTGGTTTTTTTCCAAGGTTCCGCTTAGTGATTTTGTTTTAAAAGCCTCAAAGCTACCGTAAACTGACTTCGAGCTTAAGAGGTGCCTTATAGCAATAAGTGTCCACCTCTTTTCGGCCCCCTCGCTGTTAATTTTTGTCGCTATCGCCTGCGCTCCAAGCTTATATGAGGCAAGCTCAAATGCCCGTCTAACCTCTTTTGCCCTCTCTTCAATTACTACAATTTTCGTTGTGCCGTTATCTTCGATTGTTCTCAACCAGTACGGAAGTTTTCTCGTCATCACGGCTTTTCCGCTTCGAGCTTCTTCGTGCTTGCGTGTCCAGGCTGAAATAGATCTACGTTGTTTGGTTAAGCTTTCGTCATGCGCCCGACTAATAATGAAATTTATCTGAAAAATTAGATTTGCATGATCTTCGTCTTGAGCGTTGTAAACTCGCTGGTCAGCAAGAGTAAAAATGACAACGCCAGCGTTCAGGATGGAGGCAAGAATTGAGATCGTATCTAGCTCTTTTTGTCGTGAGATTCGGTCCAGTGATTCAACAATAAGAGTATCTCCAGTCCCAATTTCGCCTTTTTTTACACGATCAAGAAATCTGCTCAATTGCCCGGCTTTTACGTTTTTTCCTCGAAATGCCGACACCCCCAGATCGTTGAATTGCTCGACGACCTCGGCGTTGTTTTTTTCAAGGTAATCATTGATCAGCCTTTGCTGGCGCTCGATAGAGTCCCCATGCTCCTGTTTTTTGGAGCTGAATCGGACGTAGCAAAAAACTTTTTTCTTCATGAATGCCTATCTCAAAAGTCGATAATCTAGTTTGAGAATACAACATCTAAGCGCCGCCTCGGGCAGCCCGACCATGGTCAGCGACGGCAAGCCGTTGGCCAGATGGACTTCTACGGTGACGGCGGGTGCATCTACGCCAATCTGGGCGCGGCTGTGGACGATGGAGAGGGACATGGTCGTTCCTTGAGCTACATGGAAACCGCTTCCTGCGGTTTTTTGAAGGGTAGTCGGGGAGTCAGGGTTTAGCGTGGCAGTAGAGCTGCCAAACTTTCGCAGGATGTTGCTGGGGGCGGTGAGTTGATTCCAGTCAGTTAAGCCGTAACGCGACTCGTAGCAGCTGGCGGAGCCTGCGTTCGGCAGCTGCTACAACGGTATGTCGCGGCTGGTATTTGGGTGTAATCAACTGCGAGAGCTGTTTTTTGTAGGATCGGGCCTGGATAGATGAAGGACTTCGGTGAAAACGCATAGACACCCTTGTCGGATCGAAGTGGCTACTTATGATCACGGCTGATCAAGCCCTCAGGAGGGGGAAATGAGCAATTCTGGAATGCGGCCGATTCATCCTGGCGAAATCCTTGAAAAGGAGTTTCTTAAGCCAATGGGCATTACGGCGGCTGGTTTGGCTAGCTCGTTGACTGAGGTTGGAGATGAGGTGAGTGCCCTTGTGATGCAGGAGAGCGGTGTAGGCCCTGATCTTGCCGAGAGGCTTTCCATTTACCTGAACACCACGCCCGATTTCTGGCTAAACCTGCAATCGACCTACGATCTGCGTAAAGCCGAAATCGAGCGTGGTTGAGCTTCGGGTACTTAAAAAGACTGCAGCACCCGTGAAGCACGCTTCCACCACGGCGCATTGACCGTACTTCGCGGTCGTTCCCCATTTGGCAGCAGCTGCGGAACATCCTGCAACCGAATCCACGGCTGGTTATTCCAGTGCAGCAAACTCAACGACATCTGCGGCCAATTCAGCAGGCTCAGAATCGGGCGTTCGGTTGAGGTGGGTTGCTGAGCGTCTCTAAGGGTTGGCACCACGTCGTGGGTCAGCCATTCGCGCAGGCCTCGGTATTCGGGGCAGTAGTGGTAGATCAGTAACGCGTAGACGCCGGATTCGCTGATCAGCAGGGTGTTTTCGACGGTGCCGTGGATGAACATCTGCAAGTTCTGGTGTTGGTCGGGATCGAGTTTGCGTAGTGCTCGTTCGTCCAGGAATAGCCTGAGTAAGCGGCCGAGGTCGCGAGCGCTGAACCAGGGTTGGTTTTCGAGGAGGAGGGCGTGGAGGTGGAGTTTGTGGCGGGTGAAGATGTGAGGGATTGGATAGTTTTCGTTCATGGTGCAGTTCTCAAGGTGCGATGAAGAAAACTGCCTCTGATCGTCGCCAAACGAAAAGGGTGGCAGCCATGCGGGGGTTGGCGAACCGGTAACGCACCAAACCGGCAGACCCGAAGGTCTCCCACGCATAGCCGCCATAATTCGAGATGAGAGCAAATTTCTCGGTCGAATGCGGTCGCGATGCGTTGTGGTTTTCCGGGTCGCCAAACCCAGAGCTGAACATTCAGCTGGGGATGAGCATAGAAACTGGAGGCCTTACGACGCAATCGGACGGCGGTGGTTTTGTTGTAGGAAGGTGCTTGGATTTTTGAGCGCTTAAAGATCAAAAGATCGCAGCCTTCGGCAGCTCTTACAGATAAATCTGAAGGTCGTTCCGACCTTATCGCGAGCAGGCTCGCTCCCACAGTGGATTGGGTTTCACAGTGGGATCGGTGGGGTTATTCAGTCGGTGGATTCAGCTTCGCTTCCAGCTCAGTCACTTTCGCTTCCAGGCTCTCCAGCCGTGCGCGGGTTCGTGCCAGCACAACCATCTGGCTATCGAATTCTTCCCGGCTCACCAGATCCAGCTTGCTGAAGCCGCTCTGCAACAAAGCCTTGAACTGGCTTTCGATTTCGCTTTTTGGCAGTGGGGTGTCGCCGCTGAAGAGGCGGGAGGCGGTGCCGCTCAGGGCGTCGAGGAAGTCTTTGGGCGCGAGCATGGGAAATGTCCTGTCAACAATGGCGGGCAGTGTATCACGCAGTGTCTATAGTCAATCTCGGCGGCTGCGATGCACGCTTTTCGCGCATGCGGGTAGATGGCGCTGCACTATTTTTGTGCGTAACCGTTGCGTCAATCGGCTGGAGGGACCTGCGGCAGCGGCCAAGGTATTGAAATCAATGGGTTTTGGATAGATGGCAAGCTTTCTGCTTAGTCGCTGGTGACCCATGCACTGATGCAGTCGCTGTGACGAATGCAGTGCGCCAAGCGGAACGGAGGAAGTTTCGTGCGGAGTGGTTAGCTGGCGTCGGACGGGCAGGTAAGGCCGACGATGCGTTACAAAGCCAGGCACTGCGCTTAGACTTGAGTCGGGTTTGTTTTCCTGGGGCAAGTCCACCAATTCGGGAGAGAGTTTTCATGAAGCTAGTCACTGCCATCATCAAGCCGTTCAAACTGGACGACGTGCGCGAGTCGCTGTCCGAGATCGGCGTGCAGGGCATTACCGTTACTGAGGTCAAAGGCTTCGGTCGGCAGAAGGGTCATACCGAGCTGTATCGCGGCGCGGAGTACGTGGTCGATTTTCTGCCCAAGGTGAAGATCGATGTCGCCATTGACGACAAGGATCTGGATCGGGTTATCGAGGCGATAACCAAGGCTGCCAACACCGGCAAGATCGGTGACGGCAAGATCTTCGTGGTCAATCTGGAACAGGCGATTCGCATCCGTACCGGCGAAACCGATACCGACGCAATCTAAGCCGCCACAAACCCAACGCCCCAGGAGAAAACAATATGACTCTGCGTAAAATCGCAGGGCTAGGAGCCCTGTTGTCCCTCGTAATGCCCGGCCTGGCCATGGCGGCAGACGAAGTGGCGGCCCCAGTCCTCAATTCCGGCGATACCGCCTGGATGATGACCTCGACAGCCCTTGTGCTGTTCATGACCATTCCCGGTCTCGCGCTGTTCTACGGCGGCATGGTTCGCTCGAAAAACATTCTTTCCGTGATGATGCAGTGCTTCGCCATTACCGGTCTGATCAGCATTCTGTGGGTCATTTATGGCTACAGCATTGCGTTCGACACCACCGGCATGGAGCAGGGCGTCGTCAACTTCAACTCGTTCTTTGGCGGCATGGGCAAGGCGTTCCTCGCCGGTGTCACGCCTTCGAGCCTGACCGGCCCCGCGGCGCTGTTCCCCGAGGCGGTCTTCATTACCTTCCAGATGACTTTTGCCATCATCACCCCAGCGTTGATCGTCGGTGCTTTCGCCGAGCGGATGAAGTTTTCCGCCATGCTGATCTTCATGGGCATCTGGTTCACCCTGGTTTACGCACCGATTGCGCACATGGTCTGGTCCGGCAACGGCGGTCTGATGTGGGATTGGGGCGTACTCGACTTCGCCGGCGGCACCGTGGTGCACATCAACGCCGGTGTGGCCGGTCTGATTGCCTGCCTGGTGTTGGGCAAGCGTAAAGGTTTCCCGACCACCCCGATGGCTCCGCATAACCTCGGCTACACCCTGATGGGCGCCGCGATGCTGTGGGTCGGCTGGTTCGGCTTCAACGCCGGTTCTGCTGCCGCCGCTAACGGCACTGCCGGCATGGCGATGTTGGTCACCCAGATCGCCACTGCTGCTGCGGCGCTGGGCTGGATGTTTGCCGAGTGGATTACCCACGGCAAGCCAAGCGCACTGGGTATCGCTTCGGGTGTTGTGGCCGGTCTGGTTGCAATCACTCCGGCGGCCGGCACCGTGGGCCCGATGGGCGCTCTGGTGATCGGTCTGGCGGCGGGCGTGGTGTGCTTCTTCTGCGCAACCACCCTGAAACGCAAGCTCGGTTATGACGACTCCCTGGACGCCTTCGGCGTACACGGTATCGGCGGTATCCTCGGCGCGATCCTGACGGGTGTCTTCGCGGCACCGTCCCTGGGTGGCTTCGGCACCGTCACCGACATCGCGGCTCAAGTCTGGATTCAGTGCAAAGGCGTCGGCTTCACGGTGATCTACACCGCGATCGTCACCTTCATCATCCTCAAGGTGCTGGACGCCGTCATGGGTCTGCGTGTCACCGAGGAAGAAGAGGCGGTTGGCATCGATCTGGCGCTCCACAACGAACGCGGCTACAACTTGTAAGCACGCCTATAAAAAACGCCCGGCTTGCCGGGCATTTTTTTGTCTTGAATTTGTCAGTGAAGGACGGGCTGAAAGGTTTTTTCATACGCGTTCAGGGGCGTTTACAACGGGCGTTTTTCTGCGGCCAATGGCTTACACGATTGAAGGAATATTAGGGCCTTTGTTTTTTCCCAGAGCGCGCTAGAATGCGCCCCGAACGTGCGGAGAACTGTATGTGGCAACAGACTCTGATTACCTTGCGGGCACGGCCCCGGGGCTTTCATCTGGTAACGGACGAGTTACTCGCCGGCTTGCCTGAACTCAAGGCGTGTCGGGTCGGTCTGTTGCATTTGTGGCTGCAGCATACCTCGGCGTCGTTGACCATCAACGAGAACGCCGATCCGGCGGTACGTCGCGACTTCGAACGATTTTTCAATCGTCTGATCCCACAAGGAACAGACGGCTATGAGCATAACGACGAAGGCCTGGACGACCTCCCGGCGCACTTCAAGGCCAGCGTGCTTGGCTGTCAGCTCAGTTTGCCGATCTCGGCAGGCCGACTGGCGTTGGGGACCTGGCAAGGTGTTTATCTGGGCGAGCACCGTGATCATGGCGGTGCCCGCAAAGTCCTCGCCACCGTGCACGGTGAAGAGGCATAAACCGCTGGTCACCAGCGGTGGTTGAATTTTTTCCAGCAGCCTTCGACAGATGGCAAAGCTGGGCTATAACTAATCTGCTTTTCGCAAGTCATGAGGTAGAACATGAGCGACGATGATCTGGAAAACGACGACCTCGAAGTAGGCGACGACGACGAAACCGAAGAAGGCCTTGAAGCGGCGGCAGAAGACGTCGCTGAAGACGACGGCGGTGATGCACCCGTTCCGACTGCCAAAGGCAAGGCCAAGGCTGCGGTATCGGTCGATGAGCTGCCGAGCGTCGAAGCCAAGAACAAGGAACGCGACGCCCTGGCCAAGGCCATGGAAGAGTTTCTGGCACGGGGTGGCAAGGTGCAGGAAGTGGAGGCCAATGTGGTCGCCGATCCTCCCAAGAAGCCTGATAACAAGTACGGCAGCCGGCCTATCTAAGCGCCTGCTTCCTGCTTGCTGAGAAAGCCCGCCGTCGCTGCGGGCTTTTTCATGGGTGAGGATAAGAAATCAAAGTTTACGGTGATCCCTGTGGGAGCGGGCTTGCCCGCGATTGGGGCGTCACATTCGAAATTGATGTCGTCTGACACGCCGCTATCGCGGGCAAGCCCGCTCCCACAGGTTATGTGTCAGGCGGAAGCCGAATTCCACTGCGCCAACAACCCCGGCAACTCGGTCAAACTGCGAACCTCGGCATCCGGCGTCTTCTCGGCTTCCCACACCTTGCCCGCCGGGTTAAACCAGATTGCCCGCAACCCCGCCTGCTGGGCGCCGGCAATGTCATCGCCGGGATGATCGCCAATATGCACCGCGGTTTCGGCGGTCGCGCCGCCACGTTGCAGCGCTTCATGAAACAGTCGTGCATCCGGCTTGGCGATGCCGAGGTCTTCGGCGCACAGGGCAAATTTGAAGTAGTCCGCCAGCCCCAGCCGACGCACATCGGCATTGCCGTTGGTGACTACACCGAGGGCGTAGTGCTTGGCCAGAGTCTCCAGAGTCGGCTCGACGTCGGGGAATACTTCCAGCTGATGCCGGGCATGCAGAAACACTTCAAAACTTTGATCAGCCAGGTCTTGGGCCTGACCATGGTCGTAACCAGCCTCTTCCAGAGCATGAAAAAGCACGCGGCGCCTCAAGGCGCTGATGCGGTGCTTAAGGCTCGGTTCGTTGCTCAAAACCCGTTCGCGAATCAACCACAAATGCTCCACCGGCACCGCGCCCAGGTTCGGTGCATGCTCGGTCAGCCATTCACGCAATACGACTTCGGCGCTGGCGATCACCGGGGCGGTGTCCCACAGGGTGTCGTCGAGGTCGAAGGTGATCAATTGGATGGTCATGAATCATCGCCTTTAATGCGTTTGGCCCGTGGATGGGCACTGTCGTAGACCGTCGCCAGGTGCTGGAAGTCCAGGTGGGTATAGATCTGGGTGGTCTTGATGTCCGAGTGGCCGAGCAATTCCTGCACCGCGCGCAAGTCTTGGGAGGACTCCAGCAAATGACTGGCGAAGGAATGTCGCAACATGTGCGGATGCAGGTTCTGCCCCAGCTCGCGCTCGCCGGCGGCCTTGACCCGCACCTGAATCGCCCGAGGGCCAAGGCGCCGACCTTGCTGGCTGACAAACACCGCGTCATCCGCCGGGTTGGTCATGGCCCGCAACGGCAACCATAGCTCCAGTGCTTCACGAGCCTTTTTGCCCACCGGCAGCAGTCGCGTCTTGCTGCCCTTGCCTAGGACCTGAACCATGCCGTCAGCCAGATCCAGCTGATCAAGGTTGAGTCCGGTCAGCTCCGAAAGCCGCAAGCCGGAGGAATAGAACAGCTCCAGAATCGCCTGATCCCGACGCGCCAGAAAGTCATCCTCAACCGCGCCTTCCAGCAGTTGCAACGCGCGATCGGTGTCGAGGGTTTTCGGCAGGCGGCGTTCGCCCTTGGGCGGTGCCAGACCATTGGCCGGGTCGTGGTCGCACAGACCTTCGCGGTTCAGATAGTGATAGAGCCCGCGCACCGCCGAGAGCAGTCGCGCCAGGCTGCGGGACGACTGGCCTTGGGCATGCAAACGAGCGATCAGGCTGCGCAGACGCTGGATGTCCAGCGCGGCCCAGCTACCGATGTTTTGTTTGAGGCACCAGCCCAGCACTTTGTCGAGGTCGCGGCGGTAGGCGTACAGCGTGTGTGGCGACACCTGCCGCTCACTGCGCAGGTGTTCGCAGTAAGCGTCCAGTTGTCGTTCCATGGTTAGCGTACCGAGCGCAGGGAATTGTTGACCCGTGGCAGCACGCGGCCCATGACTTCGGCGATGTAACTCAGGAACAGCGTGCCCACCGAACTTTTGTAGTGCTGCGGATCGTGGCTGGCGATGGCCAGGACGCCGTGGATGCCCTGGTGGCTGATGGCGACGACGGCAGTGGAGCCGATCTGCTTGCGCTGTTCTTCGCCGAACAGGAAGTCCAGTTCGTGTTCACGCAGGCTGCCGCTGACGCTTTTGTCTTCCGAGAGCAAACCGCCGATGGCTGTTTGCGCGTCGGCATGTGTCACCCAGCGCCCCACCGGCATCGGGTTGTCGCCCAACAGGATCAGGCTGACAAAGGGCACCTGGAAGTCCTGGCGCAGGCTGTCTTCGACGCTGATCACCACGTCTTCCAGGCTGGTGGCGTCCATCAGCGCGAGAATCAGGCGACGGGTTTTATCGAAGAGACGGTCGTTGTCGCGGGCCACGTCCATCAAGTGCGAGAGGCGGTGACGCAACTCGATGTTGCGGTCGCGCAGAATCGTCATCTGGCGTTCGACCAGCGAAATGGTGTCGCCGCGCTGGTGCGGAATGCGCAGGGCCGGGAGCAGTTCTTCGTGCTCGATGAAGAAATCCGGATGAGCCTCCAGGTACGCGGCAATCGCCGCCGCCTCAAGGCTTTCGGAAGGGGATTCGTCGGGCTGTAGGGCGGGAACCTGAGGCTTGTCGGTCATGGATTTGGCTCACTCAAAGACGCACTTGTCCTTCGTATACGCGCACTGCCGGGCCGGTCATCATGACCGGTTGGCCAGGGCCTGCCCATTCAATGGACAAACGCCCGCCGGGCAGGTCGATCAATAGCGGCGAATCCATCCACCCCTGGCTGATCGCGGCCACTGCGGCGGCACAGGCACCGGTTCCGCATGCCTGGGTTTCCCCGGCCCCGCGTTCCCAGACGCGCAACTGCGCACGGCTCCGGTCGATGACTTGGAGAAAACCAACATTGACCCGCGCCGGGAAGCGCGGGTGATGTTCGATTTTCGGTCCCAGTTCATGCACCGGTGCGTTGTTGATGTCGCTGACCCGCAACACGGCATGGGGGTTGCCCATGGACACCGCGGCCAGTTCGACCGAGGTGCCGTCGACGTCGACCTGATAGCTCAGGGCCTGGCTCGGGGCTTCGAACGGAATCTCGGCCGGCACCAGGCGCGGAGCGCCCATGTTGACGCTGATCTGGCCATCGTTGCGGATGTCCAGTTCGATGATGCCGCTTTTGGTCTCGACGCGAATCAGCCGCTTGGCGGTCAGGCGCTTGTCGAGAACGAAGCGGGCGAAACAGCGCGCACCGTTGCCGCACTGTTCCACTTCGGAGCCGTCGGCGTTGAAGATCCGATAGCGGAAATCCACGTCCGGGTTGCTGGGGGCTTCGACGATCAGCAACTGGTCGAACCCGATGCCGGTGTGCCGATCGCCCCAAAGCTTTGCGTGCTTGGGCAGGATGTGCGCGTGCTGGCTGACCAGGTCGAGGACCATGAAGTCATTGCCCAGGCCGTGCATCTTGGTAAAACGCAGCAGCATGGTTTTACTCCGGCAGCAGGCTTTCGCCAGCAAACAACTCGGCTACCGTCTCACGGCGACGCACTTCAAATGCCTGATCACCGTCCACCAACACTTCAGCGGCACGGCCGCGGGTGTTGTAGTTGGAACTCATGACAAACCCGTAGGCACCGGCCGAATGCACGGCCAGCAGATCGCCTTCTTCCAGGGCCAGCTGACGATCCTTGGCCAGGAAATCGCCGGTTTCGCAGATCGGGCCGACGATGTCGTAGGCGCGAGCGGCGCTGTTGCGCGGGCGCACGGCGGTGACGTCCATCCAGGCTTGATACAGCGCCGGGCGAATCAGGTCGTTCATGGCCGCGTCGACGATGGCGAAGTCTTTGTGTTCGGTGTGCTTGAGGTATTCGACCTGGGTCAGCAGCACGCCGGCGTTGGCGACGATGAAGCGGCCTGGTTCGAACACCAGCGCCAGGTCACGACCGTCGAGGCGTTCGCGCACGGCTTTGATGTAGTCGGCAGCCAATGGCGGCTCTTCATCGCGATAACGCACACCCAAGCCACCACCGAGATCGATGTGGCGCAGATAGATGCCGCAATCGCCGAGGCGGTCGACCAGGCCCAGCAGACGGTCGAGGGCATCGATGAACGGCGGCAGGGTGGTCAGTTGCGAACCGATGTGGCAATCGACGCCGACCACTTCCAGGTTAGGCAGTTGCGCGGCACGGATGTACACGTCTTCGGCGTCGGCGATGGCGATGCCGAACTTGTTCTCTTTAAGACCGGTAGAAATGTACGGGTGAGTGCCGGCATCGACGTCCGGGTTGACGCGCAGCGAGATCGGCGCGCGAACGCCCAGCTCGGCTGCCACCACTTGCAGGCGTTCCAGCTCATCGGTGGATTCGACGTTGAAGCAATGCACGCCGACTTCCAGGGCGCGACGCATGTCGTCACGGGTCTTGCCGACACCGGAGAACACGATCTTGTCGGCGCTGCCGCCCGCGGCCAGTACGCGCTCCAGCTCGCCACGGGAAACGATGTCGAAACCGGCGCCAAGGCGGGCCAGGACATTCAGTACACCCAGGTTGGAGTTGGCCTTGACCGCAAAGCAGACCAGATGCGGCGTGCCGGCCAGCGCATCGGCGTAAGCCAGGTACTGGGATTCGATGTGGGCACGAGAGTAGACGTAGGTCGGTGTTCCAAAGCGTTCGGCGATGGCGGACAGGGCAACACCTTCCGCGAACAGCTCGCCGTCACGGTAGTTAAAAGCGTCCATGGCGTTCCCTTAGTAGACGTCGTGCTTGTGAGCTTTCGACGGAGTCTGCTGCGACGATTTGGCTTGCTCTGCAGGATCCTGATTTTCATCGGGCAGGTACAGCGGGCCTTTTTGACCACAGGCCGACACCAGGCAGGCAACCGCGACGAGCGCAGCAAGGGAAGAGATCAGGCGCTTCATGGCGAAATCCTTGAAAATGCGTTAATTGCGCCGGAGTATACCGGCCACCCGGCAGCTTGCCTATGCGACGCGGCTCCCGTCCGGCGGGCCTTCGCCCGATGCCGGTCAGTTGTGTGCAATCCATCGTGGGAGCGGGCTTGCTCGCGAATGCGGTCATTCATTCAATATTGATGTTGACTGACACGGCGCTTTCGCGAGCAAGTCGGATCGCCGCACCGCCGCTCCCACATTAGATTTTGGCGCTATCAGGTCCTGCGTCGATATTTCGTACCGCTAGCGAGCCCTTGGTGGTTATCCTTTGCAATCACCGGGGCTCGCCCGTATCTTGCGGCGCTTGAGCGTGAGTAGACACTTTTTGAGGTTCCCGCAATGAGTTTGACCGAAGCCCGTTTCCACGACCTGGTCGATGCAACCCAGCAGTCGCTGGAGGATATTTTCGACGAAAGTGACCTGGATATCGATCTGGAGAGCTCGGCCGGTGTGCTCACCGTCAAGTTCGAAAACGGCAGCCAATTGATTTTCAGTCGGCAGGAGCCATTGCGACAGTTGTGGCTGGCGGCGGTGTCCGGTGGCTTCCACTTCGATTACGACGAAGAGAGCAAGCGCTGGATGTGCGACAAGAGCGACGAACAACTGGGCGAGATGCTCGAGCGCATCGTCAAGCAGCAAGCCGACGTCGAACTCGATTTCGAAGGCCTGTGAAGTCATGACCCAGCCTGCGCCCGTTCGCCCGCCCAAACCGCTCTATAGCAACGTCAGCCCGGCAGTGCCTTCGCCGTGCAGCGGTGTGTGTCGGCTGGATGAGCAGAAGGTTTGCCTCGGGTGTTTTCGGCATGTCGAAGATATTCGCGAATGGCGCTCGGCCGACGATGAGCGGCGGCGGGTAATCTGCGCGCAGGCCTCGAATCGCAAGACCACCGCCAATCCCTTGTAGGAGCTGCCGAAGGCTGCGATCTTTTGGCGGCGCTGAAGATTGCCGAAGAGCAAGATCAAAAGATCGCAGCCTGCGGCAGCTCCTTGTACAGGGTTCGCGCAGGCTGTCCGGTGGCGGCTTGTATATTTATTGAGCTGTGATAGTGTCCAGAGACGCCTCAACCCATCGAGGTTCGTGAAAACCCCGCCTTTTTCTGGCGGGGTTTTGCTTTTTTCGTGCAGAAGAAAGGAGTCTGCCCTGATCATGACCGCACCTTCCATCACCCTTACCCGTCTGGACGTGCAACGTCTGGAGCGCCTGATCGACAGCCTGGATGACACGCTGCCGGGCGTTATCGCGCTGCAAACCGAACTGGATCGCGCCGATACCCTGGTCGGTCACGAAGATGTGCCTGCTGATGTCGTGACCATGAATTCCAAAGTGCATTGCCGTGAAGAAAGCAGCGGCAAGGACTACCACCTGACGTTGGTTTACCCCAAGGACGCCAACGCCGACGAAGGCAGGATCTCCATTCTGGCGCCGGTCGGTAGCGCACTGCTGGGTCTCAAGGTCGGTCAGCACATTGACTGGCCTGCTCCGGGTGGCAAGACCCTGAAACTGACCTTGCTGGCAGTCGAATCGCAGCCGGCCAATGGCGGCGACTTCCCGGAATAACCCCCCTCAGACCTGCTCGAGCGCCTCGTTCAATGCGTTCTCCAGGTCGGCCTTGTAACGCAGATACAGCTGGCTTGAACTCTGACCATCACCGAGCAAGCCCGACAGGTCCAGGTCGGTGATGTAGCAGCGATAGCGTTCGGTCTCGCGGCGCTGCTCGACGATTTCCCGGGCGACCACGCTGAACAGTTGGTCGCCATGTTCCAGCTCTGAAAATTCCCGTTGATTGCAATACAACGTGACCTGCACCTGTCCCGGTGCGGCTTTGCCGACGATCGCCTGCACGTCGTAGAACGGTTTGTTGACCGGGGTTTGCGGTGCCGGCCGGGCTTCGACCCGACGCGCCCGCGCGGTACCCGAAGGCAACAATTGGTAATACAAAGTGTCCAGGCTCAGTGGTTGGGCAGCGTCCATCGGCAGCAAGGCGTCGCGCCGGTACTGGATCGATTGCAGGAAACGTTGCAGCGGCACCAGCAGGCTTTGCTCGTCGTGATAGGGCAAGCGCTGCTGCCACAGGGCATTGAATTCATCCAGTACGTACAAATCAGCCTGGTGTTCGTTGTTGATTCGGTAGAACACCTGAACGCAGTCGGGTTGCCCCATGGGCAGGATCAGCGCCAGATCGTGGTCTTCCAGCGCCATCGGGTCCAGATGCAGGGGGCTGTAGCTCGCCAGTTCTTCGCTGAGGTAGGCAAGCAGCGCCGGCAGCGTGGCGAGGGCAACGTGATTGATCTGGCCGGGCACCAGCTCCAGCACGTGGTAATGCTGCTGGACCTGAATCAGGTAACGATGATTGAGTTTGCTCAGCAGCAGGTTCTGCGCGGTGTCGAGGATTTCTTCAACCCGTCGGGCGATGAATTGCGCGCGGTTGTGGCAGAAGCAACGCACCCGCAACTTGGGCTGCTCTGGCCCGCTTGGCAGGTTGTTGAGGTAATCGCGCAGGCAGTCGAGCAGAGCGTGGGGGCCGCCAAAGCGGCTGACCAGCACCTCATTCCAACTATTGAGCGTGACCTGATCCAGGGTCAGCACCAGGTTTTCCCGCACGCCGGCGTAGCTCAGGGAATCGGTGCGCTCGGTAGTCATCAGGATATTCAGGTCGCGATGGTGCTTGAGCGGATCGATGCCGACGTTCACCAGAATCAGTACTTCGCTCGGCACGCTGGCGCGCAGCAAAGGCTCCTCGGCGACGGTGGTCAGGGGCAGGGCGATGCTTTGTTGCAGGCTGCCGAGCAAGTTGAACAGTTCGAACTCGCTCAAGTCGCTGGTGCCGGGGTGCAGGGCCAGGCGGGTGCTGCTGTCGATCACGCCATTGCGGTGGCACCAGGTGAGCAGCTCCAGTAACTGACGGCTGCGCTTGATGGGCGCGAAATGCTCCCACTCGTGGGCGGCCAGGCTGCCGTTGTACAAACCCCATTGGGTTTGTCCCGGTTCTCTCTTGTTCGGGGCTTGCACCAGCGTCAGGGTGTCTTCGGCGAGATCGGGGGCGATGCCCGGGTTGATGAATTCGACCTTGTCGGCCTTGCGTTCGAAGGCCGCGTACAACCGCCGGCCCAGCACATTGAGGTCGCGTTTGTTGATCAGGCTGACGGTCTGTTCGTTGCGGGCAAACTGCGTCAGGAAGCGGTAGCTGTAATTCAGCTCGCTGACCAGGGCCCGCCGTTCGGCGCTGACCTGGCGGACTTTCCACTGGCTGCGGCTGTCGAGCAATGCCAACTGACGCTGATCCCAATGCCATTCGTGGGCCAGGCGTTCGAGCAGCGAACGCTGCCAGCTCTGGGTGCGTCCGCTGCTGCCGGTGAGCTTGCGATTGACCTTCAGGTACAGCGCGCGGCGTACCAGCTCCAGCCGTTCCGGTTCGCCCCGGGCCGTGAGGTATTCCTCGATGCGCCGGTAAACCACCATGTATGGGTCCAGCTCATCGAGATCCAGTTGATTGGCAAACACGGCCTGCTTGAAACGCAGGCTCAGGCAGTGGACCTTGGGGTGTTCGCTGGCGTAAACCTCGGTCAGCAGCAGTTTGAGCACCGATTTGTACGGTGACTCAATGCCTTTGAATAACTGCCAGAGCCCGGCACCAACGAATTCCCCGGGCGGGATATACGCCAGATGCCCCAGGTCCAGGGTTTCGTCGGCACGGATGAAACGCTTGGAAAGCAGCGTATGGGTGTAACGGTCATACGCCGCCTCTTCGTAAACCGGCACCAGCCACCAGATGGGTGTGCGCCCGGCCAGCCAGATTGCGGTGCGGTAGAACTCGTCCAGCAGCAGATAGTGCTGGGTGGTGCCGCAGTCTTCCGAACTCAATTGCGTATCGCGTTCGCCGAGCACGAAGCGGGC
Organism: Pseudomonas sp. EL_65y_Pfl2_R96; assembly: GCF_963970905.1. Lineage (NCBI taxonomy): Bacteria > Pseudomonadati > Pseudomonadota > Gammaproteobacteria > Pseudomonadales > Pseudomonadaceae > Pseudomonas > Pseudomonas sp. EL_65y_Pfl2_R96. The sequence continues at coordinate 255,890 of NZ_CAXAQH010000004.1, read as the reverse complement.
CGGGTCGATCAGGAAGAAATGCGCCTCGGCGCCCTGGCTGGCGGCCCATATCTCAAGCAACTGGCATTTCTTGCGCAGCTCAGCAAGCTCGCTTTCGCTCAAGTCCGGCCCGTGGCAGACCCATACATCCATGTCGCTCTGGTCAGCCTGGGCCAGAGTGCCGAGGCTGCCCATCAGGAACAGGCCGTGAATCGGTCGCGGCGGATTGCTGCCGTGGCGTGGCTTGTAGGAAAACGAGCGGGTCAGGCGTTGGGCTTCGGCGAGGGTGTTGGTGTCGGGTTCGTAATTCGACAACCCGGCTGGGGTGCTACCCGAAACGTAACCCGGCAATAGCGGATGATTGACGTGGAAAAACAGCGGCAACAAGGTCAGAACCGCTTGCTGGCGGGTCGACAACCCTTCCATGGCACGGGCCATGCGGCCCTCGTTGAGCTTCAGAAAACGGGAGCGCAGCTGGCTGAGAACCTTGCGGTCGATTCCCTCGTCCAGATCGGGGCGGATTTCATGGGTGCGGGTCATGTCAGCTCAATCCGGCTCGCGGGGCTCGGACGTGGGAGGGCTCAGGATGAGGGGCAGTTTAGCGCCTCGGCCCCGGGACTTTTAAGCTGATTTTGTTTTTCTGGCGTCAGATTTTTATCGTTTGGCGACGGCAGATAACAGGGCCGGTAATCAAGTGAGCCCGCGGAAATCCCGTGACAGAGGTTTCCGTGGGCAATGCAGTGGTACTCAGGCAGTTTCCCGCACGGACAGAATGGTTAGAACGGTTTGCACGTTTTGTGCAGCGTCACGACCCAGGCTGGTCAGGTAACCGCCATCGGGTTGGGTGATCAATTCTTTGTCGAACAGTCTTTGGGCGGCGGCAATGGCTTTCGGGGCAGCGGTCTGATGAATTTTCAAACCTTCCTGGGAACTGTCCAGGTTGAAGAGTGCGAGGATTTCCAGTTCGGCAACCAGCTCAGGGGTAAGCGACATAAGGACTCCAGACTTTCTAGGAATTGGACGACAGCGCCCCTAAGGTGATCCCACACGCGCAGCATGTCCAGTGCTCGTAACAGGGTTTTTCGCCTCGGGGGCGGTTTCCAGTGTAGTCAGGGTCTGGGGGAAGGCGGCACTGAATGGGTGACAATCTGTGTGGGAGCGGGCTTGCTCGCGAAAGCGGCGTGTCAGCCAACATCAATGCTGGATGTGACGGCCTATTCGCGAGCAAGCCCGCTCCCACAGGTATTGCGCCAGGCAATCGCTTGTCTATTGTTTTTCCGGCGGCAACTCTGGCAGCGCGCGCAGCGCCGCTTCGTACCATTGGGTGTTGAACGCGCGGTCTTCTTCGAGGATCGCGTCGATTTCCACCGCCAGTACGTGGGCCATCAGGTTGAGGATTTCTTCACGCTCGTAACCCACCAGGGTCAGCTTGTTGAAGGTCGCCTTGGCCGCTGGCGGGTTATCGCTTTCGATCTGGTTCTCGATCGCTTCGATCAGCGTCGTTTCGGCGAACGCTTCTTCGTCGTTATCGATGTCGTTTGGCTCGCTCATGGCAGGCTCCTCAAGGTAAGGCGGCCAGTTTACCTGCATTCGGCGCAGTGATGCTGCTGGCAAGAAGCGCCCGGGCGTTCTATAACTGGCGCTGCCAACCCCCCCCACACGGCCTGGAGGCTATGTAATGCTCAAGCTTTATGGATTTTGCGTCAGCAACTACTACAACATGGTCAAGCTGGCGTTGCTGGAGAAGGGACTGCCGTTTGAAGAAGTGCCGTTTTACCCAGGCACCAGCCCCGAGGCACTGACCATCAGCCCGCGCGGCAAGGTTCCGGTTCTGGGCGTCGAACAAGGTTTCATCAACGAAACCAGCGTGATTCTCGAGTACCTTGAGCAGAGTCAGAAAGGCACGCCGCTGCTGTCCAGCGAGCCCTTCGAGCGAGCGCAGGCGCTGGCTTTGGCCAAGGAAATCGAGTTGTACATCGAACTGCCGGCGCGCGCCTGCTACCCCGAAGCGTTTTTCGGCATGTCTGTGCCGGAGGCGATCAAGGACAAGACCAAGGCCGAGCTGCTGCTGGGGTTCGCCTCGCTGGGCAGGCACGGCAAGTTCGCCCCTTACGTAGCGGGCGACAGTCTCAGCATTGCGGATTTGTATTTCCTGTACAGCGTGCCGATGGCCTGTGCCGTGGCGCAGAAGCTGTTCGATATTGATCTGCTGGCCGAGATGCCGGCGGCCAGGGCGCTGCTGGAGCGTCTGGGGCAGAACCCGCATGTACAGCGGATCGCAAAGGACAAGGACGCGGCGATGCCAGCGTTCCTGGAGATGATCGCGTCGAAGAAGTAAGTTTGTAGTGCTCTGAAGTCAGTCATCGCGGGCAAGCCCGCTCCCACAAGGATCTCCGGCCAGCCAAAATCTATGGCAGACAGGGAAACCTGTGGGAGCGGGCTTGCCCGCGAAGCTCTTAACGGCTGGCGAGCAGCGCCTGACCGCGAGCAACAGCCTTCTTGACCTGCGCCGGCGCAGTCCCGCCGATATGGTCACGGGCATTCACCGAACCTTCCAGGGTCAGCACGGCAAACACGTCCTGCTCGATCTGGTCGCTGAATTTGCGCAGTTCTTCCAGGCTCATTTCCGCCAGGTCCTTGCCGCTTTCCACGCCGTACTTCACCGCGTGGCCAACGATCTCGTGGCAGTCACGGAACGGCAGCCCGCGGCGTACCAGGTAGTCGGCCAGGTCGGTGGCCGTGGAGAAACCACGCAGGGCCGCTTCGCGCATCATGGCGTGCTTGGGCTTGATCGCCGGGATCATGTCGGCAAAGGCCCGCAGCGAGTCGCGCAAAGTGTCGGCGGCGTCAAACAGCGGTTCCTTGTCTTCCTGGTTGTCCTTGTTGTAGGCCAGGGGCTGGCCTTTCATCAGGGTCAGCAGGCCCATCAGTGCGCCGAACACCCGGCCAGTCTTGCCGCGAACCAGCTCCGGCACGTCCGGGTTTTTCTTTTGCGGCATGATCGAGCTGCCGGTGCAGAAACGGTCCGGCAGATCGATGAACTGGAACTGCGCGCTGGTCCACAGCACCAGCTCTTCGGAGAACCGCGACAAGTGCATCATCGCGATGCTGGCGGCCGAGCAGAACTCGATGGCGAAGTCGCGATCGGACACGTTGTCCAGGGAGTTGCCGCCGACAGCGTCGAATCCCAGCAGTTGCGCGGTGTATTCGCGGTCGATCGGGTAGGTGGTACCGGCCAGTGCGGCGCTGCCCAGCGGCATGCGGTTGGTGCGCTTGCGGCAGTCCACCAGACGCTCGTAGTCGCGGCTGAGCATTTCGAACCAGGCCAGCATGTGGTGCCCGAAGGTCACCGGCTGTGCGGTTTGCAGGTGCGTGAAGCCTGGCATGATACTGCCGGCTTCGCGCTCGGCCTGCTCCAGCAAGCCTTGTTGCAGGCGGGTGATTTCGCCGAGGATCAGGTCGATCTCGTCACGCAGCCACAGGCGGATGTCGGTGGCGACCTGGTCGTTACGGCTGCGACCGGTGTGCAGTTTTTTACCGGTCACGCCGATGCGGTCGGTCAGACGCGCCTCGATGTTCATGTGCACGTCTTCGAGGTCGATGCGCCAGTCGAACTGGCCGGCCTCGATTTCACCCTGGATGGTCTTGAGGCCATCGATGATGCTGTCGCGCTCGGCATCGGTCAGCACGCCGACCTTGGCCAGCATGGTGGCGTGGGCGATCGAGCCCATGATGTCGTGGCGATACAGGCGCTGGTCGAAGGTGACGGAGGCGGTGAAGCGGGCGACGAAGGCGTCGACGGGTTCACTGAAGCGGCCGCCCCAGGACTGATTGGTCTTGTCAGTGCTCATGAATTCGCTCGTATCGGCTTGAAGAAAGATGGCGTGGAACGCTGAGGCGGATAATAACAGGGTTGCCAATCCTGTCGTTGACACTGGTCGACACGTTTTTTTCTCATGGCGTGACCCATACTCGAAGCAAGCGATGCGCAAATTGCGCAACGATATTTCTCATTTGAGCAATATCGTCCCGGCAACCGTCTACAGTTGGACAGTAGGATCAGCGCACTTCTCGATGCTGCAGCTGACTATATAGAGAAGAGGGGTGTTCATATTGTGTATCAGCAAACCCTACGGCGATGCCTCGCCAATGCGGGCCTGGGCCGCTAGTCACCCGGCAGATGAAAATTTAGCCGGCGGTCTCGCGGCACTTTTTGGCCCTCGCGCTAGTCTTAGCGTGGATCGCGGTGACGGACGTCACTTCACCTGTCTACGCTATCTTTGTGCGAGACTCACGCAGGAATCCAGCGCAATATGAATGTCCTGATCGTTGATGACGAACCCTTGGCCCGCGAGCGCCTGAGCCGAATGATCGGCGAACTCGAGGGATACAACGTCCTGGAGCCCAGCGCTACGAATGGCGAAGAGGCGTTGGCACTGATCGACAGCCACAAGCCGGATATCGTACTGCTCGATATTCGCATGCCGGGCCTCGATGGCCTGCAAGTGGCGGCACGATTGTGCGAACGTGAAACCCCGCCCTCCGTGGTGTTTTGCACAGGGCCCGATGAATTTGCCGTGGAAGCCCTACAGGCCAGCGCCGTGGGCTATCTGGTGAAGCCAGTGCGCACAGAACAGTTGCACGAAGCATTGAAGAAAGCCGAGCGTCCCAATCGCGTCCAGCTCGCGGCCTTGACTCGCCCGGCGGCCGAAACCGGCAACGGTCCGCGCAGTCACATCAGCGCCCGTACCCGTAAAGGCATCGAGCTGATCCCGTTGGGGCAGGTGGTCTACTTCATCGCCGACCACAAGTACGTGACCTTGCGCCATGAAGGCGGTGAAGTGCTGCTCGACGAGCCGCTCAAGGCCCTCGAAGACGAATTTGGCGACCGTTTCGTGCGGATCCACCGCAACGCACTGGTTGCCCGCGAACGCATCGAACGGCTGCAACGCACCCCCCTGGGACATTTCCAGCTGTTTCTCAAAGGCCTGAACGGCGACGCCTTGATCGTCAGCCGACGCCATGTGGCCGGCGTGCGCAAAATGATGCAACAACTGTAATCCGCCATTCGGGGCGGATTTCTACCCTGTTTCTGGGCATTGAAGGCCAGGGAGGCCATGCAGTTTCTGATACAAGTCAAAGTGGATTTGGCTGAGCTGTTATTATCCGCCGTATCTATTCAGTACGGATTGATCCATGTCCTCTCGCGAAATCCGCATCGCCACCCGCAAAAGTGCTCTCGCCCTGTGGCAGGCCGAATACGTCAAGGCTCGTCTGGAACAGGCCCATCCGGGCCTGCTCGTGACGCTGGTGCCCATGGTCAGTCGCGGCGACAAGCTGCTCGATTCGCCTCTGTCGAAAATCGGCGGCAAGGGCCTGTTCGTCAAAGAACTGGAAACCGCGCTGCTGGAAAACGAAGCCGACATCGCCGTGCATTCCATGAAAGACGTGCCGATGGACTTCCCCGAAGGCCTCGGTCTGTTCTGCATCTGCGAGCGCGAAGACCCGCGCGATGCGTTCGTTTCCAACACTTACTCCAGCCTGGATGAGTTGCCGCCGGGTAGCATTGTCGGGACCTCCAGCCTGCGCCGCCAGGCGCAACTGTTGACCCGTCGCCCGGACCTGGAAATCCGCTTCCTGCGCGGCAACGTCAACACTCGCCTGGCCAAGCTCGATGCCGGCGAATACGACGCCATCATCCTCGCCGCGGCGGGTTTGATTCGCCTGGGCTTCGAAGACCGCATCACGTCAGCCATCAGTGTCGAAGACAGTCTGCCGGCCGGTGGCCAGGGCGCGGTCGGTATCGAGTGCCGTAGCGCCGACACTGACATTCATGCGCTGCTGGCGTCGCTGCATCACCCGGACACCGCCACCCGCGTGACCGCCGAACGTGCACTCAACAAGCATCTGAATGGCGGCTGCCAGGTACCGATCGCTTGCTACGCGGTGCTTGAAGGTGAGCAGATCTGGTTGCGTGGTTTGGTGGGCGATCCGAGCGGTGGCCTGTTGCTCAGCGCTGAAGCCCGTGCGCCACGGGTTGATGCCGAGGCTTTGGGTGTGCAAGTGGCTGAAGACTTGCTGAGCCAGGGCGCCGCCGACATTCTGAAAGCAGTCTATGGCGAGGCAGGTCACGAGTGACTGGCTGGCGCCTGTTGCTGACACGCCCTGCGGATGAGTCGTCGGCGCTTGCCCGTGTGCTGGCCGAAGCGGGGGTTTTCAGTAGCAGCTTGCCGCTTTTGGACATTGAGCCGATTCCTGCCTCTGCCAAAATGCGCGAAGTGATTCAGAATCTGAATCGCTATTGCGCGGTGATCGTGGTCAGCAAACCGGCCGCCAGAATCGCTGTCGACCTGCTCAACCGGCACGGGCCGCAACCACCGGTTCTGAAGTGGTTCAGCGTGGGCGCGGCGACGGCGCAGATCCTCGAGGATAACGGGCTGGATGTGAGCTTCCCGGTCGACGGCGATGACAGCGAAGCCTTGCTTGAACTTCCACAGTTGCGCGAGGCTATCGTCCGACCCGATGCACGGGTGCTGATCATGCGTGGGGAGGGTGGCCGCGAGCTGCTGGCTGAGCGTTTGTGCGAGCTTGGTGCTAGTGTCGAGTATCTGGAGTTGTACCGCCGCGGTTTGCCGCAGTACCCGCCAGCGACGCTGCCTGAGCGGATCGAAGCGGAACGCTTGAACGGGCTGGTGGTCAGCAGTGGACAGGGTTTTGAGCACCTGCACCGATTGGCCGGCGATGCCTGGCCGCTCATGGCACGGTTGCCGTTGTTTGTTCCAAGCCCCAGGGTCGCCGAGCTGGCACGTGCCGCCGGGGCCCAAACAGTTGTGGATTGTCGTGGCGCCAGTGCCGCGGCTTTGCTGACGGCGTTACGGGAGCATCCCGAACCCGTTCTCTAATGCAAAGGATGGATACGTGAGCGAAACAGCCTTGCCTAAAGATGACGTCCAGCCAGTGCTCGATGCACCGGTTGAAACACCAACACCTGCTGCTGTGCAGCGCCGAGGCAATGGGCTGGCAATCATCGCGCTGCTGTTGGGCGCGGCCGGTGTTGCCGTGGGCGGTTGGGGAGTCTGGCAGGTGCGTCACCTGCAAGCCAATACTCAACAGCAGTTGAGCCAGGTCCAGGCGTTGAACGATCAGGCGCAGAGCCTGAAACTCAATGAGCAGCGCCTGACGGCTCGCCTCGAGCAAATGCCCGCCGCCGAGGAGCTCGACGCGCGCAGTCGTTTGGTCATTCAGCTTCAAGGCGATCAACAACGCTTGAATCAACGCCTGGAAACCGTCCTCGGCGCCAGCCGCAAGGATTGGCGTTTGGCCGAAGCCGAGCATTTGCTGCGTCTGGCCAGCCTGCGTCTGTCGGCGTTGCAGGACATCAGCAGCGCCCAGGCCCTGGTGCAGGGCGCCGATGAAATTCTCCGTGAACAGAACGACCCGGGCTCATTTGCCGCCCGCGAGCAAGTGGCCAAAACGTTGGTAGCGCTACGCAGTACCGAACAGCCGGATCGCACCGGGTTGTTCCTGCGACTGGGCGCCTTGCGCGATCAGGTGATCAACCTCACCGAGCTGGCGCCTGAGTACAAGGACCGTGGCGAATCCCTGCTGGGCCTGACTGCCGATGGCGACGGTGCCAGTCGCTGGGCGCAATGGTGGGATCAGATCTCGCGTTATATCCGCATCGACTTCAACGCCGACAAGAATGTCCGTCCGTTGCTGGCAGGGCAGAGCCTGAGCCAGGTGCGTCTGGCCCTGAGCCTGGCGCTGGAGCAGGCGCAGTGGGCCGCGCTCAATGGCCAAGCCGCGGTTTACACCCAGGCGCTGGCCGAGGCGCGGGACGTGCTCAAGGGCAACTTCAACCCGGACAACCCGCAGAGCAAAATCATGCTGGAACAGGTGGGCGAATTGAGCAAGCAGCCGGTCATAGTGGTCACGCCAGATCTGACGGGCACGTTGAGCGCGGTTCAGGCCTACCTTGAGCGGCGCAATGTCAACGCCGAGGACTCGGTGAAACCTCTGGTCAAACCGACTGCGAACGCCGCGCAGGAGGCGACGCCATGAAGCGCCTCTATGTGATCGTGTTCGTGGTCATCGCCGCTGCCGCGGCGCTGGGGCTGGCGATTGCCGAGCATTCCGGTTACGTGCTGATTGCCTACAAAACCTTCCGTTACGAATCGAGCCTGTGGGCCACCCTGGCCCTGGTGGCCGTGCTGTGGCTGGTGTTCTGGGGCATCAAGGCGTTGATCGAGCTGGTGACGACTTCCGGTGGAGTGGTCAATCCATGGTCGCGACGCAATCGCAGTCGGCGGGTGCAAGTGGCGATCGAGCACGGCCAGCTGGATCTGGCCGAGGGCCGTTGGGCCAGTGCGCAGCGTCATCTGTATCGCGCAGCGGAAGCCGAACGGCAACCGTTGCTCTATTACCTGGGGGCTGCCCGCGCCGCGAACGAACAAGGTCACTATGAGGAAAGCGACAACCTGCTGGAGCGCGCGCTGGAGCGCCAGCCCCAGGCCGAGTTGGCGATTGCCTTGAGCCATGCCCAATTGCAGACCGACCGCGGCGACACTGAAGGCGCCCTGGTGACCCTGCAAGCCATGCACGAGCGTCATCCTCACAACGTCCAGACCTTGCGCCAGTTGCAACGCCTGCATCAGCAGAGGGGCGATTGGTCGGCAGTGATTCGCTTGTTGCCGGAGTTACGCAAGGACAAGGTGCTGCCGACGGCCGAGCTGGCTGAACTGGAGCGCCGCGCCTGGGGTGAGAATCTTTCGCTGGCGGCACACCGGGAAGAGGACGGAACGGTCGGTTTGCAATCGCTCAATCGTGCCTGGCAGCAACTCACCGCCGCTCAGCGCCAGGAACCGCAATTGGTGCTGGCCTATGCCGAGCAATTGCGGCAACTGGGGGCGCAGGTCGAGGCCGAAGAAGTCCTGCGTGCGGCCCTCAAGCGCCAATACGACAGTCATCTGGCACGCCTGTACGGACTGGTTCGCGGCAGCGATCCGGCCAGGCAACTGCACACCGCCGAGGGTTGGCTCAAGGATCATCCGGCCGACCCGAGTCTGTTGTTGACGTTGGGCCGTCTGTGTCTGCAAAGCAGCCTTTGGGGCAAGGCCCGGGATTATCTGGAGAACAGCCTGCGTGTGCAGCGCAATCCTGAAGCCTGCGCCGAACTGGCGCGGTTGCTGGCGCAACTGGGTGACACCGAGCGCAGTAATCAGCTGTTCCAGGAGGGCTTGGGTCTGCTGGACGAGCGCTTGCTGTCGGCACCGCTGCCGCTGCCGGCTCACGCCTGAGACCTGTCGCCGGGACTACGTAGGAGCTGCCGAAGGCTGCGATCTTTTGATCTTGTTATTAAGAGCGCAGTCGCTCCGAATCCAACACTGTTTTTGCGCTGTAGTCCTTCGCCGGCAAAGTCCTACAGCGGATTACATCTTATCCTCTCGACTCTGTCGGGAATTCCCTACACTTCTGGTGAAGTGTCCGTGCTGGCCTGCCTTGAAAGGCTGCCGTGCTTTCCTCTACCGTAACCGCTTGTCTCTACAGTTACGGAAAAGCCATGTCTTTGGCCTGCTCACGCTCCTTGTTTTTCATGGTTTTCATTGCAGGTGCCCTGGCCTTGGGCGTTTCCTATTACCTGGAATATTCGGTCGGCCTCAAGCCTTGCGGGTTGTGCCTGCTACAGCGGTTTTGCCTGGCGCTGCTCACGGGTATTTGTTTGACGGCTTCGGTGCAGGGGCCTGGCCGCTTCGGATCGTTCCTGTATTGGCTGCTGGGCCTGCTTTGCAGTCTGGCGGGTACCGTCACGGCGTGGCGGCAGGTCGTGTTGCAGAGTGATCCGGTGCATCAGTTATCGGCGTGCTCACCCAATCTGGCCGATCTATTCGCCAGTACGCCCTGGTTGTGTGTCGTGCAGCGAATGTTCAAGGGCACCGCCGACTGCGCGGAAATCTCCTGGACGCTGTTCGACCTGAGCATCCCGGAATGGAGCCTGCTGTTCTTCGTTGCGATGATGATCCTGGGCGGGTATCAGTTGCTGCGCCTTGTCTGGATCGCGTGTCAGCGACCGCTCGGCGGCGAGTCGTCGCACCGGGTACTGGCGGGCGATTAAACACTTGTATGAACTTTATCTCCTGCGTACCTTGAAGCCATAGGCGTGCGGGCATAATCTGGCCCGCACGTGTCATTGGAATTATGTTGCTCGTTGCTGTTCTGTCTGAGCCAAACCGGATATACCGAGTCTTGTTGCAGGTGTAGAACGGCATGACCCATTAGGGAAGAGAGATCGCCATGTTAGATAGTTGTCAGAATGCTCAGGAACGCTGGGGTGGGGTTCATAAGCTCATTGACCGCTGGCTACAGGAGCGTGAAGAGTTGGTAAAGGCGTTCCGCGACTTGCGAGATGCCAAACCGGCTTTTGCCGACAAGTCCTTGAACGGTCGGTTCTGCGAGATTCTTGTCGATTACGTTTCTGCCTGGCACTTCGAAGTGAGTGAGCATCTGGTCAATGAGGCCAAGGCCTTTGGTGACGATGGCGGTCTTGAGCTGGTTGAGCAGATCAACCCGCGTATCGACGTGAGCACCGAGATGGCTCTGTCCTTCAATGATCATTGTCACAAGGGTGACTGCAACGACACCGAGCGTTTCGCCGAAGCGCTGGAAAAGCTGGGCAGCCAACTGCGTGAACGCTTCGAGCTGGAAGATTGCCTGATCGAAGTGCTGCACACCGCCCACAAGGAAGAGAGTTCGGTTCAGGCCTGAACCCTTCTTGGCCAGAAACTGGAAACGGTGCGCAATGCGCACCGTTTTTCGTTTCCGGCATTCAGCTTGTCGCACCACGCAATTCGACTTCGAATACCAGCGGCGTGAACGGCGCGATCAAGTCGCCGGCACCGTCGGCGCCATAGGCTTGCGCCGATGGAATCACCAGGCGCCATTTCGCGCCGACCGGCATGTTTTGCAAGGCAGTGCGCCAGCCCGTGATCACACTATCAAGACTGAACCACTGCGGCTGGCTGTTCTGGTCGAACACTGTGCCGTCAGGCAAGCGACCGATATACAGCACCTGCACTTTGCCGTTCGGACCTGCCTTGGCGCCGGTGCCCGGCGCCAGCTCTGTCAGCAATATTCCATCCGCCAGTTCGCGAACCCCTGGTTTGGCTTTTTCTTCAGTGAGAAAACGCCGTTCCTTTTCGAGGGCGACTTCGCTTTGCGCGACTGCGGGTTGCTCGGCAGTCTGTGCTTCGTGCTCGGCAAGAATCTGTTCGATCCGCTCGTCTTTCAGTGCCAGCGGTTTACCTTGATAGGCTTGCTGCAAACCGTCGAGCAGCGCCTGAAGTTGCAGATCCGGAACCTCCTGGCGCAAGCGTTCGCCAAGGCTCGCACCCAGGCTGTAAGCGAGATCGTGAGCGTCATTCGTGGAGGTTTTTTCGGCGGCCTGAGCCATGGAAAAAAACACGCACAGCGATAAAAAAAGGTAGCGCGACATGGGCACTCTCCGACCTGAGATGCGCAGGATTATGCCAGTGTGAATGCGCTCGAAGGTGAACTGGTTTTGCGTAAGTGCAGAACATTTTTACTTCGTTGCAACGCAGCGCTTTCGATACTGTCAACATGCCCTAGCGGCGGTTGCAGCAGAGGTCTAGTATGAGCCGCATTCACGTCAGCCAGGAGGTAAACCATGTCGGCCACCAAGAAGCCAGTAAATACTCCGTTGCACTTACTCCAACAACTCTCGGGCAGCCTGCTCGAGCATTTGGAAAACGCTTGTTCCCAAGCCTTGGCTGATGCTGAAAAACTGCTCGCCAAACTGGAAAAGCAGCGCGGAAAAGCGCAGGAAAAACTGCACAAGTCTCGCACCAAATTGCAGGACGCTGCGGCGGCCGGCAAAGCCAAGGCACAAGCCAAGGCCAAAGAGGCGGTGAAAGAACTTGAGGACCTGCTCGACGCCCTCAAGAATCGTCAGTCCGAAACTCGCAGCTACATCCTGCAACTCAAACGCGACGCTCAAGAAAGCCTGAAACTGGCCCAGGGCGTCGGTCGTGTTCAAGAGGCTGTCGGCAAGGCGTTGTCCCTGCGTTCGGCCAAGCCTGCTGCGGCACCTGCGAAGAAAGCCGCTGCCAAACCGGCTGCTGCAAAAGCACCGGCCAAGCCTGTCGCCAAACCGGCTGCCAAAGCACCGGTAAAAGCCGCAGCAAAACCTGCGGCGAAAAAACCAGTCGCTGCCAGCGCTGCGAAACCAGCAGCTAAAACGGCGGCTGCCAAACCTGCCACCAAGCCAGCTGCTGCCAAAACAGCTGCTGCTAAACCTGCCGCTAAACCTGCTGCAAAAACCACCGCTGCCAAACCCGCCGTGGCGAAAACTGCAGCTGCAAAACCGGCCGCTAAACCTGCTGCAAAACCAGCAGCCAAAACTGCCGCCGTAAAACCAGCTGCCAAGCCAGCCGCCAAACCTGTCGCGGCTAAAACAGCTGCTGCCAAGCCTGCTGCAAAACCGGCGGCGAAACCCGCCGCTAAACCTGCTGCTGCCAAACCTGCCGTCGCTGCCAAGCCAGCCACTGCCGCCAAGCCAGCTGTAGCGAAACCAGCAGCCAAACCTGCCGCTGCCAAACCGGCTGTAAAACCTGCCGCCAAGCCAGCCGTGAAAAAACCAGTAGTTGCTGCGAAGCCGACTGCCGCACCTGCTGCCAAGCCAGCAACCCCGGCTCCGGCTGCGGCGGTCCCGGCAGCCACTACCTCGACAGCTTCGCCTGCGCCAACGCCAGCCGTGTCGTCGAGCACCAGCACCACCCCAACCAGCGCTTCCTAAGTGCCGGTTACCGCGACGCGCAGCTGATGCAGCGCGTCGCGGTCCAGGTTGGCGGCGCCTGCCGCCATACCTTCCAGCCAGGTCGAGAGATCGTTCGTCTCATCCTGCGGCCAGCCCTGCGCCAGTCGTTCCAGCCGCAACAACAGTTGCCGCTCGGCTTCCAGTTCCAGTGTTTTGACTTGCTCGCGCAACGTATTCAGTTCGGCGTCCTCCGCCGCGTCGGCTTTCCATTGCGTGCGCAACGCCCGTAGCGGTCGCACGACATCCGCGTCCCAAGGGGTGATCACATCGCGAAGCTGCTGCAATCGTTGTTCGTTACAGGCGACACCATGCTGTCCCAGCCACAACCCACAGAGCAGCAGGCACACGTTCACCCCCGCCGACTGCAATTGCAGGCAGGCGTCTTCAACGCCGGGACGGGCGTAAGTGTCGAGGGAAAAGCTCCACAGGTCAGAGGACATAGTGCTACTCGCGCCAGTTGCGAGCGAAGCTGGTAGACTCCGCCGCCATTATGATTCGACTTCAGAACCTGACTTTACAGCGTGGCCCGCAACGTCTGCTAGAAGACGCCGAGCTGACCCTGCACGCCGGCCACAAAGCCGGCCTCATCGGTGCCAACGGCGCCGGCAAATCGAGCCTGTTCGCCTTGCTTCGGGGCGAGCTGCACCCGGACTCGGGTGACTGCTTTCTGCCGGCCGACTGGCGCATCGCCCACATGCGCCAGGAGGTCGACACGCTCGAACGCCTGGCGGTCGACTACGTGCTCGATGGCGACCTGCGCCTGCGCCAGGTACAACATGACCTGGCGGCAGCCGAAGCGGCCCATGACGGTGCCGCTCAGGCCCGCCTGCACTCGGAACTCGACAGCGCCGACGGTTACACCGCCGATGCCCGGGCCCGCAAGCTGCTGGCCGGGCTTGGGTTTACCAATGAGCAAATGGATCGGCAAGTAGGAGATTTCTCCGGTGGCTGGCGGATGCGTCTGAATCTGGCGCAGGCTTTGATGTGCCCCTCGGACCTGTTGCTACTCGATGAGCCCACCAACCACTTGGATCTCGATGCCATCATCTGGCTCGAAGAATGGCTCAAAAGCTATCCCGGCACCTTATTGCTGATTTCCCACGACCGCGATTTCCTCGATGCCGTGGTCGATCACGTGGCCCACGTCGACCAACGCAAGATCACCCTGTATCGCGGTGGTTATACAGCGTTTGAGCGGGCCCGTGCCGAACGTCTGGCCCAGCAACAGCAGGCCTACGAGAAGCAACAGGCACAACGTGCGCACATGGAAAGCTACATCGCCCGCTTCAAGGCCCAGGCCACCAAGGCCCGTCAGGCCCAGAGCCGGATCAAGGCGCTGGAGCGGATGGAGGAACTGTCCGCCGCCCACGTCGATTCACCCTTCGACTTCGTCTTCCGCGAATCGCAGAAAATCTCCAGCCCGTTGATCGACCTGTCGGATGCGCGCCTGGGTTACGGCGACAAAACCGTGCTGGAGAAGGTCAAGCTGCAACTGACCCCCGGGGCGCGGATCGGTTTGCTCGGCCCTAACGGTGCGGGTAAATCGACCCTGATCAAAAACCTCTCCGGTGAACTCGAGCCATTGGCTGGCCGACTGACCCGGGGCGAGAACACCGTGGTCGGCTACTTCGCCCAGCATCAACTCGACTCCCTTGACTCCAAGGCCAGCCCGTTGCTGCATTTGCAGCGCCTGGCGCCAACCGAGCGTGAGCAGACCCTGCGCGATTTCCTTGGCGGTTTCGACTTCCGTGGGGCGCGCATCGATGAGCCGGTGCTGAATTTCTCCGGCGGTGAGAAGGCCCGTCTAGCCCTGGCGTTGATCGCCTGGGGGCGGCCGAACCTGTTGCTGCTCGACGAACCGACCAACCACCTGGACCTGGAAATGCGCCTGGCGCTGACCATGGCCTTGCAGGAATTCAGTGGCGCGGTACTGGTGGTCTCCCACGATCGTCATCTGCTCAAAAGCACCACCGATAATTTCTATCTGGTGGCCGACGGCAAGGTTGAGGAGTTCGACGGCGACCTGGAAGACTACACCCGTTGGCTGGTGGAATACCGTCAGCGCAATACGCCGGTCAGCAACACCCCGGTCAACCCGGACAAGACCGACAAGAAAGCTCAGCGCCAGGCCGCCGCCGCGTTGCGTCAGCAACTGGCACCGCACAAGCGCGAGGCCGACAAGCTCGAGGCCGAGCTGGGCAAACTGCACGAAAAACTGGCGAAAATCGACGCCAGCCTCGGTGACAGCGATATTTACGAGCCGGCGCGCAAGAACGAATTGCGTGATCTGCTGGCCGAACAGGCCAGGCTGAAGGTGCGTGAAGCCGAACTGGAAGAGGCCTGGATGGAAGCGCTCGAACTGCTCGAAAGCATGCAGGCGGAGCTGGAGGCGCTGTCTTGATGGAGGCCTTCAAGCTGCCGTTGCCGGCGATGTGGGTCGAGCCGATCTGGCTGGTCGTGCAAATCCTGCTGATCCTGCTGGCCGGTTATATCGCCCAGCGCGTCGTCGCTAAATGCCTGACTCGCCTGGGCGAGCGCTACCCGTTTCCGCCGCAGTTTTTGCTGCCGCTGCGCGGCGGTTTGCGCTGGCTGATCATGGGCAGTGCGCTGATTTTTGTGCTGGAACGCCTTGGGGTGTCGGCAACGGTGCTCTGGACGGCATTATCCGGTTTCGTTGCGGTGGCCGCCGTGGCGTTTTTCGCCATGTGGAGTGTGCTCTCCAACCTGTTGTGCGCGATCCTGATCTTCACCGTCGGCCCATTCCGTATCGGCGATGTGGTCGAGTTGGTGGACACTACCGACAAGCCGGGGGTCAAAGGCCGGGTGGTGGCGATCAATCTGCTCTACACCACGTTGATCGAAGCCGAAGAGCTCGGTACCGGCAACGCCATGGTGCAAGTGCCCAACAGCCTGTTCTTCCAGCGCTCGGTTCGACGCTGGCGCGGTACTGATGCATTCCCTTCGAACGGGTTCGAAAAGTAAGCCTTCTGTTGCCTGATACACCGCTTTCGCGAGCAAGCCCGCTCTTACCCTCAGTCTAATTCCTGCGCAAGACACAAGCGGGCTTGCTCGCGAAGGGGCCCTACTGCCGTAAACGCTGTTCGGCAGCCGCCACGTCCTATAAAAAATCGGTAGTCATCGGCCCAAAGGCGCATTAGCTTAGACGTCTGTCACGGGTCTGAGTCGAGGTGTGCAATGGTGCTTCAAACATGGCTGGCGTTTTTTGCCGCCTGCTGGGTGATCAGTCTTTCCCCCGGTGCCGGCGCCATTGCGTCGATGTCCAGCGGTTTGCGCTACGGTTTCTGGCGCGGTTACTGGAATGCCCTGGGCCTGCAACTGGGCCTGGCGTTGCAGATTGTGATCGTCGCTGCCGGTGTCGGCGCAATCCTCGCGGCCTCCGCCACTGCCTTTTACGTGATCAAATGGTTCGGCGTGGCCTACCTGGTCTACCTCGCGGTCAAACAATGGCGCGCGCTGCCTGGCGAGATGAGCGACGACGCTGCCATTCGGCAGATCGGCAAGCCGATGGCGCTGGTGTTCCGCGGTTTTCTGGTGAACGTCAGCAATCCCAAGGCCTTGGTGTTCATGCTTGCGGTGCTGCCGCAATTCATCGACCCCCACGAGCCGTTGGTAGCCCAGTACCTGATCCTCGGCGTGACCATGATCTGTGTCGATCTGATCGTCATGGCCGGCTACACCGGGCTGGCGGCCAAGGTCTTGCGTTTGTTGCGCACGCCCAAGCAGCAGAAACGCATGAGCCGTACCTTTGCCGGACTGTTCATCGGCGCGGCGGCGTTCATGGCAACCCTGCGCAAAGCGGCGGTATAAAACCTCAGGCACAAAAAAGGCGACCTATCGAGGTCGCCTTTTTTATGGTGGCTGGGCGCTTTTTGTGGCCAGCCTGAGATCAGCGCAGAATCACCGGTGCCGTATCCCGCGGCAGGTTGTTGCGCAGTGGCGCTTGCCCTGGTTGCTCGTAGCCACCGCCACCGAGCTGTTGGCTCAGTTGCGCGGCCACGTCTTCACCCAGCGCCTTGGACACGTCACGCACCACCCGTGGGCGGTTCAGGGAAACCCGGATGTCCCGGCCATTCACCAGTTTGGTGTCCTGACCTTCGCCCATCGCCGTGAAGGCCGAGGTGATCTCAAAGGTCTTGGTGTTGATCAGGCTGAAGTCTGCCACCAGCGTCAGCCCCAGCACCGCCGAATAGCTGTCGGTGTTGGCCAGCTCGTTCATGTCGCGGGTGAAGTCGATGTCGGACACGGTGCCGAACAGCACGTAGTCGGCACCCTTGAAGCTACCGGCCTTGATGCGCTTGATCACGTCATATACGTCACCTTTGGACGATGCTGTGTAAGGCGTGCCCTGCACCAGCTGAAACATGCCGGTGCGCAGAATCTCGCCCTTGATGTCGCCGGTGAATTTGCGTAACTCACCTTGCTCGATGTAGCTGCTGGTTGCTTCGTACTCTTCGTAACTGGACGAACCACTGGCGCCGTAATAGCTCTGGCTGTGGTTGCTCTGGGCCGAAATAGTGTGGACGTATTGCTCCACCCGTTCCTGATAGGCCAGGTCAGCCACTGCGACTTTCGGGGCCGCTTGCACGCTGAACGCGCAAGCCAGGGCCATCATGCCAATCCATGTGCGCATCGATTAACGCTCCGTGGTTTTGCGGATCTCTTTTTCGTCCATCCACTCGGCCAGACCGCTCTCAACGTCGATCAATTGCAGGCTGAATTTGTAGAAGACGTCCTTGTAGTCGCTGCTGCGCTTGACGATCGAGCTGATCGAACCTTCAAGACGGTATTGGGCGGCGATCATGTTGCCAGTCTTGGCCACAGTGCTCTTCTTGTACAGGCCGCTCTGGTTTTGCAGCTTGAGCTGGTCGACCTGGCTCTGCATGGCGGTGTTGTCGCTGGCAAAACGGGCCACGCCGGTTTTCATCAGCTGGGTCTTGATGCTGGTGGTGATTTCGCGGGTATCGATGTACTCGCTGGTCTTGTTCTTCACGTCGTAGACCTGAACCACCGGACGGCCTTGCAGAATGCCGGACTGGGCCAGGGAGCGGGTCATGGATTCGGCGATCATCTGCAAGTCGGTGGAGCCGAACTCGTTGGTCACGGTTTCCACAGCCTTGGTGTCGCCGTAGCTGATGTTTTTACTGCCCAGCGTCGGCGAAGTGTTGGCGCAACCACTGGCCAGGAGGGCGATGACGGCGATGAATGAAAAGCGTGCAAACATGGGAATGCTCTCTAGAACTGAACGAATAGGGTGTCGAGCTTAAGGCGTTTTGATTTCGAGACGGAAATCCACGGCTTTGGCGGTTGGCGCAATGGCCTGAATGAAACTGGTCTGCTCGCCGTACATCATCTGGCTTTTCCAGGTCTCTTCTTCTGCAACCGGGAAACCTTCAGGGCCGAGCCAGGCAAAACGGTAGTAGAAGGTCTTGTTGTTGTAGCTGGTGTTGCTCAGCTGCACATTGACCGTCATGAAGCCGTTTTCCCGGGCCACGCGCATGGCGCCGACCACGATGTTCTTGAGCTTGCCCATGGCCACGACCTTGCTGGCAGCGCTGCCTGGTTCCGGTGGTGGCGGGGTGGCGCAGCCGGCCAGCAAGGCCAGGGCGACGACAGCGATGAGTTTGAAGCGCATGCAAAGACTCCGTTCTTAAGGTTGTTTGAGGCTGGCCACGGCGGTCGGGTTGGCGCTCGGGATCACGTGAGCGGCCAGGCCGCTGGCGAATACCTGATTGCCCACGGCGCGAAGGCTGATGACCTGATAGCGCTGATCCACAGTGACCTTGACCACTGAGCCGCCCACGGCGCTCGGCAGGGTGACTTGGTGCTCGCCTTTCTTCAAGCGCAGACGCACTACTTGAGTGTTGTCCGGCAGGGTGCGCCACGTACGGGTATCGGCACCTTCGAGCACGGCTGAAGAGATACCGACTGCAAGACCCGCCAGCGGGTTGGTTTCGTTGATCTGCTTCTGTGCCACGCCACGGGTGATCGCCCGCACGGTGGTGCGCAGGATGATCCCCGGCATGTCGTCACGCAATGCGCGGCGGGACATGGCGGTGGTGCTGTTGAGTTGAGTCAGGTTCAGTTGCTGACCGTCCACGCCGATCTGGGCAAAGGTGGCGGTGGAGGTATCCGGTTTGATGATCGGGAACGACAGCGGCGTGATCACCACGTTGTTGCTGATCGGCAACGGCAGCGGAATGCGGATCGAGTCGCGGGACGGCGCCAGACCGCTTTGCACGACGATCAGGATGTCGCTGTCCTCGTCCTTGGCGGGTTTGTCGAGATTCACCAGCGCCTGTTCCAGCAGCGGCGTGTTCGGGCGCAGCTCGGCGGCCTTGCGATAGCCCGGTGCGGCCAGGTCTTTCTCGCCCAGGGCTTCATACACGAAACCGGCCAGGTAATGGCTGAACGCACTCTGGTAGCTGTTTTTCAGGCTGACCACGTCCGGCGCGTCGAGGCTGGCCACCGGATAACCCTGAAGATCCTTGTACTGGGTTTTGACGCCTTCTTTCTCGGCCTGCTCTTCGCTCTTGAGGTATTCCTTGTCGCGCAAGTCGGCGATCACTGCTTCACGTTCGTGGGTCTTCTTGATTGCGGTGCGCGCGCCGTCGAAGTCATTCACCGCCAGCAGGTTGAGGGCCATCTGCGTGGTCAGCATGACTTTTTCGTAGTCGTAGCCTTCGTAGCGACGGACCTTGTCGTTGACCAGAAAACTGCCGAACTGGGCCAGGTACTTGTCGGCGTCGAGCTTGACCGAGTCTTCCCACTTGCCCACCACCTGATCGGCGCTGGTCCAGGCGTTCTGGCTGCCGGACAAATCGCCCTTGGCGCGCAGCAGTTCACCCTTCTCGAAGTAATAGAGCAGGTCTTTGTCGGCGCCGGTGTTGTTCTTTTCCAGCAGGGTCAAGGCGGCATCGACGTTGCCGGCAGCCAGTTGCTGGTTGGTTTGTGCCAGTTCGGAGTCGTAGTTACGAAAAGCCGAGCAGCCGGAGAGCAAGGTGACAGCACTGAGCGCGATCGAGGTAAGGGCGCGGGAGGCCATAGGGGGTACTTCTTCCCTGAGTTAAGCAGCCGCGCGTGCTGGTCGGGCTGTTGGGACCTATCGGCAGGGCTGTTGGTATCCTGCCAATTCCTCATAAAAAGAGGAGCTTAAATGCCATATCGAAATAACGAAGGCGCGGCATTATAAACAGGGATGCTGGCTATGTAATGGCTTTTTAATTACATGTTTTCACAACTGTGCCATTGCTTATTTCTGGCCTGATACCGGCGCTGGCGAGGTTTGCACATAAGCCCTTCCGACGACGAATGTCACGGTGTTTATTGTGCGCAGGTTGATGACTTGAAAGTCGCGGTCGATGCGCAGGGTAACCGGTGCGGTGCCGGGCGCGTTCGGCGCGTTGAACAGGTGTTCACCTTTTTTCAGCCGCAGACGCGCGACCAGGGTTTTGTCCGGCAGGGTGCGCCACGTGCGGGTGTCGGCCTCCTCGAATGGGTCCTCGCGGGTGACCACCAGCGATGCTTTGGCCGGGTTGCGTTCGTTTTCCTCGGCCTGGCCGATAGCCGCCATGTTGGCGCGGAACATGGCCCGCGAGATGATGGCGGGCATGTCATCACGCAAGGTGCGCAAAGCCATGTCGGTGACGCTGTTGAGTGCGGTCAGCGGCCGTTTGCGACCATCGACGATGATGTGGTCGAACGCTGGCGTGATGGTGTCCTGGATCATCACCGGGAAAGAAATCGGGGCAACGATCACCAGGTTTTCGTTCAGCCGTACCGGAATCGGCACGCGCACCGAGCTGCGTGCCGGCGCCAGGCCGCTTTGGACGATGATTAACACATCACTTTCATCGGCTTTTGCCGGCGGCTTGTCTAGATTGCGCAGCGCCTGCTCGAGAAACGGCAGGTTCGGGCGCAATTCAATTGCCTGGCGATAGCCCGGCGCGGCGAGATCGCGTTCGCCGAGGGCTTCGTAGGTGAAGCCAGCCAGGTAATGACTGAAAGCACTCTGATAGCCGTTCTTCAGTTCGATGACGGCCGGCGCATCGAGCGTGGTCACCGGGTAGCCCTGCAGATCCTTGTAGCGCACGGTAATGCCCTGGGCCTTGGCCTGCTCCTCGAGCTCTTCGTACTGCCGCTCGCGCTGACGGGCAATCAGCGCTTCGCGTTCGTGGGTTTTCTTGATGTCGGCGCGGGCGCCGTCGAAGTCATTCGCAGCTAATTGGTTGAGGGCCATTTGCGTGGTCAACATGACTTTTTCGTAGTCGTAACCTTCATAGCGACGCAGTTTGTCATTGACCAGCAGGGTGCCCATTTCATTGCCAAACCGTGTGAGCAGTTTCATGGCGCCGGAGGGCACCGCTTCTTCGCGCTGGAACACCATCTGGTCGGCGCTGCGCCAGGCTTTCTGGCTCTGCGGCAGCGCACTGGCGACACTAAGGATGGCGCCTTTCTCGAAGTAATAGAGCAGATCCTTGTCTTCCCAGGGATTGTGCAACTCCACCAGGTCCAGCGCACCCTGGAGGTTACCCACCAATAGTTGGTCGTTGGTCTGTTGCATTTCCTGATCATAATTTCGGTACGCGGCACATCCACTCAGTTGCAGGGCGAGACTCAGCAGCAGCGAGAAAAACAGGCAGGTGCGCATGGACGATGATTCTTCCCTGATCGGATACCGCGAAGAGATAGCAATTTGCCGCCGAATGTACACGCCGTTGCGCGGGAAATACCAACAAAGCTTGAGCGAAACTCATTGGAAGTGAACAATGTGTTACTTCGTATTTCCATTTGAGATTTATTCATGACTGGCTCCTCTCGTTTTCTGGCGTGGCTCATGCTGCCGATGATCGCGTTCTGCAGCTTCAATGCGCTGGCCGAAACCGCAGAGGATGCGCCCAAGGCCCTGCATTTGCTCGATTACATCGCCGCCGATTACCCGGCGGCGGTCGAGGGTGGCAAGGTTATTGATGAGGCTGAGTATCTCGAACAGCAGGCGTTTCTGGGGTCGCTGCAAGGGTTGATCGCCGATTTGCCGGCCAAACCCGAACGTGCCGAACTGGAGCAGGGCGTCAACGGCCTGCGCACCGCGATCGCCGCTCGCAAGGACAGCGCGGACGTCGCCCGTCAGGCGCGGCAACTGGGGGCAAAGCTGGCAGTGACCTATGAAGTCAGCCAGGCCCCGGTCATCACCCCGGACCCGACCCGCGGCGCGCCGCTGTATGCCCAGCAATGCTCGGTGTGCCATGGCGATGCGGGCGCCGGTGACGGCCCGGCGGGCGTCGGCATGACACCACCGCCGACCAATCTGCGCGATGCCGCGCGACTGGACCGTCTGAGCCTCTACGCGATCTACAACACGCTGGGCATGGGCGTCGAAGGCACCGACATGCCGGCCTTCGCCGATCAGCTGGATGATCGTCAGCGTTGGGACCTGGCGACCTATATCGCTAGCTTCAGCGCCGATCCGGCTGCGGCAAAATCCGAGAAAACCTACAACATCGCTGACCTGGCACGTCAGACGCCAGCCGAAGTGCAGGCCGCCGAAGGTCCGCAAGCGGCCGCGACCTTCCGGGCGCAACGGGCGCAACCGCCGCAGGTCAAGCGTGGCCCGGGGCAACTGCTGGAATACACGGCTGCCACGTTGGACAAGAGCATCGCCGCCTACCGTGCCGGCGATCACGACCAGGCCTACGACCTGTCGGTGGCGGCGTACCTGGAAGGCTTCGAACTGGTCGAAAGCTCCCTGGACAACGTCGACGCCAATGTGCGCAAAGACACCGAGAAGTCCCTGATGGCTTACCGTCAGTCGTTGCAGGACGGCTTGCCGGTGGCCCAGGCCGAGCAGCGTCTGGAGGTGGCCAAGGCCAAGTTGAAAGAGTCCGCTGGCCTGCTTGGTAGCGATGGCTTGAGCTGGTCGCTGAGCTATATTTCCGGTCTGTTGATTCTGTTGCGCGAAGGTCTGGAAGCGATTCTGGTGCTCGCGGCGATCCTCGCGTTCCTGCGCAATACCGGCCAGCAATCGGCGGTGCGCAGCGTCAATATCGGTTGGGGCCTGGCGCTGCTGGCCGGGCTGGCGACCTGGGCGGTGGCGGCGTATGTGATCGACGTCAGCGGGGCCCAGCGTGAACTACTGGAAGGTGCCACGGCGCTGTTTGCCAGCGTCATGGTGCTCTGGCTCGGCGTTTGGATGCACGACCGTCGCCACGCAGCGGCCTGGCAGGATTACATCAAGAGCAGTCTGGTCAGTGGTGGCGGACGTTTCGGGTTTGCGATCCTGGCGTTCTTCTCGGTGTATCGCGAGCTGTTCGAAGTGATCCTGTTTTACGAAACCCTGTGGTTGCAGGCCGGGCCTGCTGGGCATAACGCCGTACTGGCTGGCGGGGCGACGGCGCTGGTTATGCTGGTCGGTCTGGCCTGGGTGATTCTGCGCGGCTCGGCGAAACTTCCGCTGGCGTTGTTCTTCGGCATCAATGCCGGGCTGCTGTGCGCGTTGTCGGTGGTGTTTGCCGGCCATGGCGTGAAGGCGTTGCAGGAAGCCGGGATCTTCGGCACGCGGCCGGTACCGTTTTTTGACTTCGACTGGCTGGGGATCCACGCTGATGCGTATTCGCTGAGTGCTCAGGCCGTGGCGATCATTGCGATCATCGTGCTGTACAGCCGTAGCCGGATGGCCGAGAAGCGGCGTCTGCCGGTTTCTTAAAAGCATTCGCTGCGCTCACAATCGCGAGCAGGCTCGCTCCCACAGGATTGCGTATAACCTGTGGGAGCGAGCCTGCTCGCGATTTTTTTGGAAGAGGAAAACACTATGCGCGTGTGGATCGATGCCGACGCCTGCCCAAGGGCAGCCAAGGATCTGGTGGTGAAATTCGCCCTCAAGCGTCAGTTCGAAGTGGTGATGGTGGCCGGGCAGCCGCAGATCAAGCCGGGCCTCGCCCTGGTGAAGCTGATCGTGGTGCCCAGCGGCCCGGATGCCGCCGACGATTACCTGGTGGAACACGCGGTGCCGGGGGAGTTGGTGATTTGCAGCGATGTACCGCTGGCGGACCGGCTGGTGAAGAAGGGTGTTGCGGCGCTGGATCCACGGGGCAAGGAGTTCGATGCGCAGAACATGGGCGATCGGCTGGCGGTGCGTAACCTGTTCACCGACCTGCGCGAGCAGGGTCAGATGAGCGGCGGGCCGGCGCCGTTCGGCGACCGCGAGAAGCAGGCGTTCGCCAATGCGCTGGACCGGATACTTACGCGGTTGTCCCGCAGGTCTTAAGCAAGACGGTGGACCCTGTGGGAGCGAGCCTGCTCGCGATGGGGTCGGCACGCTCAACATTGATGTTGACGGTTAGACCGCTATCGCGAGCAGGCTCGCTCCCACATTAAACAGTGTTACTCGTCGTTTTCATGGGTCAGTTCCAGTACGCGGTCGACCAGTTTGTTGATGCCGGAAGCCGCCTCGCTGATCGATTGCGCCAGCATATAGGCCGGGGTACTCACCAGCTTGCGTGCTTTATCTTCGATGATATCGGTTACCGCACACTCGGCATGGGTGGCGCCCATTTTGTTCACCGCGGCGGCGGTATCGGCGTCGTTACCGATGGTGCAGGTCACGCCCGGGCCGTAGATTTTTGCCGCCAGGGCCGGCGAGATGCAGATCAGCCCCACCGGTTTGCCAGCCTCGGCGAACGCTTCGGTCAACGCCAGGACGTCAGGTTGAACGCTGCATCCGGCGCCTTCGACGGCAAAGCTCGACAGGTTCTTGGCCGCCCCGAAACCGCCGGGAACGATCAGCGCATCGAAATCTTCGACGTCCGCTTCACGGATATCCTTGATGTTGCCCCGGGCGATACGCGCCGATTCCACCAGCACGTTGCGCGATTCGGGCATTTCTTCGCCGGTCAGGTGGTTGATCACATGCAACTGCGCGATATCGGGTGCGAAACACTGCACCTGGGCACCGCGCTGGTCCAGCCGCAGCAGGGTGATCACGCTTTCGTGGATCTCGGCGCCGTCGTACACGCCACAGCCGGAAAGGATCACTGCAATTTTTTTGCTCATGGGCTTTTCTCCAGGTTCATGGCGTTAAATGTCCACTAATTTGTCACTCGTTGCCATAGGGTTAATTCGCGGCTACACCTAATCTCTGCTGAACGATTCCGATCAGGTCGCGTCATGAACTTCATTCTGTATGCGGTGCCGTTTTTCTTTGTGCTGATTGCGGTCGAATTGCTGGCCGACCGTTGGCGCGGGGCGAGCAATTACCGCGTGGCAGACGCGATCAACAGCCTCAGTACCGGCGTGCTGTCGACCACCACGGGCCTGTTGACCAAGGGCGTCGGGCTGGTGACTTATGCCTTCGCCCTGGAGCACCTGGCCGTGATCGAACTGTCGGCCGACAGTGTCTGGGTCTGGGTGTTCGCTTTCGTCTTCTATGACTTCTGCTACTACTGGCTGCATCGAATGGGCCACGAGCGCAACATCCTCTGGGCTGCCCATTCGGTGCATCACCAGAGCGAGGACTACAACCTCTCCACCGCCTTGCGCCAGACCAGCACCGGGTTTCTGCTGAGCTGGATTTTCTACCTGCCCCTGGCCGTGCTCGGCGTGCCGCTGCTGGTGTTTGTCAGCGTTGCGGCGCTGAACCTGCTGTACCAATTCTGGGTGCATACCCGGCACATTCCCAAGCTCGGCTGGTTCGAGTGGTTCTTCGTCACGCCGTCCAATCATCGGGCTCACCATGCACAGAACGCCCTCTACATGGATCGTAACTATGGCGGGGTGTTCATTATTTGGGACCGTCTGTTCGGCTCGTTCCAGGAAGAGGACGACAACGAACCGGTGATTTTCGGCGTGACCACGTCGCTGGCGAGCTGGAATCCGTTGTGGGCGAACGTGCAGTTCTATGCGCAGTTGTGGGATGACGCCCGGCGAGCCGAGCGCGGGTGGGACAAGCTGCGGATCTGGTTCATGCGCACCGGGTGGCGGCCGGCGGATGTGGCGGCCAAATACCCGATGAACAAGCCGGACCTAGCTCGGTTCCGCAAATTCGAGGTGCCGCTGGATGGGCGCCAGCAGTGGTATGTGGCGCTGCAATTCTGCGTTTACATCGCCTTGGGCAGTTACTTGATGAATTTGGAGCAGAGCCTGCCGACCGCAGCCCTGGTGTTGGGCTGGGGCGCCGTGGCGTTGGGGTTGTTTGTGTTGGGCGCGGCCCTGGAGAATCGCCCGCAGGCACTGAAACTGGAGCTGTTGCGGCTGGCGTCGAACCTGCCGCTGGTATGGCTGGCACCGATGGTCGGGCTATGGCCGGGCGGTGTGGTGGGAAGCGCGGCGGGCTGGGTGGTGCTGCTCAGTTACAGCCTGCTCAGCGGCATCGGTCTCTACTGTTGTAGAAACCGTGTCACTCGATGGGCGTCGTAGGTTCGTTGGACTTGGCCTGTTCGGCTTTCAGCGCCTGCTCGTCGGCGTAGACCTTCTTCGCCAGACGGGCATTCTTGAAGCGCCGCCGCAGCCATAGGAAAAAGCCCAGGACCAGCAGGGCGCCCAGCACCCACAGCTCGTACTTCTTGACGCTGCCCAGCATGCCTTCGAGCACCGCGCCGAAGTGATACGCGGCAGCGGCCAGTGCGGCGGCCCAGATCGCCGCGCCAATCCCGTTGAGTAGCAGATAGCGTCCTGGCGGATAGCCCGACAGACCGATCGCCACCGGCATCACGGTGCGCAAGCCATAGACAAAGCGGAAGCTCAGCACCCAGATGTCCGGGTGCTTGCGGATATGTTCCAGTGCCCGATCGCCCATCAGTTGCCAGCGCGGTTTGCGTGCCAGCAATTTGCGCCCGTGCTTGCGCCCCAGGAAGTACCACAGCTGATCGCCGGCATAACTGCCGAAGAACGCCACGACCACCACCAGATTGATGTCCATGTATCCGCGGAACGCGAGGAAGCCTGCGAGTACCAGAATGGTTTCGCCTTCGAAAAACGTGCCGAGGAATAGGGCAAAGTAGCCGAAGTCATGCAGAAATTGTTGGAGCATTGTCTGGGTGCTGGCGAAATGAACGCGCAGCCTAACCCTTCGTGCACATTCATGAAAGTGTCCAAATGTGTCTCGACGTGAACATTTCCTACAAGGACAATGGAATGCGGCTCCAGGGGTGCACATAACTGTCATGCGTTCGTCATAATGGCCGCTTATAACTGTCACGCTCGCCCGCCAGCGCGGGCTCAGGAGTCTGCCGTGAGCTTTACCCCCGCCAACCGTTTGTTTCCTGCAACCCGCCTGCGTCGCAATCGCCGTGATGATTTTTCGCGTCGACTGGTCCGTGAAAACGTTCTGACCGTCGACGATCTGATCCTGCCGGTGTTTGTGCTGGACGGTGAAAACCGTCGCGAAGCGGTGGCCTCGATGCCGGGCGTCGAACGCCTGACCATCGATCTGTTGCTCGAAGAGGCCGCCAAGTGGGTCGAGCTGGGGATTCCGGCATTGGCACTGTTCCCGGTGACGCCACCGGAGCTCAAATCCCTGGACGCCGCCGAAGCCTGGAACCCCAACGGCATCGCCCAGCGTGCTACTCGTGCCTTGCGCGCGCGGTTCCCTGAACTGGGTGTGATCACCGACGTCGCCCTGGACCCGTTCACCACCCACGGTCAGGACGGCATTCTCGACGAAGAAGGCTACGTGCAGAACGACATCACCGTCGACGCACTGGTCAAACAGGCCCTGTCCCACGCCGAAGCCGGTGCCCAGGTGGTGGCCCCGTCGGACATGATGGACGGCCGCATTCAGGGGATTCGCGAAGCGCTGGAGCTGGCCGGCCACGTCAATGTGCGGATCATGGCCTACTCGGCCAAGTACGCCAGTGCCTATTACGGCCCATTCCGCGATGCGGTGGGTTCGGCGCTGAACCTGGGCAAGGCCAACAAGGCCTCCTATCAAATGGACCCGGCCAACAGCAACGAAGCCCTGCACGAAGTGGCGGCGGACTTGTCAGAAGGCGCGGACATGGTCATGGTCAAGCCAGGCATGCCGTATCTGGACATCCTTTACCGGGTCAAGGAAACGTTCAAAGTGCCGACCTTTGTCTATCAGGTCAGCGGTGAATACGCCATGCACATGGCGGCGATCCAGAATGGCTGGTTGAGCGAAGGGGTTATTCTCGAATCCCTGACCGCTTTTAAACGTGCAGGCGCTGATGGCATCCTGACTTACTTTGCCGTCCGTGCCGCTCAATTGTTACGAGAGCAAAAATAGCCCTCCCAGGAACATTCGATGAATACCGAAGGACTCACTGAAGTTGCCGTAAAAGACGCTCAACCTTTGGTGGAGCAAATCGCCGAAACCCCGCCGGAGCTGGAGCCAGCTCCACCGGCGGTGGTGGCCGAGCCGGTTGTTGCGGCGCCAGCGATTGCCATTCCCGGTCTGGATGACAGCAGCCTGTACATCCATCGCGAGCTCTCGCAACTGCAGTTCAACATCCGCGTGCTGGAACAGGCGCTGGATGAGTCCTACCCATTGCTGGAGCGGCTGAAGTTTCTGTTGATCTTCTCCAGCAACCTGGACGAGTTCTTCGAGATTCGTGTGGCCGGCCTGAAGAAACAAATTACCTTTGCCCGCGAACAGGCCGGTGCCGATGGCCTGCAACCGCACCAGGCCCTGGCCCGTATCAGCGAGTTGGTGCACGGTCACGTCGACCGTCAATACGCGATCCTCAACGACATTCTGTTGCCGGAACTGGAAAAACATCAGGTCCGCTTCATTCGTCGCCGCTACTGGACCACCAAGCTCAAGACCTGGGTTCGCCGTTATTTCCGCGACGAGATCGCGCCGATCATCACCCCGATCGGCCTCGACCCGACGCACCCGTTCCCGTTGCTGGTGAACAAGAGCCTGAACTTCATCGTCGAGCTCGAAGGCATCGACGCCTTCGGTCGCGATTCCGGTCTGGCGATTATTCCTGCACCGCGTCTGCTGCCGCGGATCATCAAGGTGCCGGAAGAAGTCGGTGGCCCAGGCGACAACTACGTGTTCCTGTCGTCGATGATCCACGCCCACGCCGATGACCTGTTCCAGGGCATGAAGGTCAAGGGCTGCTACCAGTTCCGCCTGACCCGCAACGCCGACCTCGCGGTCGATACCGAAGACGTGGAAGACCTGGCCCGCGCGCTGCGCGGCGAGTTGTTCTCCCGTCGCTACGGTGACGCGGTGCGGCTGGAAGTGGCTGACACCTGCCCGAAACACCTGTCCGATTACCTGCTCAAGCAGTTCAACCTGCAGGAGACCGAGCTGTATCAGGTCAACGGTCCGGTCAACCTGACCCGGCTGTTCAGCATCACCGGCCTGGACAGTCACCCGGAGCTGCAATACACGCCGTTTACTCCGCAGATCCCGAAACTGCTGCAAAACAGCGAGAACATTTTCAGCGTGATCAGCAAGCAGGACATCCTGCTGCTGCACCCGTTCGAGTCGTTCACCCCGGTGGTCGACTTGCTGCGCCAGGCGGCCAAGGATCCGCACGTGTTGGCGGTTCGCCAGACGTTGTATCGCAGCGGCGCCAACTCGGAAATCGTCGATGCGCTGGTGGACGCGGCGCGTAACGGCAAGGAAGTGACGGCGGTGATCGAATTGCGCGCGCGGTTCGACGAAGAATCCAACCTGCAACTGGCCAGCCGTCTGCAAGCGGCCGGTGCGGTGGTGATTTATGGCGTGGTGGGCTTCAAGACCCACGCCAAGATGATGCTGATCTTGCGTCGTGAGGCTGGCGAGATTGTCCGTTACGCCCACTTGGGGACCGGCAACTACCACGCGGCCAACGCCCGCCTGTACACCGACTACAGCCTGCTGACCTCCGACGATGCCTTGTGCGAAGACGTCGGCAAACTGTTCAGCCAGTTGATTGGCATGGGTAAAACCCTGCGCATGAAGAAACTGCTGCACGCGCCGTTCACGTTGAAGAAGGGCATGCTCGACATGATTGCCCGGGAGACTCAGTTCGCTCTGGACGGCAAACCGGCGCACATCATCGCCAAGTTCAACTCGCTGACCGATCCGAAGATCATCCGCGCGTTGTACAAGGCCAGCCAGTCCGGGGTGCGCATCGATCTGGTGGTGCGTGGCATGTGCTGCCTGCGGCCGGGCATCGCCGGGGTCTCGCACAACATCCACGTGCGCTCGATCATCGGTCGCTTCCTGGAACACACCCGGGTCTTCTACTTCCTCAATGGCGGTGAAGAGCAGATGTTCCTGTCCAGTGCCGACTGGATGGAGCGCAACCTCGACAAGCGCGTCGAGACTTGCTTCCCGGTTGAAGGCAAGAAGCTGATTTTGCGGGTCAAGAAAGAGCTGGAGCTTTATCTCACCGATAACACTCACAGCTGGAGCCTGCAGTCGGACGGTCGCTACGTGCGCAATACGCCGACCGGCAACCAGAACCCGCGCAGTGCCCAGGCAACGTTGCTTGAGCGTTTGGGCAGTCCGATTCTGGCTGTTCGTTAACGTAGATTCGGTTGATACAAAAAAGGGCGATCCGCATGGATCGCCCTTTTTTACCCCGCCCGAGCGGTGAATGACTTGTGGCGAGGGAGCTTGCTCCCGTTGGACTGCGCAGCAGTCCCTCTTTTTGGGGCCGCTTCGCAGCCCAGCGGGAGCAAGCTCCCTCGCCACAGAGTTTAGCGAACGTTCAGCACAAAGCTGACGCGGGTCAGCCATTCCGCTTCGAGGGCGAAGTCGGCCTGGGTCAGCTGGTTGTCGTCCAGCCAGTGTTCCGGGAACAACACGTCCAGGCTATGGCCGTTGACGCGCAACACGACCTGAGGCATTTCCTGGGTGCCGCGGATGTGGTGAAACAGGATCGCAAAGCGCAGCAGCACGCACAGACGAATCAGCTTGATGCCGTCGTCGCCGAATTCGGCGAACTTGTCCTTGGGAATGTTGCGTCGGTGGCCCCGCACCAGCAGCGCGAGCATTTGCTGGTCTTCGCGGGAGAATCCGGCCAGGTCCGAGTGCTCGATCAGGTAGGCGCCGTGCTTGTGGTACTGATAGTGTGCGATGTCCAGGCCCACTTCATGGACCTTGGCCGCCCAGCTCAGCAGCTCGCGCCAGACGCCGTCATCCAGCTCCCAATCCTCAGCCACTTGATCGAAGGCATGCAGCGCCTTGCGTTCGACTCGTGCCGCTTGTTCGAGGTCGACGTGATAACGCTCCATCAACGAGCTGAGCGTGCGCTCACGGACGTCTTCGTGATGATGACGGCCCAGCAGATCATAGAGCACGCCTTCGCGCAGGGCGCCTTCACAGTGGTCCATGCGTTGCAGCTCGAGGGCATCGAAGATCGCTTCGAGAATCGCCAGGCCAGCGGGGAAGATCGCCCGGCGGTCGGGCTTGATGCCTTCGAAGTCGATTTTCTCGACATCGCCGAGTTTGATCAGCTTGCGCTTGAGCCAGGCCAGGCCTTCGGCATTCACCTCGCCAGTGCCATGCCCGCCGGCCTTCAGCGCCAGGCCAATGGCGCGAATGGTACCCGAGGAGCCGATGGCTTCATCCCAGGTCAGGCGGTGCAGGGCGTGTTCGATGCTCATGATCTCCAGCCGCGCCGCGGTGTACGCCTGGGCGTAGCGGGCCGGGGTGATCTTGCCGTCCTTGAAATAACGTTGGGTGTAGCTGACGCAACCCATTTGCAGGCTTTCACGCAGCAATGGTTCGAAGCGCTGGCCGATGATGAATTCGGTACTGCCGCCGCCGATGTCGGCCACCAGGCGTTTGCCCGGGGTATCGGCGAGGGTGTGGGAGACGCCGAGGTAAATCAGGCGCGCTTCTTCACGGCCGGAGATGACTTCTACCGGATGGCCGAGGATTTCTTCGGCGCGGTGGATGAATTCGCCGCGGTTACGGGCTTCGCGCAGGGCGTTGGTGCCGACGATCCGTACGGTGCCGGGTGGCATACCGTTGATCAGTTGGGCAAAACGCTTCAGGCAATCGAGCCCGCGCTGCATCGATTCTTCGCTGAGTTGACGTTCTTCGTCGATGCCGGCGGCCAGCTGAACCTTCTCCCCGAGACGCTCGAGAATCCGGATTTCGCCGTTCTGGGCCTTGGCCACGACCATGTGAAAGCTGTTGGAGCCCAGGTCGATGGCGGCGATCAGGGACAGATTCTTGACTTGGGGTAGCGGCATGGTCAGGGGTCTCGGTCGATAACCCCGACATCGTGCCACGATCAAACGCTCGCGCCAACGCGCAGGAGCTGCCGAAGGCTGCGATCTTTTACCACGGGTGGCATTCGTGGGCGTTGCAGAAGGCCTCTTCGCGGGCAAGCCCGCTCCCACAGGTTTTTGCGTCGAACACATGATCGCGTTCCAACAGAGAACCCTGTGGGAGCGGGCTTGCCCGCGAAGGCGGCCTTAAAGGCACTGAATATCCTTCAGCCCGCCGCTTCCACCGTCCCAATGAAATTCGCCAACTCCGCCGTCTGCGGGTTGGCAAACAGAATCTTCGGATCCCCCACCTCATGCACTTTGCCCTGGTGCATGAACACCAACTTGTCCCCAACCTCGCGGGCAAAGCGCATTTCATGGGTGACCATGATCAGCGTCATGCCTTCCTTGGCCAGTTGCCGGACCACGCTCAACACTTCGTTGACCAGTTCCGGGTCCAGGGCCGAGGTAATTTCATCGCACAACAAGACTTTCGGCGACATGGCCAGCGCCCGGGCGATTGCCACGCGCTGTTGCTGGCCGCCGGAGAGTCGATCCGGGAAGGCGTCGAATTTCTCCCCCAGCCCGACCCGCTCCAGCATCTCTCGCGCCAGTTCGGCGGCTCTGGCTTTTGGCACTTTCTGCACCACTTGCGGCGCGAGCATGACGTTCTCGCCGACGGTCAGGTGCGGGAACAGGTTGAACTGCTGGAACACCATCCCGACTTTCTGCCGCAGGCTGCGCAGGTCGGCGCGGGCGGCGTCGAGGTATTCGCCGTCGACTTCGATCACGCCGTCATTGATCGACTCCAGGCCATTGAGGGTGCGCAACAAGGTGGATTTTCCCGAGCCGCTGCGGCCGATGATCGCCACGACCTGGCCTTCTTCGACACTCAGGTCGATGCCTTTGAGCACATGGTGGTCGCCGTAATATTTATGCAGGGCGGAAATTCTAAGCAGAGGCATGCAGTCTCCTTTCCAGGTAGCGCGCACTGAGGGACAAGGGGTAGCAGAGCAGGAAGTAACCGAGGGCGACGAGGCCGTAAACCATGAACGGCTCGAAGGTCGCGTTGGCGAGCATGCCGCCGGTTTTGGTCAGTTCGGTGAAGCCGATGATCGAGGTGACGGCGGTGCCTTTGACCACTTGCACCGAAAAGCCCACGGTTGGCGCCACGGCGATGCGCAGGGCTTGCGGCAGGATCACGTAACGCAATTGCTCCAGCGGGTTGAGCGCCAGGCTCGACGAGGCTTCCCACTGGCCGTTGGGGATCGAGTCGACGCAACCACGCCAGATCTCCGCCAGGTAGGCGCTGGTGAACAGCGTCAACGCAATCGCCGCCGCCATCCACGGTGAAATTTCCACGCCGGCCAATGCCACGCCGAAGAACACCAGAAACAGCTGCATCAACAGCGGCGTGCCCTGGAACAGTTCGATGTAGGTGCGGGCGAAGTGGCTGGGCAGGGATTTTTTTGAAATCCGCATCACCATGATCAGCAGGCCGATCACCCCGCCGCCGATAAACGCCACCAGCGACAACGCCAGGGTCCATTGCAGGCCCGTGAGCAGGTTGCGCAGGATGTCCCAGAAGGTAAAGTCGCTCATTGACTGGTCCTTACGCTGCTTCTTGATATAAACCGGCGGCCGATCCAGTTCAGCAATTGGCGGATCAACAGCGCCATGCACAGGTAGATCAGCGTGGTCAGGGCATAGGTTTCAAAGGCGCGAAAGTTGCGCGATTGAATGAAGTTGGCGGCGAAGCTCAACTCTTCGGTGGCGATCTGCGAACAGACCGCCGAGCCGAGCATGACGATGATGATCTGGCTGCTCAGGGCCGGCCAGACCTTGCCCAGCGCCGGCAGCAGAACCACGTGGCGGAAGGCTTCGAGGCGAGTCATCGCCAAGGCAGCCGCGGCTTCCAGCTGCCCACGGGGGATCGCCTGAATGCCGGCGCGGATGATCTCGGTCGAATAGGCGCCCAGGTTGATCACCATCGCCAGCACCGCCGCCTGCCATTCGGAAATCTGCAGGCCCAGCGACGGTAAACCGAAGAAGATGAAAAACAACTGCACCAGGAAGGGCGTGTTGCGGATCAACTCGACGTAGACCCCGAAAATGCCGGCAAACGGGCGGATGTTCCACGCCCGCACCAGCGCCCCGACGATGCCTACGCTCACCCCGAGTAACGCGCCGATGGCCGTCAGTTCAAGGGTGAACAGCGCACCGCGTAGCAGCAGATCGGTGTTTTCCACCACTGGCAAGAAATCGAACTGATAAGCCATAAGTCGTCTCCCGCGCGAACGATCAGAGGTCGGCCGGCAGCGGCTCTTTCAGCCAGGTTTGCGCGTTCTTTTCCAGTGCACCGTCAGCCTTGGCCGTGGTGAGGATGTCGTTGACCTTGCCCAGCAGCGCCGGCTCGTTCTTGTTCACGCCAACGTAAACCGGCGAGTCCTTGAGCTTCACTTTCAGGGCTGGCACGCGTTTCGGGTTTTTCTCGCTGATCGCCACCATCACCACGTTGCCGCTGGCGATCAGGTCGACTTGCCCCGCGAGGTAGGCGGCGATGGTCGAGTTGTTGTCTTCGAAGCGTTTGATGGTTGCGCCTTCGGGGGCGACTTTGGTCAGCTCGATGTCTTCGATGGCGCCACGGGTGACGCTGATGGTTTTGCCCTTGAGATCGTCCAGACCCTTGATGGCGGCGTCTGGCGGGCCGAACACGGCGAGGTAGAACGGCGCATAGGCACGGGAGAAGTCGATGACTTTCTCGCGCTCAGGGTTCTTGCCGAGGCTGGAAATCACCAGGTCGACCTTGCCGGTGGTCAGGAACGGGATGCGGTTGGTGCTGTTGACCGGGGTCAGTTCGAGTTTGACCTTGAGCTGGTCGGCCAGCAGTTTGGCGGTGTCGATATCGAGGCCGCGAGGCTTCATGTCCGGGCCGACCGAGCCGAACGGCGGGAAGTCCTGGGGCACGGCAACTTTGAGGGTGCCGCGTTTGACCACGTCCTCCAGACCGTCGGCGTGGGCGGGTGCCTGGCTCAGCATCAGGCTGGCAAACAGGGCTGCGAGGAGGACGCTGTAACGCTGGGTCATGGCAAATCTCCGGATCGGCGGGAAGTGATTTCTGCGGATCGACAGAGCACGGGCCATGCCAAGATTAGGTTTTGGGGGGCGCAGGCCACGGTTTTGCTGGTGTCGTTCGGTCTTACTGGTCTGAACAGTTGGGTGGCATTTCGCACCCTGATGGCGCACCCGTGAAAATTCCCGAACCCCCATGGGGCACGACTTGCCGGACGTCGCGAATAGCTTTACAACTAGCCGCTCATTGGCCTGGCTCGTCTGAAAAAACCATGAACTCGATCTCTCGCGCGGTGCCCGAAGTGGCGCTGCAAGCCATCCGCAAACTGATCACCGAGCAAGGCTTCGGGGCGGGGGATGCGTTGCCCTCGCAACGGGACCTGGCGGTGCAATTGGGGGTCAGTCGGGCGTCGCTCCGCGAGGCGTTGTCGTCCCTGAGTGCGCTGGGCGTGATCAGTATCCAGCCGGGCAAGGGCGTGTTCGTGCAGTCACCGGTCGATTTGCCCCGGGGTGATGCGACGCCGGGCTGGCCGTTCGCGGCCCAGGCATCGCCGTTGGACATCTTCCAGTTGCGCTACGCGCTGGAAGGTTTTGCCGCCGGGTTGGCAGCCGTGACCCTGAGCACCGATGAGCTCGATGCCCTGGAAGACAATGTCGCTGCCATGCGCAACGAACTGCGTGCCGCCGACTTCGATGCGGCGGCGCGACTGGACTTCGAGTTTCACCGGCGCATCCTCCTGGCCAGCGGCAATCAGGCGATGCTGAGCATCCTGACGGCCAGCGCCGACATCTTCCTGGAGAGCCAGAAGCTACCGTTCATCCGGGCCGAACGGGCCATGGAAACCTGGCAGGAACACCGTAAAATCCTCCGTGCGCTGGCTCGCCGGGCCTCAGGTGCCGCGCAGAAGGCCATGCAGGAACACGTACGCAACGCCGCCCTGCGCACCGGAATTGCCTTCGTCGCTCCCGCCACCTCGTGACTTGAGCTATACCCAAATTCATGGGGCACCATAGCGAGACTCAATCATCTGCGGCTTCCTGAACGGGGGAAGGGCAGCTATGATGGGCCACGTTTTTTTGCTTACAACCTGGAGACTTCCATGAGCAGCGATCTTATCAAACACGTTAGCGACGCTAGCTTCGAGGCTGACGTACTCAAGGCCGAAGGCGCTGTACTGGTCGACTACTGGGCTGAATGGTGCGGCCCTTGCAAAATGATCGCTCCTGTTCTGGACGAAATCGCTGAAACCTACAAAGGCAAGCTGACCGTTGCCAAACTGAACATCGACGAGAACCAGGAAACTCCGGCCAAGCACGGCGTGCGTGGTATCCCGACGCTGATGCTGTTCAAGAACGGCAACGTCGAAGCCACCAAGGTTGGCGCGCTGTCGAAGTCGCAACTGGCGGCCTTCCTCGACGCCAACATCTAAGCGTTGTTATAAAGCGTCATGAAAAGGCCCCGCATATTGCGGGGCCTTTTCGTTATTGAGGGCTAGACGCTCCGAAACTCAGGTGGTACATTCGGCCCCGCACTGGTTTCTCCACTGCCCCCTGCTAGCCGTCGCCGACGCACTCCTTTTCGAATAAGTACGCGATCCTGTCGCCTTCTCTGCGGCGCGGCCTCATTAAGCCAAAAGCTTAATTTCCCCCCTCCATAAATGATTACGTCATTCCTATATGAATCTGACTGAACTCAAGCAAAAGCCGATTACCGAACTGCTCGAATTGGCCGAACAGATGGGCATAGAAAATATGGCCCGTTCGCGCAAGCAGGACGTGATTTTCTCCCTGCTCAAAAAGCACGCTAAAAGCGGCGAGGAAATCTCCGGTGATGGCGTGCTGGAGATTCTCCAGGACGGCTTCGGCTTCCTGCGCTCCGCTGACGCTTCCTATCTCGCCGGCCCGGACGATATCTACGTCTCGCCGAGCCAGATCCGCCGCTTCAACTTGCGCACCGGTGACACCATCGTTGGCAAGATCCGCCCTCCAAAGGAAGGCGAGCGGTATTTCGCGCTGCTCAAGGTCGACACGATCAACTACGATCGTCCCGAGAACGCGAAAAACAAGATTCTCTTCGAGAACCTGACCCCGCTGTTCCCGACCGTGCGCATGAAAATGGAAGCCGGCAACGGTTCCACCGAAGACTTGACCGGTCGTGTCATCGACCTGTGCGCCCCGATCGGCAAAGGCCAGCGCGGCCTGATCGTTGCTCCGCCGAAAGCCGGTAAAACGATCATGCTGCAGAACATTGCGGCGAACATCGCACGTAACAATCCTGAAGTTCATCTGATCGTATTGCTGATCGACGAACGTCCGGAAGAAGTAACCGAAATGCAGCGTACCGTGCGCGGCGAAGTGGTTGCCTCGACGTTCGACGAGCCGCCAACCCGCCACGTGCAGGTTGCCGAAATGGTGATCGAGAAGGCCAAGCGCCTGGTCGAGCACAAGAAGGACGTGGTGATCCTGCTCGACTCCATCACCCGTCTGGCACGTGCCTATAACACCGTGATCCCGAGCTCCGGCAAGGTGCTGACTGGTGGTGTCGATGCTCACGCCCTGGAGAAACCGAAACGTTTCTTCGGCGCTGCACGGAACATCGAAGAAGGCGGTTCGCTGACCATCATCGCTACCGCGCTGGTTGAAACCGGCTCGAAGATGGACGAAGTGATCTACGAGGAATTCAAAGGCACCGGCAACATGGAACTGCCTCTGGATCGCAAGATCGCCGAAAAGCGTGTGTTCCCGGCCATCAACATCAACCGTTCCGGTACTCGCCGCGAAGAGTTGCTGACGGCCGACGACGAACTGCAGCGTATGTGGATCCTGCGCAAGCTGTTGCACCCGATGGACGAAGTCTCTGCCATCGAGTTCCTGGTCGACAAGCTGAAACAGACCAAGACCAACGATGAGTTCTTCCTGTCGATGAAACGCAAGTAAATCGAACAGGCCAAAAAGCCGGGGAAACCCGGCTTTTTGCTATCTGATTTTTGATCAACGGCAGTTCGTGGTTCTGAACTGAGGGGTTCGGCGCTAAACTGCCACCCCCGAACGCCACGGCCAAAACGAGGCTCACGCATGCAGTATCGCGACTTGCGCGACTTTATCAGCGGCCTGGAAAAGCGCGGCGAACTCAAGCGCATCCAGGTTCCGGTGTCCCCAGTGCTCGAAATGACCGAGGTCTGCGACCGCACATTGCGCGCCAAAGGCCCGGCCCTGCTTTTCGAAAACCCGACCGGTTATGACATCCCTGTGCTCGGCAACCTGTTTGGCACGCCTGAGCGCGTGGCGCTGGGCATGGGTGCAGAAGCGGTCAGCGAGCTGCGCGAAATTGGCAAGCTGCTGGCGTTCCTCAAGGAACCCGAGCCGCCGAAAGGTTTGAAGGACGCCTGGTCCAAGCTGCCGATCTTCCGCAAGATCATCTCGATGGCGCCGAAAGTGGTCAAAGACGCGGTCTGCCAGGAAGTGGTCATTGAAGGCGATGATGTCGATCTGGCGATGCTGCCGGTGCAGACCTGCTGGCCAGGCGACGTCGGTCCGCTGATCACCTGGGGCCTGACCGTCACCAAAGGTCCGAACAAGGATCGGCAGAACCTCGGCATCTACCGTCAGCAAGTGATCGGCCGCAACAAGGTGATCATGCGCTGGTTGAGCCACCGTGGCGGCGCGCTGGATTATCGCGAGTGGTGCGAGAAACACCCCGGCCAGCCGTTCCCGGTTTCCGTCGCACTGGGCGCTGACCCGGCAACCATTCTTGGCGCCGTGACGCCGGTGCCGGACAGTCTCTCCGAATACGCCTTCGCTGGTCTGCTGCGCGGCAATCGCACCGAACTGGTGAAATGCCGCGGCAATGACCTGCAAGTCCCGGCTACCGCCGAAATCATCCTCGAAGGCGTGATCCATCCGGGTGAAATGGCCGATGAAGGTCCATACGGCGACCACACCGGCTACTACAACGAAGTCGACAGCTTCCCGGTGTTCACCGTCGAGCGCATCACCCACCGGATCAAACCGATCTACCACAGCACCTACACCGGCCGTCCGCCGGATGAGCCGGCGATTCTCGGCGTGGCGCTGAACGAAGTGTTCGTGCCGATCCTGCAAAAGCAGTTCCCGGAGATCACTGATTTCTACCTGCCGCCTGAAGGCTGCTCATACCGCATGGCCATCGTGACCATGAAGAAGTCATATCCCGGTCATGCCAAGCGGGTAATGCTCGGTGTCTGGTCGTTTTTGCGACAGTTCATGTACACCAAGTTCGTTATCGTCACCGACGACGATATCAACGCACGGGACTGGAACGACGTGATCTGGGCCATTACCACGCGCATGGACCCCAAGCGCGACACGGTGATGATCGACAACACGCCGATCGACTACCTGGACTTCGCCTCGCCGGTCTCCGGCCTGGGTTCGAAGATGGGGCTCGATGCCACGCATAAATGGCCGGGCGAAA
Source organism: Pseudomonas sp. EL_65y_Pfl2_R96 (assembly GCF_963970905.1). Classification (NCBI taxonomy): domain Bacteria; kingdom Pseudomonadati; phylum Pseudomonadota; class Gammaproteobacteria; order Pseudomonadales; family Pseudomonadaceae; genus Pseudomonas; species Pseudomonas sp. EL_65y_Pfl2_R96. Next base: position 216,366 of record NZ_CAXAQH010000004.1, on the reverse strand, counting down.
CCACTCGCGAGTGGGGCCGGGTCATCGTCAAGGATGAAGCCGTTACCCAACGGATCGATGCCATCTGGAATCAGTTAGGAATAGATTGATGCGTGTAACTTTGCAGCCCTCCGGAGCAGTGCTACAGATTCTGCCCGGCGAGCGGATTCTCGATGGCGCGCGGCGCCTGGGCTATGAATGCCCTCAAAGCTGTCGCAACGGCAATTGCCATGTGTGCGGCGCATTGTTGGTGGAAGGGCGGGTCGAACAGGCCGGTGATGTGCGCGACCATGGCGAGTTCTACACTTGCATTGCAGAGCCGCTGGAAGACTGCATCGTGCTGTGGGATGGCGTGCTCGCGCTGGGAGAACTGCCGGTGCGTAGCGTGTCGTGTCAGGTCATTGAGTGCAGAGACGTCGGCGGCGATACCTGGCGCGTGCGTCTACGGGCGCCAGCGGGCAAGCCGCCGCGCTATCACGCCGGCCAGTACCTGATGATCGAGCGTGAGAATGGCGAGAAGTCGGCCTTCTCCCTGGCCTCTGCGCCGCATTCCGGCCGTGATCTGGAAATTCATGTGCTGGCGCGCGAAAGCAGTGCGTTGAGCCTGATCGCGCAGCTGCAACGCAACGCCATGGTTCGGATCGAAATGCCGTTCGGCGATACCCATCTGGCGGAACTGCCTGACGGTCCACTGGTATTGATTGCTGCCGGTACCGGCATGGGCCAGATCCATAGCCTGATCGAACATTGCCGGGCCACGGGTTTCAAGCATCCGGTGCATCTGTATTGGGGCGTGCGTCGTCCCGAAGATTTTTATGAAATCGAACATTGGGATGAATGGCTGAAATTACCCAATCTGTTCCTGCATAAAGTTGTCAGCGATCAATGTGGCTGGGAAGGGCGCTGCGGGATGCTGCATGAAGCCGTGTGTGAGGATTTCTCTGATCTGAAAGCCTTGCACGTCTATGCCAGCGGCTCTCCGGCCATGGTTTACGGCACGTTGGATGTGTTGGTCGAAGCGGGGATGGATGCCCATCAAATGCGCGCGGATGTATTTGCTTACGCTCCGCGATCGTAGGTGGGCGAGTCGTTCTAGAAGCGCACGCCGGTCGTCACCATGACGGCATTGAAGCCGAGCAACGCCAGCTCGGCTGTCAACGGTCCGTAGTGCGCACCGACTGAAGGAATGATCACTGGCGCGACCCCGAAGTGATTCAGGGGGATCTTGTCCTGATACTTGCCGCTGTAACCTTGCAACAGACCACCACTGAGTTTTATGTACACGGGGTAGTCGGCGCTCTCGTAGCGTTTTCCCGCATACACATAATATGAACGCTGGCTGAACGAGTTGCGAAAAGTTGCGCCACCAAACAACCAACCGGACGCTTGCTCGCGCTCAAGGCCGATGAGGTCCTGATTGTTATTGTGGTCGGGGTCGTGGGAGTAGTGTTTGGTATAGACGCTGGTCTGCAAATACCAGGAGCCCGTGTCTTTCTCAGAGGTATCCTCCGCTAGCGAGTGCTGCGCCGTGAGCATCAGAAGTAGCGCGTAAATCCATGGTTTTTTCATTGTTCAGGCCTTTGAGGCAGTTTGGCTTGCGCCTTTGGTGGCCGTTATACGCGACGTTAGCTGCAGTGGGCAGGCGGGAAATCCGAAGGGTTTGTAGGAAGTTTCTCCTAAGTGGGTTTTATCGTAGACGCGCCGAATGCTTATGTATATTTCGTTCTGGTATTTAAGAATTCTCCTAAATGATATTAGGGTATATAGCCAAGCCCTCCAGCTTCAGCATTGGAACTTTTAGGGGGTTATGCAAGATCATAGGTCTCTTAGCACTTTTCGTTTTGGTATTACTGCTATATGTTCTATAGCGTGAAGGTTGCTTATATTTTGTAATAATTGCAGGACCGAAATCCCATCGCCATGAGTGCCATTGAATCTGCTTTTTTGAATCTGGCTTACCCTCCGCGACTCGATCTGGGGCCGCAGCTTACGCACGAACAATTGCTCAGCTCGATGCAATCGACCATGGCCTGCCACAAGGGTGGGCCGGTCTGGCTGTTCGCTTACGGTTCGCTGATCTGGCGCCCTGAATGCCCGGCGGTGGAGCGGGTGCGCGGCCGGGTGCATGGCTATCATCGCGGCTTGTACCTGTGGTCCCACGAACATCGCGGCACGCCGGAAGTACCGGGTCTGGTGTTTGGCCTGGATCGCGGCGGCTCTTGCAGCGGGTTCGCCTATCGCTTGCCCGAAGAACAACTCGAAGCTTCGCTTTATGCGCTCTGGCAGCGTGAAATGCCATTCCCGTCCTATCGCCCACACTGGCTCAACTGCCGTCTTGAAGACGGAAGCCAGGTTCAGGCATTGGGATTCGTTCTGGAGCGGCACCTGCCCAGCTATGCCGGCAACTTGCCGGATCATGTGCTGAGTCAGGTGTTCGAAAACGCTTGCGGGCGTTACGGCACCACTCGCGAGTATGTCGAGCAGACCGCCCACGCCCTGCGTAGCCACGCCATGCCAGACCGGAATCTGGAGGCGCGGCTCAAGCGCTGTAAATCAAAGGTTGATCAGGCGAGCGCTTCGCGACCCTGACTGGCGACGTTCTTGTGGCCCAGAGTGGGTGCCAGGAACGCCATCGCCAGCAGGCAGGCAACGACCAACAGAATGAAGCCGCCATCCCAGCCAAAATAGTCCACCGTGTAGCCCATCATGGCACTGGCCGCGACTGAACCACCCAGCGAGATCATATCGACCATCGGGTTACCCGGTGGATTCAGCCAGTACACGATCGTCGCAACTGTCACCAGCGCCATGAACACCATGCCGGTCAGGCCACGGTTGCCCCGGAAGATCTTGTCCGACATCCAGCCGCACAGCAGCGTGCCGGGAATGCCTGCCCACTCGTACAGGAAATACGCCCACGACGTTTTGTCGAAGTCGAAGTGCTTGACCTCTTTAAGGTTCCTTTTGTATAGCCTTGGGCGATCAGATCCGGGAACGCCAGGGTGAAGTTCTTGCGCAACAGGTAGTAACCCGCGTACCCAATGAAAATCCCGGCGAAGATCTGCCAGCGAAGGCGCCGGTAGGTGCTGTCTATTTTTTCTTCAGGCAATGGAGCCTGATGTGCGGCAGGACGAAAGAAAGCAAACATTCAAGAGCTCCAGATTTCTTGTTTTGACTGCGGATACGAATGTTACAGTTTCGTTACCGAAAATAGCATCGGTTCGCATCGGCAAAACAGCGGAAATGTTGGAGATGGTATGTTCCTTTATGAACATGTCGCTCAGGTATAAATGCAGGTCGTTGTAGGGATGGTGGACCCGAGTCGCGAGGCTGCGACTCGGTCAGGTAAACAATCAGCGAACCTGCACCACCACTTTCCCGACCGCCTTGCGCTGACCAAGATCATTGATCGCCTGCGCCGCATTGCTCAGCGGATACACCTGCGACACCAGCGGCTTCAACTTGCCTTCGGCAAACCAGCCAAACAACTGCTGGAAGTTCGCCGCGTTGTCCTGGGGCTGGCGTTGGGCGAAGGAGCCCCAGAACACGCCGACCACTGCTGCGCCCTTGAGCAGCGCCAGGTTCACTGGCAATTCCGGAATGCGTCCGCTGGCGAAACCGACCACCAGCAGGCGGCCGTTCCAGGCGATGGCGCGGATGGCCTGGTCGAACAGGTCGCCGCCCACCGGATCGTAAATCACGTCGGCACCCTGGCCGTCGGTCAGGCGTTTGATCTCGTCCTTGAGGCTGGTTTCGCTGTAGTTGATCAACTCATCGGCACCGGCGGCCTTGGCCACCGCGAGTTTTTCCGCGCTGCTGGCGGCGGCGATCACCCGGGCACCCATGGCTTTGCCGATTTCCACGGCGGCGAGGCCGACACCGCCGGAAGCGCCGAGCACCAGCAAGGTTTCGCCAGGTTGCAGGTTGCCCCGTTGCTTGAGGGCGTGCATCGAAGTGCCATAGGTCATGCTGAATGCGGCGGCGGTGTTGAAGTCCATCGATGGCGGGATCGGCAGCACGTTGTAGCCCGGCACCGCGACCTGCTCGGCGAAACTGCCCCATCCTGTCAGGGCCATGACCCGGTCACCGACCTTGAGGTGGCTGACCTTTTCGCCCACCGCGCTGACCACGCCGGCCGCTTCGCCGCCCGGTGAAAACGGGAAGGGCGGTTTGAACTGGTATTTGCCCTCGATGATCAGCGTGTCCGGGAAGTTCACCCCTGCGGCGTGCACGTCCAGCAGGATTTCGTTCTTCTTCGCGACAGGACTGGCGACGTCTTCCAGCACCAGCGCTTCGGCAGGGCCGAAGGCTTTGCACAGCACGGCTTTCATCAGGGCTATTCCTTTGGGAGTGATGGCCGATAAGTGTAGGTGTGTGAGTCAACGGGTCAACGAGCATGCCCGACCCTGATAGTCAGCCATAAGCTTGTGCTTGAGCGGCGGGTCGTTATGCTAGGCCGCAAACCGGATAAGGAGCGAATTGTGAAAGCGTGGATCATGTTGATGCTGGCCCTGTCTCTGCCTGTGGCAGCGATGGCCGAAGAAGCCAAAGAAGGTGAAGCCCCGAAGGTCAACTACATCACCCTGAGCCCGCCGTTCGTGGGCAACTATGGGCTGGACGGCACGCAGAAGCTCAAGGTCTACAAGGCCGATGTGGCATTGCGGGTGACCGGCGAAGAGGCGACCAAAGCGGTGAAGGCCAACGAGCCATTGATCCGTAATCAGCTGGTGGCGTTGTTTACGCAGCAGACCACCGAAACCATGAACAATGTCGAAGCCAAGGAAAAGCTGCGTCAGGAAGCCTTGAAGCAGACCCAGCAAGTGATGAGCGATGAAACCGGTAAGCCGGTGGTTGAGGATTTGTTGTTCAACAACCTCATTATCCAGTAAGACTTTTGTTGTCTGGGCTGGCCTCATCGCGGGCAAGTCGGATCGCCGCACCGCCGCTCCCACAGGAACTGCGCAAATCCTGTGGGGGACGACCGGTCCGTCAGGACGTCAGGCTCCTGCGAAACCGCATCAGCGCAATGGTAAAAAACAGCAGGCCAATGGCGCTCAACGCCAGCAAGTCCGGCCAGACCACGCTGATGCCAGCATCGCGAAACAGTATCGCGGCGCTGAGGCTGACGAAGTGCGTCGATGGCGAGCCTTGCATCACCCATTGCAACCATTGCGGCATGCTGTCGAGCGGTGTACTGCCGCCAGAAAGCAGCAACATCGGGATAATCACCGGAATCGCCAACAGGCCGAACTGCGGTGTCGAGCGGGCGAGGGTCGCGAGAAATATCCCCAGCGCTGTGCTGGCGAACAGATAAACCGCCGTCACCAGTAAGAACAAAGTCATGGAGCCGGCCAGCGGCACGCCGAGGGCGCCTTTGACAATCACCTCCAACGAGATCCAGGTGCACAGCACCACCACCAGCATGTTGCTCCAGATTTTTGCCAGCATGATCTCCAGCGCCGTCAGTGGCAGCACCAGCAAATGGTCGAGAGTGCCGTGTTCGCGCTCACGCAGCAGCGCTGTGCCGGTCAGGATGATGGCGAGGATGGTGATGTTGTTGACGATCTGAATCACCGCCAGGAACCAGCCACCCTCCAGGTTGGTATTGAACAGCGCTCGCGTCGTCAGCCGCACGGGTGTCGTGCTCGCCGCATCGGCCTGGCCACTGTAAGTCAGCAGCTCACGCTGGAAAATCCGTCCGATGTAGCCCGCGCCCATGAACGCCTGGCTCATGGCGGTGGCGTCGACGTTGACCTGCAACGCCGGCTGGCGGCCGGCCAACAGATCCGTCTGGAAATTGGCCGGAACATTGATCACGAAGGTGTATCGCCCGCTGTCGAGCACTTCGTCCATTTGCCCATAGGGCAGCGACACCGGCGGCTGGAATTCCGGGGGTTGCAGGGCTTGGGCCAATTGTCGTGACAGGTGGCTGTGATCTTCATCGACCATGGCCACGCTGGCATTGTGCACGCCGATCACGGAGCCCGCGGCCGGCATGTAGATCGCCACTGTGAAGGCGTAGAACAGGAACAGCAGCAACACACTGTCGTGTCGCAGGCTTGTGAGTTCCTTGAGACCAAGACGCAGGATGTGCGCAAGCTTATGCATCAGACCTCCTGCTTTTTCAGCATGGCCAGGCTAAGCCCGGTGAACCCGAGAAAGAACCCGAACAGTGCCAGGCACTGCGGCCACAACTGCCGGATATCCAGCGCCTTGGTAAAGGTGCCGACGGCGATGTCGAGGAAGTAGCCCGCCGGAAACAACATCCCCATGACGGCGGCCGCACCATCAAGGGACGAGCGCGGCACGATCAAACCGGAAAACTGAATGGTCGGCAGACTGGTGATGATCATGGTGCCGAGGATGGCGGCGATCTGGGTTCGGGTGAACGCCGAAATCAGCAGACCCATGCTGGTGGTTGCCAGCACGTAGAGCAGCCCGCCGAAGGCCAGGGTCAGTGCGCTGCCCTTGAAGGGCACGCCGAACAGCCAGCGGTTCATGGCCGTCAGGACGGCGAGGTTGATCAGGCTGACGGCCAGATACGGCGCTTGTTTGCCTAGCAGGAACTCCAGGCGGGTCAGCGGTGTGGCGTAGAAGTTGGTGATCGAACCCAGTTCTTTCTCCCGCACGATGCCCAGCGCAGTCAGCATGGCCGGGATGAACGCCAGGATCAGCGCCATCACCCCGGGACCGATGGCGTTGACGCTGATGACGTCCTGGTTGTAGCGGAAGCGGGTTTCCAGTTCGGCCGCTGCTTGCCGGTTTGGCGCTGGGCTGGACTGCTCGGCCAATTGCTCCAGATTGGCCAGGTGTACCGCTTCCACATAGTTGCGGCTGGTTTCGGCGCGAAACGGCATGCCGCCATCGAGCCAGGCCGCCACAGCGGGTTGGCGACCGGCGAACAGGTCTCGGCCGAACCCTGGCGGGATCTCCAGCGCCAGTTTGATTTCCGAGCGCTGCAGCCGTCGATGCAACTGCGTCGCATCGCTTATGGGGGGTTGCTCATCGAAGTAGCGGGAGCCGCGGAAGGCCTCCAGATAAGCCCGGCTTTGCGGAGTCTGGTCCTGGTCGTAGACCGCGAAGGCGAGTTTTTCCACATCCAGGGAAATGCCGTAGCCGAAGATCACCATCATGAGCATCGCCCCGAGCAGGGCGAAGGCCATGCGCACTTTATCGCGCAGCAGTTCCTTGCCTTCACGACTCGCCAGTGCCCGCAGCCGTCCAAAACTGAAGCCGTGATCTTTCATCGGCGTGGTCGGTGCGATTGTCGCGTCGATGGATGCTGGTGGCGCCGCCGTTGCGTTCGGGCCCTGGGCCTGTTCCAGGCAGGTGACGAATGCGGCCTCCAGTGTCTGGCCGTTGAACTGCTGTTGCAGGGCTGCCGGGGTGTCGCAGGCCAGTACCTTGCCGGCATGCATCAGTGAAATGCGGTCGCAGCGCTGGGCTTCGTTCATGAAATGGGTGGACAGGAAAATCGTCACGCCCTGTTCGCGGGACAGTTCGATCAGCAGTCGCCAGAAATCGTCCCGGGCCGCCGGGTCGACGCCGGAGGTCGGTTCGTCGAGGATCAGCACTTCCGGGCGATGCAGTACCGCCACCGCCAGGGATAACCGTTGGCGCAGGCCAAGCGGCAGTGCACCGGATGATTGATGAGCGACGCTGCCCAGGTTGAAGCGCTGGATCAGCTCGTCGATGCGCTGCGCGCTGTCGGCCTTGGGCAAATCGAACAGTCGCGCGTGCAAGTCCAGGTTCTGCCGCACGCTGAGTTCGCCATACAGCGAGAAGCTCTGGGACATGAAGCCGACGCGTTTGCGGGTGGCCAGATCCTTGGCGTTCACCGGATTGCCCAGCAGCGTGGCGCTGCCTTCGCTGGCAGGAATCAGCCCGGTGAGCACTTTCATGGTGGTGGTTTTGCCGCAGCCGTTGGAGCCCAGAAACCCGAAGATCTCGCCGCGGCCGATGGCGAAGCTGACCTTGTCCACAGCCGTGAAATCGCCGAAGCGCAGGGTCAGGTCATGGGCTTGGATGGCGATGTCGGCAGTGGCATTGGTTCGAGAAGGGATTGCCAGCGGCTGGTTGTCATGGCCAGTGACGCCCTGAAAATGGGTGAAGGCCTCATCGAGCTTGCCGCTGGGGGTAGCCGCTCCCAAGTCGCGGCTCAAACCGGCGGCGATCAGTTTGCCGCCATCGAGCATCAGGCAGTGTTCGAACTGCTCGGCCTCTTCCATATACGCGGTAGCGACCAGTAGCGTCAGTTGCGGGCGTTGGCGCCGAACGTCATCAATCAACTCCCAGAAGCGCCGCCGGGACAAGGGATCGACGCCAGTGGTCGGTTCATCGAGGATCAACAGGTCCGGTTCATGGATCAGCGCACAACAGAGGCCGAGCTTCTGTTTCATTCCGCCCGATAGCTTGCCGGCCGGGCGCTCGGCAAAGCGCAGTAGATCAGTGGCCAGCAGCAGGCTATGCATGCGCTGATCGCATTCGGCCCCGGACAGCCCGAACAGTGTGGCGAAGAAGTGAATGTTCTCGCGGATCGAGAGATCAGGGTACAGGTTGCCGCCCAAACCTTGAGGCATGAACGCGATTCGCGAGTAGAGGCTGTTGCGGTGGCGCCGGTCCTGGATCGAGCCACCGAGCACTTCCAGTTGGCCGTCTTGTAACGTCTTCACGCCGGCGATCAATCCCAGCAGGCTGGATTTACCGGCACCATCCGGACCAATCAACCCGCATCGGATACCGGCGGGCAGGCTGAACGTGATGTCGGTCAGCGCCTGCTGTTGGCCATAACGGTGCTGAAGGCGCGTGGCGTTCAGTGCCAGGCCGGTCATTGAAGATTGGCCGGCCAGTCAATGGGAGCGGTGCGCACGTAGCCACTACCGGGCATCCCCGGTTTGGCCTGGGGCACGGCGCTGGGTTGGGTCAGGCGTAGCTTGACCCGAAACACCAGTTTCTGACGCTCGTCGCGGGTTTCGACTTCTTTGGGCGTGAACTGCGATTTGGCCGCCACGAAACTGATTTTCGCCGGCAACGGCTGGCCGGGCAGGGCGTCCAGCAGAATCCGCGCATCATCGCCGACCGCCAGGCGTCCGGCCACGGATGCCGCTAGATAGAGGTTCATGTACTGGTCGTTCGGGTCGATCAGCAGCAGTACCCGCCCACCGGCGCCGAGCACTTCACCGGGTTCGGCCATGCGAAGCTGAATCACTCCGTCGATGGGGGCCCGTAAGCTGCTGTCGTCAATTTCGCTGGTTAACTGAGCGACTTGTGCCTGAGCCGCGCCAATGGCTGCGCCAACGGCGGACACCTGAGCGCGGGCCGCGGTGACGGCCGCGTTACCGGTGTCGAAGCGCGACTGCTGTTGGTCGATGATCTGGCCACTGGCGAACCCGCGCTTGAACAATTCCTGGGAGCGTTTGAGCTCTTGATGGGCAAGCAGTTGCTCGCTCTGGCGCAGTTGCACATTGGCCTGGGCGGCAGAGAGGTTTTCCCGGGCGCGTATCACTTCGGCTTCAGCCTGACGGCGTTGAGCTTCAAGGGTTCGGGTGTCCATGCGGGCCAGCAGTTGGCCTTTGGTCACCTTGTCGCCTTCGTCCACCAGTACTTCAGCCAGCCGGCCGGGTGTCTTGCTGGCGATCTGCACTTCAGTGGCTTCAAGCCGGCCATTGCCGACATACAGCCCTGCAGGCAGCCGGTTGAGCGTCGACTTCCAATAACCAAATCCCCCAGCGGCCAGTAGCAAAGCCCCCAGTAGAAAAGCGAAAAAAAGCGAGGAACGGCTGTGCGTCGACATGTCTGCATCCTGCGTCTGTAGCGTCGTAGTCTGACAGGCAAGCGCCTGGGCGACTTGATGTCAGTCAACTGAGGGCCAAACCTGACCGATCGGTAAGGTAAGCCAGAGTGACGGGCGGTTCTGCTTTATTTAGCGCAGACCAAGCACCGCTGCCCATTGCTCGGCCGTCACCGGCATCACCGACAGTCGCGAACCTTTCTGTACCAGTGGCATCTGCGCCAGCGCCGCTTGCTGCTTCAGATAGTCCAGCTTCAGAACGTTGGGAAACGTTTTGACGTGAGCAACATCGATCGCGCTCCAGGCGTTTTTCTCCTGGGTGGCTTTCGGGTCGAAGTAATGACTCTCCGGCTCCAGTGCCGTCGGGTCCGGGTACGCCGCCTCGACAATCTTGCCGATCCCGGCAATCCCTGGCTCAGGGCAGCTGGAATGGTAGAAAAAGAACTCATCCCCCACCGCCATGGTTCGCAGAAAATTCCGTGCCTGATAGTTACGAACCCCGTCCCAGCGCGCTCGGCCAAGCTTCTCCAGATCTTGGATAGATAACTCGTCCGGCTCGGATTTCATCAGCCAATAGGCCATGTTTTTTGCTCCTTGCGAGGTAGTGGCAAACTTGTCAGGCAATTTTATGACAAACCGACGGTCGGTTGACGCCAGCGTTTGCGTGTGGGTTCACGTTGTCGCAAAATGCCGGCCTTCTAAGCTTGACGCTGCTGCACGGCCTACAACGGAAACCGCTGCTGTCATCGTGTTGATATGCCTTTGGGGGGCAATCGATGAAACGCAAACCGGATTTACTATGGATATTGGTTATTTTGTTCGGTTTGGGCGTCGTGACCACCGGCTATGCCCAAAGCCTGTGGGCCAACAAGACCGATGCTCCCGTCGAGATCGCGCAGCAACAGCCGTCGGCCTTCAAGCGCTGAACTGGTCTTTTGGACGCCGCTGATTTCAGTGGCGTCTAGCCCGCGAGATACCACGCCTTGTCCGTGACCGTTCCCTGCAGCGGCACATCCCAGCTCGCCTGAGCCAATCGTTGAACCTTCTGACATTCATGGGCCAGGCCCAATAGCGTCGGCTTGCGCCAATTTTTACGGCGCGCCAGGTACGCCAGGCTCCGATCGTAGAAACCACCGCCCATTCCCAGGCGCCCGCCGACATCGTCAAACCCCACCAGCGGCAACAACACCAGATCCAGCGCCCAGACCTTGCGCTGTCGGGCGATGTTGTGCCGTGGTTCGGGGATACGGAAGCGGTTGGGTTTGAGCTTTTCGCCGGGACGAATCCGCTGGAACACCATTTTGGTTCGCGGCCAGGCACTGAGCACCGGCAGATACGTCGCCTTGCCCCGACGTTGCGCGGCACGCATCAGCAGGCGCGGATCGATTTCACCGTCGGTGGGCAGGTACAGAGATATGTGTTTGGCGCGGCGGAACAGCGGGTGCTGGGCCAATTGCTTATACAGCCCGCGAGCGGCCTGGCGCTGCTGACTGGGAGTCAATGCGCGGCGGGTCTTGCGCAGCATGCGTCGAAGTTGCGGGCGGGGCAGCAGCGCAGGTTCGGTCATGGATTCGGGCTTCGGATGTGCGAGTACTAAAGCGTACCCGTAAAAAAGCCGATGCCGGTATGAGAACCGGCATCGGACTGAAATCAGGCTCCCCGGATGAACCGCTGTCGACTTAGCCCTTGAACCCGAAAGTTCAAGGTGGAAGATGCAGTAGGCTTTAAGGCTTTCCGTCTAGCGGACATGCACACCAGCCCAACGTGCAACCTCCAGGGTAGTGCGAATCGGCTCAGGGACGTCGTCAACTGGCAAGCACCCCAGGGAGTGATGCGAGTATACCCCAAGCGGTCTCGCGTTTCAGCCCTTGGTGACATCCGGATCGGTCGACAGCACCAGATCGACGCGGTCCAGCAGGTCGCGAACCTGCTCTCGGGTCGAGCTGCTGGCCTGCACATCCGGGCGTTCTTCCTTGTGCAGGAGATCGTGCGTAATGTTCAGCGCGGCCATCACGGCGATGCGGTCGGCGCCGATGACTTTGCCGCTGCTGCGGATTTCGCGCATCTTGCCGTCCAGGTAACGGGCGGCGCTGATCAGGTTGCTGCGCTCTTCCTGGGGGCAGATGATCGAATATTCTTTGTCGAGGATCTGCACGGTAACGCTATTGCTTGAACTCATGAGTCTTGCTCCAGGGCCTTGAGGCGCGAAATCATCGATTCGACCTTACGCCGGGCGATTTCATTTTTTTCAATGAGGTGCGCGCGTTCCTCGCGCCAGGTCTTTTCCTGAGCTAATAGGAGTCCATTCTGACTCTTTAGTTGCTCGACTCGAGTAATTAGCAGTTCGAGTCTGGCCATCAGCGCTTGCAGGTCGGTGTCTTCCATTGGGTCCACTGGGGTCTGATGGATGGTAGCGGGCGGACAGCCTTTAATAGTCTTGGCGAGTCTGTCGATGTAGGATACAAGGCCTTCATTCTAGACATAGCGCCGTCTGGCGCCTAGCTGCCCATGCCCATTCAGAATTCTCCGTACCAAGCCTTTGCCACCCTGCTGAGCACCAGCGGCCATCCCGTCTCGCCTGCCGAACTGCACGGCCTGTTGCTCGGCCGCAGTTGCGCCGGTGCCGGTTTCGATGCCGACAGCTGGCTGGCCGACGCCACCGAGCTGCTCGAAGGCGAGCCGCAAGACAACGTTCGCAACGCCTTGATCGGCCTGCAAGAGATGGTCAAGGGCGAGCTGACCAGCGACGACATGACCGTGGTTCTGCTGCTGCCGACCGACGACGCGCCGCTCACCGAGCGTGCGGCCGCGCTGGGCCAGTGGTGCCAGGGCTTCCTCACCGGCTTCGGGCTGACCCGTCGCGAATATGCCCTGAGCACTGAAGCCACCGAAGTGCTGCAGGATCTGGCCGCCATCGCCCAGGTGCAAGACGCCCTGGAAGAGTCCGACGACGGCGAAAGCGACTACATGGAAGTCATGGAGTACCTGCGCGTCGCGCCGCTGTTGCTGTTCACCGAAACCAAGAAAACCGACGAAGCGGCTGCCAAACCGTCGTTGCATTAATCGCGTGCAAGGGAAAGCCATCTGCCCATGATTCATATCCCGAAATCGGAATACAGCCGTCGCCGCAAGGCCCTGATGGCGCAGATGGAACCCAACAGCATCGCCATTCTGCCCGCTGCCGCGGTTGCCATCCGCAACCGCGACGTCGAGCACGTCTACCGTCAGGACAGCGACTTCCAGTACCTCAGCGGGTTTCCCGAGCCTCAGGCCGTTATCGTGCTAATGCCGGGTCGCGAACATGGCCAATACGTGCTGTTTTGCCGTGAGCGTAATCCCGAGCGTGAATTGTGGGACGGTTTGCGCGCCGGTCAGGAAGGCGCGATCCGCGATTTCGGCGCTGACGACGCTTTCCCGATCTCCGACATCGACGACATCCTGCCGGGCCTGATCGAAGGCCGTGACCGGGTGTATACGGCCATGGGCAGCAACCCGGAGTTCGATCGACACCTTATGGACTGGATCAACGTGATCCGCTCCAAGGCGAACCTCGGCGCCCAGCCGCCGAACGAGTTCGTTGCCCTGGATCATCTGCTTCATGACATGCGCCTGTATAAATCGGCGGCAGAAGTGAAGGTGATGCGCGAAGCCGCGCGGATTTCCGCTCAAGCCCATATTCGTGCGATGCAGGCCAGCCGCGCCGGTTTGCATGAATTCAGCCTCGAAGCCGAGTTGGATTACGAATTCCGCAAGGGTGGGGCGAAGATGCCGGCCTACGGTTCGATCGTCGCCGCTGGGCGCAACAGCTGCATCCTGCATTACCAGCAGAATGACGCGGTGCTCAAGGACGGCGATCTGGTGCTGATCGACGCCGGTTGCGAGATCGACTGCTACGCCAGCGATATCACCCGCACCTGGCCGGTCAACGGCAAGTATTCACCGGAACAGAAGGCGATCTACGAGTTGGTGCTGGCTTCCCAGGAAGCGGCGTTTGCCGAAATCGCGCCGAACAAACACTGGAATCAGGCGCACGAAGCCACGGTCCGGGTGATTACCGCCGGGTTGGTGAAATTGGGCCTGTTGCAGGGCGATGTCGACGAACTGATCGCCAGCGAAGCCTACAAGGCGTTTTACATGCACCGCGCCGGCCACTGGCTGGGCATGGATGTGCATGACGTTGGCGAGTACAAGGTCGGCGGTGAATGGCGCGTGCTGGAAGTCGGCATGGCGCTGACGGTGGAGCCGGGCATCTACATTGCTGCGGACAACCAGAACGTGGCGAAGAAATGGCGCGGCATTGGCGTGCGTATCGAGGACGACGTGGTGGTCACCAAAACCGGTTGTGAAATCCTGACTGACGGCGTGCCGAAAACGGTCGCCGAGATCGAGGCCTTGATGGCCGCTGCACGGACACAAGCGGCATGAATCGAGTCAATCTGGCAATCATCGGCGGTGGCCTGGTTGGCGCCAGTCTGGCGTTGGCGTTGCAGGCCGGGGCCAAGGCCCGTGGCTGGAAGATCGTGCTGATCGAACCGTTTGCCCCCGGCGATACGTACCAGCCAAGCTATGACGCCCGTTCTTCGGCGCTGTCCTTTGGCGCCCGGCAGATTTATCAACGGTTGGGTGTGTGGCAGGAAATCTCCCGCCGCGCCGAGCCGATCAAACAGATTCATGTCTCCGACCGTGGGCGTTTCTCCACCGCGCGGCTGTCGGCAATGGAAGAGGGCGTTCCGGCGCTGGGTTATGTGGTGGAAAACGCCTGGCTCGGCCAATGCCTCTGGCAAGGTCTGGACAAGGACGTGATCAGTTGGCGTTGCCCGGCGGAAGTCACCGGCATGGAACCGCTGACCGATGGCTATCGCCTGACCCTCAACGATGAAACCCTGCTGGAGTGCGACCTCGCGGTGCTGGCCGATGGCGGGCGTTCGGGGCTGCGTGAACAACTGGGGATCGGTATCAAAAAACGCCCTTACAACCAGAGCGCGCTGATCGCCAACATCACCCCGAGCGAAGCCCACAACGGCATGGCCTTCGAGCGTTTTACCGACGATGGCCCGATGGCCTTGCTGCCGCTGCCGGACAATCGCTGCGCCTTGGTCTGGACCCGTCTGGGCATGGACGCGCAACGGCTGGCGGCCCTCGATGAGCGCAGCTTTCTCAGCGAGTTGCAGGGCGTCTTCGGTTATCGCCTGGGCACCCTGAAACAGGTCGGTGCACGGAATTTGTATCCGCTGTCGCTGATCGAAGCCGAGGAACAAGTCCGCCCGCATCTGGCGATCCTCGGCAACGCCGCTCACAGCCTGCATCCGATTGCCGGACAAGGCTTCAACCTGTCCCTGCGCGATGCCCAGGCCTTGGCCGACACCTTGTTGAGCAGCGAGACAGCGCCCGGCGACTTCGCCACCTTGCAGGCCTACCGTGAGCGCCAGCGTCTGGACCAGAACCTGACCGTGGGTTTCTCCGATCAGGTCACCCGGTTGTTCGGCAGTACCCAGCCGCTGGTTTCCCTGGGCCGCAACATCGGCCTGCTCGGCCTCGATCTGCTGCCGCCGGCCAAGCGCTGGTTCGCCCGGCAGGCCATGGGCCTGGGTACGCGTCCCGATGTTTGAGTGGCTGGCGAACCCAGTCGATATTCACGACGGCGCAGGCACCTTGGTGGCGTGCGTCGAGAAAACCCTTTACGTGCGGCTCAAGCCGCAAGCGAGACAGGCCTAAAGCATGGAAATGCGCGCAGATCTGCTGATTGTCGGGGCCGGAATGGTCGGCAGTGCCCTGGCGCTGGCGTTACAGAACAGTGGGCTCGAAGTCCTGCTGCTGGACGGTAGCCCCCTGAGCGTCAAACCCTTCGATGGGCAAGCGCCGTTCGAACCGCGAGTAAGCGCCCTGTCGGCGGCCAGCCAACGCATACTCGAACGCCTGGGCGTCTGGGACGGCATCGCCAATCGACGCAGCAGCCCCTACACCGACATGCACGTCTGGGACGGCAGCGGCACCGGGCAGATCCATTTCTCGGCGACCAGCGTACATGCCGACGTGCTCGGGCATATCGTCGAGAACCGCGTGGTTCAGGACGCCTTGCTCGATCGACTGCACGACTGCGATCTCGGGATGCTGGCCAATGCGCGTCTGGAGCAGATGCGCCGCTCCGGTGACGACTGGCTGCTGACCCTGGCCGATGGCCGTACCTTGCGGGCGCCGTTGGTGATCGCGGCGGATGGCGCCAACTCGGCGGTGCGGCGCCTGACCGGCGTCGCGACCCGCGAGTGGGATTACATGCACCACGCGATCGTCACCAGTGTGCGCAGTTCCAAACCTCATCAAATGACCGCCTGGCAGCGTTTCACCGACAACGGCCCGCTGGCGTTTCTGCCACTGGAACGGGACGGCCAGCAGGATTGGTGCTCGATCGTCTGGTCGACCACGCCGAGCGAAGCCGAACGCCTGATGGCGCTGGACGACGAAGGCTTCTGCAAGGCGCTGGAGCGGGCCTTTGAAGGCTGCCTCGGCACGGTACTCAGCGTCGACCCGCGCCTGTGCGTGCCGCTGCGTCAGCGTCATGCCAAGCGTTACGTGGCCGAAGGCCTGGCGCTGATCGGTGACGCGGCCCACACCATCCATCCGTTGGCCGGGCAGGGCGTGAACCTCGGCTTTCTCGATGCCGCGGTGCTGGCCGAAGTGCTGCTGCAAGCGGCCGCGCGCGGTGAGCGGTTGGCGGATGTGAAAGTGCTCAGTCGCTACGAGCGTCGGCGCATGCCCCACAACCTGGCGTTGATGGCGGCGATGGAAGGGTTCGAGCGCTTGTTCCAGGCCGATCCGTTGCCGGTGCGCTGGTTGCGCAATGCCGGGTTGAAGATGGTCGATCAGATGCCCGAGGCCAAGGCGTTGTTCGTGCGCGAAGCGCTTGGGTTGATCGGGGATTTGCCGGCGCTTGCCAAGGCTTGAGATCTTCGCTGCGGTAACTGGCCCCATCGCGGGCAAGCCCGCTCCCACAGGATCTTCAGGGCTCACACATAATGCATTAACACCTGAATACCTGTGGGAGCGGGCTTGCCCGCGATGGCGGCAGATCAGACACCTCATATCCCTAGCTGTGCAACATCTGGTAACGCCTCCACCCACTGTTCGATTGAGAAGCGAAATGTGAGTCCTTATCATTTGGCATCACTTCCCCTTTCGAGAGACCGCCTCCATGTTGGCACCCAAGCGTCTACTGACCGCACTGGCCCTGACCCTGATTGGCAGCGCCGCCGCCCAGGCCGCCGACGAGGTGGTGGTTTACTCCTCGCGTATCGATGAACTGATCAAACCGGTCTTCGATGCCTACACCCAAAAGACCGGCGTGCAGGTGAAGTTCATCACCGACAAGGAAGCGCCGCTGATGCAGCGGATCAAGGCCGAGGGCGAAAACGCCACCGCCGACCTGCTGCTGACCGTCGATGCCGGCAACCTCTGGCAGGCCGAGCAGATGGGCATTCTCCAGCCGTTCACGTCCACGGTGATCGACGCCAACATCCCGCTGCAATACCGCGCTTCTTCCCATGCCTGGACCGGTCTGAGCCTGCGGGCGCGGACCATCGCCTACTCCACCGGCCGGGTAAAACCCGGTGAGCTGACCACCTACGAAGCGCTGGCCGACAAACAGTGGGAAGGCCGCCTGTGCCTGCGCACGGCGAAGAAGGTCTACAACCAGTCCCTGACCGCCACCATGATCGAAGTCCATGGCGCCGAGAAAACCGAGAAAATCCTCAAGGGCTGGGTCAACAACCTGTCCACCGACGTGTTCTCCGACGACATCGCGGTACTGGAAGCGATCAACGCCGGTCAGTGCGACGTCGGCATCGTCAACACTTACTACTACGGCCGCCTGCACAAACAGAAGCCAGACCTGCCGGTGAAGCTGTTCTGGCCGAATCAGGGCGACCGGGGCGTACACGTGAACCTGTCGGGCATTGGCCTGACCAAGCACGCGCCGCACCCGGAAGCCGCCAAGGCTTTGGTGGAGTGGATGACCACGCCTGAAGCGCAAAAGATTTTCGCTGACGTGAACCAGGAGTTCCCGGCCAACCCTGCCGTTCAGCCTTCAGCGGAAGTCGCGAGTTGGGGCAAGTTCGTGGCCGACACCTTGCCGGTGGAAATCGCCGGCAAGCGCCAGGCTGAAGCGATTCGGATGATGGATCGGGTCGGCTGGAACTGAGTCTGTTGTTTTAAAGATCAAAAGATCGCAGCCTTCGGCAGCTCCTATATTGGGATGATGTACGCCCGGTAGGAGCTGCCGCGGGCTGCGATCTTTTTGCATATTCCCTACACTTCGTTGATTTACCCGAGAGCTTTTCCTTGGCCCACCCCGCCCAACGCCGCTGGTATCCCCTGGTCTTCGCCATCGCTGCGCTGGTCCTGCTGCCCCTGAGCGTCCTGCTTCTCTCCTGGCAAACCATCGATCAGCAGATCTGGTCCCACCTGTGGGACACCCAAATGCCGCGACTGCTGGGCAATACCCTCACTTTGGTACTCGGCGTTGGCTTCGGTGTAACACTGCTGGGCGTCAGCCTGGCCTGGCTCACCAGCCTCTGTGAGTTCCCGGGGCGGCGGTGGCTGGACTGGGCGTTGATGCTGCCATTCGCGATTCCTGCTTACGTGCTGGCCTTCGTCTTCGTCGGCCTGCTGGATTTCGCCGGCCCGGTGCAAACCCTGCTGCGCGAATGGTTCGGCAGTGGTTTGAGGCTGCCGCGAGTGCGCTCCACCGGCGGCGTGGTTCTGGTGCTGGTGCTGGTCTTCTATCCCTATGTTTACCTGTTGGCGCGCACCGCGTTTCTGGCCCAGGGCAAGGGGTTGATGGAAGCGGCGCGAGTCCTTGGGCAATCCCCGTGGCAGGCGTTCTGGCGAGTTGCGTTGCCGATGGCACGTCCGGCCATCGGCGCGGGGGTGGCGTTGGCGCTGATGGAAACCCTGGCGGATTTCGGTGCGGTGTCGGTGTTCAACTTCGATACGTTCACCACCGCCATCTACAAGACTTGGTACGGATTTTTCAGTCTCTCCACCGCCGCGCAACTGGCCAGTCTGTTGCTGTTGGTGGTGATGGTCGTGCTGTATGGCGAGCGTCGGGCCCGTGGGGCCAATCGGGCGAGTAACGAGCGGCCGCGGGTCAAGGCGTTGTATCACCTGCGCGGAGTCAAGGCACTGGCGGCCATGAGCTGGTGTGGTCTGGTGTTCGCCTGCGCCTTCGTCATTCCCGTGCTGCAACTGGTGGTGTGGTTCTGGCAACGCGGGCGCTTCGATCTGGATGAGCGTTATGCCGGATTGATCGTCCATACCCTTTACCTGGGCGGCGTGGCGGCGCTGATCACCGTCAGTGTCGCACTGGTGCTGGCCTTTGCCCGTCGATTGGCGCCGACCCGGGCGATCCGTTCCGGCATCAGCCTGGCCAACCTTGGCTATGCCTTGCCGGGCTCGGTGTTGGCGGTATCGATCATGCTGGCGTTCAGTTACCTGGATCGCGAACTGGTGGTTCCATTGTCGGGCTGGTTTGGCGGCGCGGGCAAGCCGTTGCTGCTGGGCAGCCTGTCGGCGTTGTTGCTGGCCTATCTGGTGCGATTCATCGCCGTGGCTTATGGCCCGCTGGAAAGCAGCCTGGCGCGAATACGACCCTCTTTGCCCGAAGCAGCACGTAGCCTTGGCGTCAGTGGGCCACGACTGTTTTTCAAAGTGTATCTTCCGTTGCTGCTGCCGGGCACGTTGAGCGCGGCGTTGCTGGTGTTCGTCGATGTGCTCAAGGAAATGCCCGCAACCCTGCTGATGCGCCCGTTCGGCTGGGACACGCTGGCGGTGCGGATCTTTGAAATGACCAGCGAAGGCGAATGGGCCAGGGCCTCGTTGCCGGCACTGACCCTGGTTTTGGTCGGGCTGTTGCCGGTCATCGGATTGATCCGGCGTTCGGCGCATCGAAACAGCTAGGTGCCAGTCCTACACCTTGCGGCTACAATGCGCGGCATTCGGTGCGGTCCGTCTTTGAGACCGGTTCGCTGAAATCGGCTGAAAGCCTTTATTTCAAGGCGTTTCACCCCGTACAGCGTCTGTCCGCACCTTCGCCACGCCCGGAAGGAGAAACCCATGGGACAGCGCACGCCTCTGTATGACCTTCATCTCGCCCTCGGCGCGAAGATGGTCGATTTTGGCGGTTGGGATATGCCTCTGCATTACGGCTCGCAGGTCGAGGAACACCATCAGGTGCGCCGCGATTGCGGGGTATTCGATGTATCCCACATGACCGTGATCGATGTCGACGGCCCCCAGGCCAAGGCCTGGCTGCAATATTTGCTGGCCAATGACGTCGAACGCCTGCACAGCCCCGGCCGTGCCTTGTACAGCGCCATGCTCAACGAGCACGGCGGTATCGTCGACGACATGATCGTCTATCGTCTCGATGACGGCTATCGGCTGGTGGTCAACGCCTCCACCCGCAACCAGGACCTGGCCTGGATGCAGGCTCATCTCGGCGACTTCGATGTGCAGCTCAACGAGCGCTCCGAGTTGGCGATGCTGGCCATTCAAGGGCCTCACGCCCGGCACAAGATTGCCGAACTGGTGACGCAGTCCCGTAGCACGTTGATCCAGCAACTCAAATATTTCGAGGGGCAGACCGACGGTGACTGGTTCATTGCGCGCACCGGTTACACCGGTGAGGATGGTCTGGAAATCGTGCTGCCGGCCGATCAGGCGCCGGGGTTCTTCAACGATCTGGTGGGCGCGGGTATTTCCCCGATCGGCCTCGGCGCGCGGGATACCTTGCGGGTCGAAGCCGGCATGAACCTCTACGGTCAGGACATTCATCAAGAGGTTTCACCGCTGGCCTCCAACATGGCCTGGAGCATTGCCTGGGAACCGGCCACGCGCCAGTTCATCGGTCGTACTGCTCTGGAAGCCGAACAGGCCAGTGGCGTGCAGCACAAACTGGTCGGTCTGGTCCTTGAGGAACGTGGGGTTTTGCGTGCTCATCAGGTGGTTCGCATCGCCGATGTTGGCGAAGGGGAGATCACCAGTGGTAGTTTCTCTCCTACGCTTAGCAAGTCGATTGCACTGGCGCGCGTGCCGGTGGCCACCGCCGACCGCGCTGAAGTGGAAATCCGTGGCAAGTGGTACCCGGTCCGAGTGGTCAAACCGACCTTCGTACGCCACGGCAAAACCTTGATCTAACTTTTTTTGGCGGGCAATGACCGCTGACATTTTTCTTGAGGACACAGAACATGAGCGAAATCCCTGTCGACCTGCGTTTTGCCGAAAGTCACGAATGGGCCCGTCTAGACCATGATGGCGGCGTGAAAGTGGGTATTTCAGACCATGCTCAGGAAGCCTTGGGTGATGTAGTGTTCGTTGAGCTACCGGAAATCGGCAAAGTGTTCGCTGCCGGTGAGGCTGCGGGTGTCGTCGAGTCGGTCAAGGCCGCGTCGGATATCTACTCGCCAGTCTCCGGCACAGTCATTGCCGTTAATGAAGAGCTGGCCAACAGCCCGGAACTGGTCAACAGCGCGCCCTATGACAGCTGGTTCTTCAAACTGGAGCCAAGCGATACCTCTGAGCTGAACAACCTGCTCGACCCGGTGGCCTACAAGGCCGCTATCGGCGAGTAATTCATGTGGGAGCGAGCCTGCTCGCGAAAGCGGTGTGTCAGCAAACATTTATGCCAACTGACACGCCCACTTCGCGAGCAGGCTCGCTCCCACAGGTTCTACGGCTTTAGAACGGCTTTCACCGCTGCCACCGAACGCTCGACATCCGCTTTATCCATGGTCGTGAACATCGGTAGCGAGACGATCAGTCGTCCGACCCGTTCGGCTACCGGGAACATGCCTTCCTTGAACCCGCGTTCGCGGTAAAGACTCAGCAGGTGGATCGGCGGGTAGTGATAGCCGATACCAACCCCCAGTGCCTGCATCTGCTCCATGAACGTGGCCCGTGCCGGTTTGCCATCCTGGCGTTCCGGGAGCACCAGCTGGAACAAATGCCAATTGCTGTTCTCGAAGTCCGCAGGGGGCAGTTGAGCCCCGTATTGCGCTTCGAAGTCCTCGCCAAAGCAGGCGAAATAATGTTTGGCCAGCTCACGACGATGAGCGGTGATCGCCTCGATGTGGGCAAACTGCCCCAGGCCAATGGCTGCCGCGACATCGGTCATGTTGAACTTGCCGCCCAGCACATCAACGTCCAGCCCATCGAACCCGCTGCGGGTGACGCCCTGCAAGCGGTACTTTTCCGCCAACCGCACTTCCTCGGCATTGTTCAGCACCAGGCAACCGCCCTCTGAGCAGGTGACGTTCTTGTTCGCCTGGAAACTGAAGGACACGAAATCGCCAGTCGCACCGATTCGCTGCCCGTTCCAGCTCGAACCCAATGCTTGGGCCGCGTCTTCCACTACTCGCAAACCGTGCTTTTTTGCCAGCGCGTAAAGGCGCGTCATGTCCACGGGCAGTCCCGCGAGAAACACCGGGATGATGGCTTTGGTGCGCGGGGTAATCGCCGCTTCAAGCTGAGCCAGGTCGATATTGCGGGTGACCGGGTCGATGTCGGCAAACACGGGCGTAGCGCCAACTTCCAGAATCACGTTGGCGGTGGCCACCCAGGAAATCGGCGTGGTGATCACTTCATCGCCCGGCCCGACTCCGGCAATACGCAACGCGATCTCCATGGTACAGGTGCCGGAATTGAACGTACGCACCGGGCGCCCGCCAAAATATTCCGAGAGTTGCGCTTCAAAAGCCTGCACCTTGGGGCCGCTGGTAATCCAGCCCGAGCGCAGCACATCGCCGACAGCGGCAATCGTGGCTTCATCGATGGTGGGTTTGGAGAAGGGCAGGAAAGACAGTTGGCTCATAAATGCAGATACCCGATCAGCGAACGTTTGTAGGCCCCGAGCATGATGATCCGGATTGACCAACGGCGCCACGCCATCCGTGCGGGTATCGACTGCTATGCTGGTTTGACCGTATCGCATCGACGCTGAGCGCCAGTCAAGAGAGAGCCCGTCATGTCCCAGTTGCCGTCCTTGAGTCAGTTACGCGATCCCAATGCTTTCCTGCGCCGCCACCTCGGGCCCGATGCCGCCGAGCAGCAGGCGATGCTCGACAGCCTCGGCCTTGGCAGCCGCGTCGAGTTGATCGAGCAGACGGTGCCGCCGGGAATTCGCCTCAACCGACCGCTGGACCTGCCGCCCGCCCTCGATGAAGAAGCCGCGCTAGCCAAACTGCGCAGCTACGCCGAACAGAACCAGGTCTGGACCAGCCTGATCGGCATGGGTTATCACGGCACTCTCACACCGGCCGTCATCCTGCGCAACGTGCTGGAAAATCCCGGTTGGTACACCGCTTACACGCCCTATCAACCGGAGATCGCCCAAGGCCGGCTCGAAGCGTTGCTGAACTTCCAGCAGCTGACCATCGACCTGACCGGTCTGGAACTGGCCAACGCCTCGCTGCTGGATGAAGCCACGGCGGCGGCCGAGGCCATGGCCTTGGCCAAACGCGTGGCCAAATCCAGAAGCAACCTGTTTTTCGTCGATGAGAATTGCCATCCCCAGACCATTTCCGTGGTGCAGACCCGTGCCGAAGGCTTCGGTTTCGACCTGATCATCGACGCTGTGGATAACTTGAAGCAGCATCAGGTGTTCGGCGCGCTGCTGCAATATCCCGACACCCATGGTGAAGTACGCGATCTGCGTCCATTGATCGATCATCTGCATGCCCAGCAAGCCCTGGCCTGTGTGGCGACCGATCTGCTGAGCCTGCTGTTGCTGACTCCGCCGGGAGAGTTGGGCGCCGATGTGGTGTTCGGTTCATCACAGCGCTTTGGTGTGCCCATGGGCTACGGCGGCCCGCACGCGGCGTTTTTTGCCAGTCGCGATGAATACAAACGGGCGATTCCCGGGCGGATCATCGGCGTGTCGAAAGATGCTCGCGGCAACGTGGCATTGCGCATGGCCCTGCAAACCCGCGAGCAACATATTCGCCGGGAGAAGGCCAACTCCAACATTTGCACCGCCCAGGTACTGCTGGCCAATATCGCCAGTTTCTACGCGGTCTACCACGGCCCGGAAGGGCTCAAACGGATTGCCCAGCGCGTCCATCGACTGACCTGCATCCTCGCCGCCGGCCTGGAACGTCACGGGATCACTCGTCTCAACCAGCACTTCTTCGACACCCTGACCCTGGAGGTCGGTGGTACTCAGACCGCGATCATCGAAAGTGCCCAGGCGGCGCACATCAACTTGCGCATTCTCGGTCGTGGGCTGTTGGGCCTGAGCCTCGACGAAACCTGTGACGAAGCCACCGTGGCGAAGCTGTTCGATGTATTTCTCGGTGCCGACCATGGGCTCAATGTCGACGAACTGGACGCTGAAGTCCTGTTGTCCGGCATCCCTGCGGAGTTGCAGCGCCGTACGCCTTGTCTGCGTCATCCGGTGTTCAACGCTCATCACAGCGAAACCGAAATGCTGCGTTACCTCAAGCAGCTGGAAAACAAAGACCTGGCGCTCAATCAGTCAATGATCCCGTTGGGCTCCTGCACCATGAAGCTCAATGCCACCAGCGAGATGATCCCGATCACCTGGCCGCAGTTCGCCAACCTGCACCCGTTCGTACCGAAAGAGCAGGTGGTGGGTTATTCGTTGATGATCGAGGAACTGGAGCGTTGGCTCTGCGCAATCACCGGTTTCGATGCGATCTGCATGCAACCCAACTCGGGCGCTCAAGGCGAGTACGCCGGGTTGCTGGCGATCCGCAAATATCACGAGAGCCGCCATCAAGGCGCGCGGGATATCTGCCTGATCCCGTCCTCGGCCCACGGCACCAACCCGGCCTCGGCGCAAATGGCCGGGATGCGGGTGGTAATCGTCGAGTGCGACGAGGCGGGTAACGTCGATCTGGATGATCTGAAGGAAAAGGCCACGCAGGCGGGGGACAAACTCGCCTGCCTGATGGCGACCTATCCTTCGACCCACGGGGTCTACGAGGAAGGCATCAGCCAGATCTGTGAAGTTATCCACAGCCATGGCGGTCAGGTGTACATGGATGGCGCCAACCTCAACGCGCAGGTCGGGTTGGCGCGGCCGGCAGACATCGGTGCCGACGTGTCGCACATGAACCTGCACAAAACTTTCTGCATTCCCCACGGCGGTGGCGGACCGGGGATGGGCCCGATTGGCGTCCGGGCACACCTGGCGCCGTTCGTCGCCAATCACCCGGTGGTGCCGATCGATGGCCCGCTGCCGGAGAACGGTGCGGTGAGTGCGGCCCCCTGGGGCAGTGCAAGCATTCTGCCCATCAGCTGGATGTACATTGCCATGATGGGGCCGCAACTGGCGGATGCGAGTGAGGTGGCGATCCTCGCCGCGAATTACCTGGCGCAGCATTTGTCCGGGGCGTTCCCGGTGCTCTACACCGGGCGCAACGATCGAGTGGCCCATGAATGCATTCTCGACTTGCGGCCGCTCAAGGCGCTGACCGGGATCAGCGAAGAAGACGTTGCCAAGCGCCTGATGGATTACGGCTTCCATGCGCCGACCATGTCGTTCCCGGTGCCGGGGACGTTGATGGTCGAGCCTACCGAGAGTGAATCGAAGGCGGAGCTGGACCGTTTTATCGGCGCGATGCTGAGTATTCGTGCGGAAATCACCGAGGTACAGAATGGCAACTGGCCGGCGGAGGACAACCCGCTGAAGCGTTCGCCGCATACCTTGGCCGACATCACCGGGGTTTGGGAGCGGCCGTACAGCATCGAGCAGGCGGTGACGCCGGATGCTCACACCAAGGCCCATAAGTACTGGCCGGTGGTGAACCGTGTGGACAATGTCTACGGCGACCGCAATCTGTTTTGCGCGTGTGTGCCGGTGGACGAATACCGCTGAAGTCACGGAACACACAAACCCAATGTGGGAGCGAGCCTGCTCGCGATAGCGGCGTAACAGTCACTGATGGTTTCGACTGATCCACCGCTATCGCGAGCAGGCTCGCTCCCACAGGGATTTGCATCAGGCAAAAAAATGCCGCTCATCCAGAGCGGCATTTTGTTGAGCAACGAACCTTATTTCGAGGCGATGGCATTCTTCGCCAGGATGGCGTTCGCCAGTTCCATGTCCGTGGCTTGCAGGCCAGGGTTTTCAGCGCGGACTCTCTGCATGGCGGCTTCCAGATAGGGGCCGCGAATGGCGCCGTCACTGGCGACAAAGCTACCGGCGTCGTCTTGGGCGGCGACGACCAGTTTGTGATCCCTGGAGGTCAGGTAGGACGTACCGGTGGTGGCACCGGAAGTAAGGACGTTACGCAAAAAGCTGTCATCAGCCATCGCCGAACCGACTGGAAGGGACAACACGGCGAAGGTAGCGACAGCAAGTTTGAGACGCATAAAAGGTGACTCCACTGGGTTTTAACTGCGGCCTTTGATTGCCCATAACCCAATCGAGTTCCGTGACGTTAGTCGGCCCGCTCCACCAGTAAAATTGCCCCTTGCTGCCCGACCACCCGAACACGGCTGCCAGATGCGGTGTCGGGCCCCCGGGCCATCCACACGCCGTCGGCGACCTTGATCTTGCCGCGGCCGTCGACAATCGCTTCGGTGACCACGAACACCTTGCCGATCAGCTCTTGCCCTCGCAGGTTCAGGTTCGGCTGATCGCTGGCCCGCACCACACCGCGTTGACGTCTCCACCAGTACAGGGCGGTGAGGATTGAAAAGACGGCAAACAGCAGCACCTGCAATTCCCAGGGCAAGCCCGGTATCACGAAGGTCAGCACGCCGACGGCGGCGGCCGCCATGCCGATCCACAGCAGATAACCGCCGGCACCGAACACTTCGAGGATCAATAGCAGCGTGCCCAGGGCCAACCAGCTCCAGAACGAAAACAGTTCCATGGGCAGCGACCTCAGCCTTTCTTGCCGTCGAAGGTGGCTTTGACGATTTCGCCAATGCCACCGACGGCGCCGATCATCGAACTGGCTTCGAGCGGCATCAGGATCACTTTGCTGTTGTTGGCCGAAGCCAGTTTGCCCAAGGCATCGATGTACTTCTGCGCAACGAAGTAATTGACCGCTTGCACGTTACCGCCGGCGATGGCTTCGGACACCACTTTGGTGGCTTGGGCTTCGGCCTCGGCCTGACGCTCCCGGGCCTCGGCTTCGAGGAACGCCGCCTGACGGCTACCCTCGGCTTCGAGAATCTGCGCCTGCTTCTTGCCTTCGGCGGTGAGGATCGCCGAGGCGCGCAAACCTTCGGCTTCAAGAATCTGTGCGCGTTTGATTCGCTCGGCTTTCATCTGGCCGGACATGGCGGCCATCAGGTCGGCGGGAGGGCTGATGTCCTTGATCTCGATCCGGGTGATCTTGATGCCCCACGGCGCCGTGGCCTCATCGACGGTGCGCAGCAGCTTTTCGTTGATGTTGTCGCGCTGGCTGAGCATCGCGTCCAGCTCCATGGACCCGAGCACGGTGCGGATATTGGTTTGCAGCAGATTGCGGACGGCATGTTCGAGGTTGTTCACCTCGTAGGCGGCCTGGGCGGTATTGACCACCTGGAAGAAGCACACGGCGTCGATCTGCACGGTGGCGTTGTCGGCGGTGATGACTTCCTGGGGCGGAATGTCCAGCACGCTTTCCATCACGTTGATCTTGCGGCCGATGCGGTCCATCACCGGAATGATGATGCTCAGGCCTGGCTTGAGGGTGTTGGTGTAGCGGCCGAAGCGTTCGACCGTCCATTCAAACCCCTGGGGCACCACTTTGAAGCCCATGAAAAGAATGGCCACGGCCAGCGCGACAAAGAGAATCAGTGCAATGCCCATAACGGTCCCTGTCCAGTCTGGTTGAGTTGCGATGACCAGAGTGTAGGGCAAAAGATTTGAATGCGACTTGGAGAGGCCAAATGCCGGTAAGTCTAGAAATTTGAGCGACGAAAATCCTGTGGGAGCGTGGCTTGCCCGCGAAGAACGATGACGCGTAATACCTGAAAAAACGCGGTGTATTCTTCGCGGGCAAGCCACGCGCCCACAGGTTATGCGTCCTGACTTGCCGGCATTAGGGGCTGTCTATTTCTGCTCACTCTGCGGCGTCACTCGCAACACCTCTTCGAGCGTGGTCAAACCCGCCGCCACTTTCTGCGCCCCCGACAAGCGCAAACTGCGCATGCCTTCCTTGAAGGCCTGGCGCCGGACCGCGAGCAAATCGGTGTCGGGGTTGATCAGCGCTTTGATGCCGTCCGTCAGCTGCATGATTTCGTAAACCCCGGCGCGACCGCGATAGCCGGTTTCGCGGCATTCCAGGCAACCGATGGCGCGTTGGGCATTGCCTGGCAATGGTGCTTGCCAGGGGCGGGTCAGGGTTTGCCAGTCGTCCTCACCCAAGGTCAGCGGCGCCTTGCAGTGAGGGCATAACGTGCGAACCAGGCGCTGGGCCATGACCCCGAGCACCGTGGCCTTGATCAGGTAATGCGGCACGCCGAGTTCCAGCAGGCGGCTGATGGCGCTCGGGGCATCGTTGGTGTGCAACGTCGACAGCACCAAGTGGCCGGTGAGTGCGGCCTGAATTGCCATCTCGGCGGTTTCGAGGTCGCGGATCTCGCCGATCATGATGATGTCCGGGTCTTGCCGCATCAGCGCGCGCACGCCGGCGGCAAAGGTCAGGTCGATGTTGTGCTGGACCTGCATCTGATTGAACGCCGGCTCGACCATTTCGATCGGGTCTTCGATGGTGCAGAGGTTGACCTCTGGCGTCGCCAGTTTCTTCAGGGTGGTGTACAGCGTGGTGGTTTTGCCTGAGCCGGTGGGCCCGGTCACCAGAATGATGCCGTTGGGCTGGCGGATCATGTCCTGCCAGCGGCGCAGGTCATCGGCGGAAAAGCCCAACTGATCGAAATCCTTGAGCAGCACTTCCGGGTCGAAGATCCGCATGACCATTTTTTCGCCGAATGCAGTCGGCAAGGTCGACAGCCGCAGCTCGACTTCGCCGCCGTCCGGGGTTTTGGTCTTGACCCGACCGTCCTGGGGTTTGCGCTTTTCCGCGACGTTCATTCGCCCCAGGCTTTTCAGGCGACTGACGATGGCCATGGTCACCTGCGGCGGGAATTGATAGACGTTGTGCAGCACGCCGTCGATGCGAAAGCGCACCGTCCCTTGCTCGCGCCGGGGTTCGATGTGGATATCGCTGGCCCGCTGCTGGAATGCGTACTGGAACAGCCAATCGACGATATTGACGATGTGCGCATCGTTGGCGTCCGGCTCCTGGTCGCTGGCGCCGAGGTTGAGCAACTGTTCGAAGTTGCCCAGGGTGCTGGTCTGCTGATCAGCGTTGGTGGCGCCGCTGACCGATTTGGCCAGGCGGAAAAACTCCACGCTGAAGCGCTGGATGTCCACCGGGTTGGCCACCACGCGCTTGATCGGCAGCTTCAACACGTGGGTCAGATCGGCTTCCCAGCCGCTGACGAAGGGTTGGGCGCTGGCCACGGTGACGGCGTCGCGGTCGATGGACACTGCCAGAATCTTGTGGCGTTGGGCGAAGGCATAGGACATCAGCGGCGTAATGGCCGCGACGTTGATTTTCAGTGGGTCGATGCGCAAGTAAGGCTGGCCGGCCTGCTGAGACAGCCACAGCGTCAGGCTTTCCAGGTCGAGATGTTTGCCGGGACGACTGAGGTCGTCCAGGTGTTGGCTGGCGATGAACTCCAGCGGGTGCTGCTGAGCATTTATGGCGTGACGGCGGCGGGCGTTGAGTGCGTGTTCGGCCGAGTCCTGGCTGATGAAGCCTTGGGCGACCAGTTCACGCAGCAAATCGTTAAGGTCCAGCCAGCGGTCCTGAGTGGCAAGTTGAACGGACATGCGGGCTCCTTATGAACAACCGTTCGCAAAGGATAGCTGCGCTCCCGCAGACCGTTGGGCCACTACCGGACCAAGGCGTGTCGGTTTTTTTCAGGTTTTTTTTTAACCAGCTGCCTGAACCGGCTCATCCCACGCAGAGTCAGCGGCTTGCAGATTCACTGAGCAGACGCTGATCAGGTTACGTAATTTTTCCGCGATCACCTGAGCACGGTGCCAGCTCAGGCCGTCCATGACGATGTCGACCGACAGCAGATCGTCCATGCGCTGCACGTTGACCCGCTGCGGCGTCAGAAACTGCAAGGCGAACAGGTTGAGCGCCCGGCACAGCAGATCCGGCTCGGCCTCGGCCAGCAGTTGGTAATGAACCCGGCAGTGGGCGTTGCTGACGTTCCAGACATCGGCGCGGACGGGAAGGGGGTTCACGGCTTCAAGAGGCGGCATGGTCGGGCTCCAAAATTACTGGAGGAATTTTTACATTCGGTGCGGGGTATTTCTTATCTATGATGGAGACTATTGACGGTTTTTCGAATAGTTCAATTCGATTTTATGCAAACTATGGGTTTTTCTATGCACAGCGAGCTGGATAGCTACGACCGCAAGACTCTCGCGTTGCTGCAGGAGGACGCTTCGCTCTCCAGCGCGCAGATCGCCGAACAGGTAGGGCTCTCGCAGTCGCCATGCTGGCGGCGGATTCAGCGGATGAAGGAGGAGGGAATCATTCGCGGTCAGGTGACGTTGCTTGACCGCAAGAAAATCGGCCTTAACACGCAGATCTTCGCCGAGATCAAACTCAACGCTCACGGACGTTCGAACTTCACCGAATTCACCGAGGCGATTCGCGGTTTTCCCGAAGTGCTGGAGTGTTATGTGCTGATGGGGTCGGTGGATTTCTTGCTGCGGATCGTCACGGCAGACATCGAGGCTTATGAGCGCTTCTTCTTCGAGAAGTTGTCGATGGTGCCGGGGATTCAGGAGGTCAACTCGATCGTGGCCTTGTCGGAAATCAAGTCCACGACGAGTTTGCCGGTCTGAAGCTTTTGCGGTGAATGTGCTGGCCTCATCGCGAGCAGGCTCGCTCCCACACTTGATCTTCAGCGAACACAAAATATGTGTACGACAGATAACTCAAGTGGGAGCGAGCCTGCTCGCGATGGCGGTATTACAGACGCAGCAAAGTCTTCCAGGCACGATTCTGATACACCGCGATCGCCTGCTGCTTGCGCGCATCCAGCGACTCATCGGTGATCGGCTCGTTAGCTAGCAGGGCAAGCTGTTTCAGCTCACCGTACAGGCGATCCATTTCCGGGATGTCCAGCACGCTACGGGCGTGGTGCAGCCAGGCCTGGATACGCTCGATGCGCGGCAGTTGCTCGGCCAGGTCCTCCGGCTGTTGCTGGTAACGCTGCAATTGCAGCGAGTTGGCTTCTTCGCCCAGAAGGCGTGGCAGCCAGCTGCCCAGTTGCGCGGCGCCCTGGCGATTGCCACGGGTGTTGCGATCGGCAGCCCAGGTACGGGCCAGCAACCAGCGCGAAGTGTTCAGCGAGAACAGGCCCCAACGCGGGTCTTCCAGCTCTTCGAGGAACTGCTCCGGCGCGGCTTTGCGCACGTCTTCGTCGTCCAGGCCGGCTTGTACCAGCGGGCGCCAGTCTTCCAGCAAGGCATCCAGCGCGACCCGCAGATCGTGAGTCGACTGACGCGGCGCGGCCTGACCGAGGCTGCTGATCAGCGCGCGCATTTCAGCGAGGTTCTCGACCCAGTCTTGCAACAGGCGCCAGTGGCCATTGAAGCGATATTGCTCGGCCAGGCGCTGGCTGCTGCCCAGCAAATGCCAGCACAGGGCGGCGAACGCATCGTCCAGCGGCATTTCGGCGGTGATCTGCGGCGCCGGCAAGCTCAGCGAGTAGCTGTTGGCGTCGAACAGGCGATAACCGCGTTCGGCCTTGCTGATGTCGCATGGCATCAGCGGCAGGGTCGCGGCCAGTTCGGCGGCCAGTTCCAGCAGCGCGGCCGGCTCGCCTTCGCGCAGTTCCAGTTCCAGTTCGCAGATTTCTTCTTTCTGCTTGCCGACCACCACGTGGCCCAGGTCCAGCGCGGCTTCGATGACCACTTTGGTCTTGCCACGGCCCCAGGCGATTTCCGCGCGTTCGCGAACGAAATCGGTGGTGAAGATGGCTTTCAGGGTTTTCTTGTCCAGCTCGGCCAGCTCTTCGGGCCAGCATTCGCCGTCGAGTTTCTTCACGTCGAGCTTGGCTTTGGGTAGATCCCAGTCGTATTCGTGACGCTCGGACAGGCCGGCGACGCTCTGACCACGGGTTTTGAGGGTCTGAATCACTTCTTCGCCATCGCGGCGCAGGCGCAGGGCAACCTTGGCGCGGGCCAGATCGCGCTCGGGCGTGTCGAAGTACTGGTTCATCAGTTCACGGCGTTCCCAGCCACTTTTGTTGCGTTTTTTCAGTAACGGGTGCTCGCGCAAGGCGGCGAGGGTTTCGCGGCTGACGCGGAGTTTGATTTCGGTTTCTTTCTGCATGGCCGGAAAATCCAGGATCGGGAGCGCAGCCGGGGGAATGTGTGGCTGCCAAGGTCGTGCAGTGTACAGGACTCACCCGAGATAGGGTCTGTTGACGCTTGGTGACGACCGGGACGGGCCCCACTTGGCGCAGGGCTGCGTTGCTCGGAACTTATTTGGGACAACCAAACCACGTTCCTCGCGCCTTGCCCTGCACCAAGTGGGCCGCCGTCGCGGCTCGTCACCAAGCGTCAACAGACCCTACCCGCGTCGCGGCGGTTTATTCCTGTCGCCGGATGGTTCTATGATGGACTTCAATTCGGGAGTGTTGGGAGTCAGCGATGCCTTTGCCGTCCATGAAAGATCAGTTCGCTGCGCTGATTGCCGCGCCGTCCGTCAGCTGTACCCAACCCAGCCTGGATCAAACCAATCGGCCGGTCATCGACTTGTTGGCGACATGGCTCGGGGACTTGGGTTTTGCCTGCGATATCCAGCAGGTCAGCACCGGCAAATTCAATCTGCTGGCCAGTTTTGGTTCCGGCCCCGGCGGCCTGGTGCTGGCTGGTCACAGCGATACGGTGCCGTACGACGCGGCGCTGTGGCAGACCGACCCGCTGAAACTGACGGAAGTGGACGGCCGTTGGGTCGGCCTGGGCAGTTGCGACATGAAGGGTTTTTTCGCCCTGGCCATCGAAGCGGTCAAACCCTTGCTCGACCAACCGTTCAAGCAACCCTTGCTGATCCTCGCCACCTGCGATGAAGAAAGCTCGATGTCCGGGGCTCGCGCCTTGGCCGCAGCCGGGCGTCCACTGGGCCGGGCGGCGGTGATCGGCGAGCCGACCGGGCTGAAGCCGATCCGTCTGCACAAAGGCGTGATGATGGAGCGTATCGACATCCTCGGTCAGAGCGGTCACTCCTCGGACCCGAGCCTGGGCCATAGCGCCCTCGAAGCCATGCACGATGCCATCGGCGAACTGCGCGGCTTGCGTCTGGCGTGGCAGCGGGAATTTCGTAATCCGCAGTTCAGCGTGCCGCAGCCGACGATGAATTTCGGCTGTATTCACGGTGGCGATAACCCCAACCGCATCTGCGGCCAGTGCTCCCTGGAGTTTGACCTGCGTCCGCTGCCGGGCATGGATCCCGGCGCCCTGCGCGCGGCGATCCTGGAGAAGCTCAACCCCATTGCCGCGCGGCACCAGGTGAAGATCGATTACGCGCCGCTGTTCCCCGAAGTGCCGCCGTTCGAGCAGGCCGAGGACTGTGAATTGGTCCGGGTCGCGGAAAAGCTCACCGGCCATCGCGCCGAAGCAGTGGCGTTCGGCACGGAAGCGCCTTATCTTCAGCGTCTTGGCTGTGAAACACTGGTCTTGGGCCCCGGCGATATCGCCTGCGCCCACCAACCGGGGGAATACCTCGAAATGTCACGTTTGCAGCCTACCGTGCATCTATTACGTCAACTGATCGAACATTACTGCCTGACGCCGGCCAAAACGGCGATGTCAGTCAGTTGAGCGCATATACAAGTGGGAGCGGGCTTGCTCGTGAATAGGGAGTGTCAGTTGATATTAATGTGCCTGATACGCCGCCTTCGCGAGCAAGCCCGCTCCCACAGGTTCTGTGTTTTGACTGGCTAACCGTATAAATTGCCGATGTCCCAACCCGTATTCATGAGGAGAGCGCGCGTGTCGCCAAGCCTGTTCCGACGATAACCATCAGCCCGCTGTGCGTTTATTGCGTTACTCTTTTTTCGGCTGCTATTTATTACAGGCCCAGGTTCATGCCCGAATACGTCAATTGGCTTCGTCACGCTTCGCCTTACATCAACGCCCACCGCGATTGCACCTTCGTCGTCATGCTGCCCGGCGACGGCGTGGAGCACCCGAACTTCGGCAACATCGTCCACGACCTGGTGCTGCTGCACAGCCTGGGGGTGCGTCTGGTGCTGGTTCACGGTTCCCGTCCGCAAATTGAAACCCGCCTCGCTGCTTGCGGCCTGACCCCGCATTACCATCACGGCATGCGCATCACCGATGCGGCGACGCTGGAGTGCGTGATCGATGCGGTCGGTCAACTGCGCATTGCCATCGAAGCGCGACTGTCCATGGACATGGCCTCGTCGCCGATGCAGGGTTCGCGCCTGCGGGTTGCCAGCGGCAATCTGGTCACCGCACGGCCGATCGGTGTGCTCGAAGGTGTCGACTACCACCACACCGGCGAAGTGCGCCGGGTCGACCGCAAGGGCATCAATCGCCTGCTGGACGAACGCTCCATCGTGCTGTTGTCGCCGTTGGGTTACTCGCCGACCGGTGAGATCTTCAACCTCGCTTGCGAAGACGTCGCTACTCGCGCGGCCATCGACCTTGGGGCAGACAAGCTGCTGTTGTTTGGCGCGGATCTCGGTCTGATCGACGAAAATGGTCGTCTGGTGCGCGAACTGCGTCCGCAACAGGTGCCGGCGCATTTGCAGCGTCTGGGCAGCAACTATCAGGCCGAGCTGCTGGACGCGGCCGCTGAGGCGTGCCGGGGCGGTGTGGCGCGCAGTCATATCGTCAGCTATGCCGAAGACGGCGCGCTGCTGACCGAACTGTTCACCCGTGACGGTGGCGGTACGCTGGTGGCTCAGGAGCAATTCGAAGTTGTGCGCGAGGCTGCTATCGAGGATGTCGGCGGTTTGCTGGACTTGATCAGCCCGCTGGAAGAGCAGGGCATTCTGGTGCGTCGTTCTCGCGAGGTGCTGGAGCGTGAGATCGAGCAATTCAGCGTGGTCGAACGTGAAGGCATGATCATCGCCTGCGCGGCGCTGTATCAGATTGCCGATTCGGATGCGGGGGAGTTGGCGTGTCTGGCGGTGAACCCGGAGTACCGCCATGGCGGTCGCGGCGATGAATTGCTGGAACGCATCGAAACCCGCGCCCGGGCTCAGGGGCTGAAAACCTTGTTCGTGCTGACCACCCGGACCGCCCACTGGTTTCGTGAGCGGGGTTTCGTGCCGAGCAGCGTCGAACGGCTACCGTCGGCGCGGGCGTCGCTTTACAACTACCAGCGTAATTCGAAGATCTTCGAAAAAGCGCTCTGACGAAATGGCCGTCGGTGTCTCGGCTTTTGTGGCGAGGGAGCTTGCTCCCGCTGAGTTGCGAAGCAGCCCCAAAACCAGTGAACGCGTTATGACTGATTCACCGCGTTGTCGGGTTTGGGAGTCCTCCGGCCTCCAGCGGGAGCAAGCTCCCTCGCCACGGGGTTACTCGGCGACAAACTTCGCGCTGACATACGGCGAATAATCCGGCAGCACCGTTTCTACCTTTCCTTGCTCCTTCAAGAACTTCGCCGTCTCGCCAATCGCCTGGGCCGTGCCACCGTCCAACAGCGCGGTGATCCGTTGTGCCTTGGCATCCGGGAAGGCGGAACCAGCCAGCAGTTCCGGCACATCGAGGGCATTGGCACCGGTCAGTTTGGCGATTTTCTGCACCGGTACCGAATCGACGTGAGATTCGCTGCCTGGGCGGAGAAAGAAAATACTAGCGATATACAAACTGTAACAAATTGACTAGATAGTGCGCGTTTAGTCATGATCGCGTCGCCTTTTCGAAAGTGATTGACGTATAGGGGATGCGGCAACGCTAATCGATCTAAAAAAATGGCAATAAATACCATTTAGGAATTAGCTTATGAGTCGATACCTTGTGATCCGGCTCGAATCATTGGTAGCGAGCTATATTCCTAAAAGGTATGAAAAAGAGTTGAATAATTCTTTTTGGGTTTATGAGGAAATCATTACCCTGCAGGGACCAAATTACTGCGGTTAGACCTTGGTCGTAGACACACATGGTTGCAATTGACTTGGCAGTCACGGTCCAGAGCTAATCGCGCATCTGTGGATCTGGGGCGTTAGACCCGAGACCAAAGAACACAAAAATTAGAACGAGGAGCGATACATGAAGAAGTCCACCTTGGCCCTGGCTGTGGCCGTAGGGGTTTTGGCGCAGCAGGCAGGCGCCGCCGGTTTCATCGAAGACAGCAAGGCCACATTGGGGCTGCGTAACTTCTACATCAACACCGATAACCGCGATTCTGCTGCCAGCACCGCTGCGGGCGTTCAGAACAAAAACGAAGAATGGGGCCAAGGCTTCGATCTGCGTTTCACCTCGGGCTACACCCAAGGCACCGTTGGCTTCGGTATTGACGCTATCGGCCTGCTGGGCGTGCGCCTGGACTCGGGTGGCGGCACTAACGGTGCCACTTCGACTTCTTACGGCGGCACTGTTTTCCCAAGCAAGTCCAACGGCGAAGCGGTTGATAACTTCTCCAGCCTGGGCCTGACTGCCAAAGCCAAGATCTCCCAGACCGAACTGAAGTTGGGCACCCTGCAGCCAAAACTGCCGGTGATCGTGACCAACGACGGTCGTATGCTGCCGCAAACCTTCCAGGGCGGTCAGATCACCTCGAACGAAATCAAAGACCTGACACTGGTCGGCGGTCAGATCGAGCACGCCAAGGGCCGTAACTCCAGCAACAACGAAGAACTGTCGATTGCTGGTGCGAACGCTCACACTGCTGCCGGTCGTGACAGCAACAAGTTCATCTACGGTGGCGGTGACTACAAAATCACCAAAGACCTGACTGCCCAGTACTACTACGGCAACCTGGAAGACTTCTACAAGCAGCACTTCCTGGGTCTGGTGCACAACTGGTCCATCGGTCCGGGCGTACTGAAAAGTGACCTGCGTTACTTCAACAGCAAAGACGATGGCGCCAACGGTCACAACTCCAGCTACTACACAAGCGGCTACTACCCGGACAGCACCCCTAAAACCAAGGGTAAAGTCGACAACAACCTGTACAGCGGCTTGTTCCTGTATACGGTTGAAGGTCACACCTTTGGTGGCGGCTACCAGGTCAGCAGCGGCAACAGCGACTTCCCATGGTTGAACCAGGGTGACGGTTCGTCGGCCTACCTGACCACCGACATGCAGATCCAGAAATTCGCCCGTGCCGGCGAACGTACCTGGCAAGCTCGCTACTCCTATGACTTCGCCAAGGTCGGCCTGCCGGGCGCTACCGCCGGTATCGTTTACCTGAAAGGCGATGACATTGATAACGCTTCTGGCGACAACCTCAGCGAGTGGGAACGCGACCTGACCCTGTCCTATGTCGTTCCGGAAGGCAAGCTGAAAAACCTGGGCTTCACCTGGAAAAACGCCATGTGGCGCAACGACGTCCCAGGTCAGCGCGACCAGGACGAAAACCGTCTGATCGTCAGCTACTCGATCCCGCTGTTGTAATAGCGCTCGCGTAACCGACGTAAAAAAGCCCCGCCCGGCATCACGCCGGGCGGGGCTTTTGCGTTTTCAAGGCGGGCTCACCCCCGTAAACCCTCCTTGAAGTTCCCTTCTTTTGCAGCAACTCAAGGCCTTCTCGAACCTTGTGATCGATGTTCGTCCCGATGACCGTTCAGGTCCAGTGAACAGATCTTTAATATTCTTTTCGGGTCTAAATAAATCGATATTTATTCTTTTTAATTAAGTTTGAACGCAGGCACAGTTGAGCTCAACAAGCACTCACCAGGAGCCGCACCATGAGCCTCAGACTTGGCGATATCGCCCCCGATTTCGAACAGGATTCCAGCGCCGGCACCATCCGTTTCCATGAATGGCTGAGCGATAGCTGGGGCGTGCTGTTTTCCCATCCGGCGGACTTCACGCCGGTGTGCACCACCGAGTTGGGCTTTACCGCCAGGCTCAAGGATGAATTCGCCCAGCGCGGCGTCAAAGCCATTGCTCTGTCGGTAGACCCGGTGGACTCGCACCACAAGTGGATCGAGGACATCAACGAAACCCAGAATGCCATCGTTAACTTCCCGATCCTCGCCGATGCGGACCGTAAAGTGTCCGACCTCTACGACCTGATCCACCCGAACGCCAACGACACCCTGACCGTGCGTTCGCTGTTCGTGATCGACCCGAACAAGAAGATTCGGCTGACCATCACTTACCCGGCGAGCACCGGCCGTAACTTCAATGAGATTCTGCGGGTGATCGATTCGCTGCAGCTCACCGACAACTACAAGGTGGCCACTCCGGCGAACTGGCAGGACGGTGATGAGGTCGTGATCGTGCCGTCGCTCAAGGACGAAGATGAAATCCAGCGACGTTTTCCCAAGGGGTATCGGGCGGTGAAGCCTTACCTGCGCCTGACGCCGCAACCTAATCGTTAGCGATCTGTTCAAGGCATACACCAAAGCAGGGGATTTCGGGCCGTTTCGATGGCCTGTTTTTTTGCCTGGAAAAGACAATTGGCATATTCATTTAGGGAATAATAAAATGAATAAATATGATTTATAGATATATAAATCGCCTGCTAAGGTCACTCCATCGACGCGAGATCGCAAGCCGCGTATCGCCAACACCGCTCAAGGAATTGTCTGAATGCTGGTCGTCTCACTCGGTGGCAGTCCCAGCCCACGTTCCCGTTCCGGGGTGCTGCTGGAACGCTCCCAACGCTGGTTGCAAGCGCAAGGTGTGGAAGTGGTGAGTTATCAGGTACGGGACTTCCCGGCCGAAGACTTGCTGCATGCCCGCTTCGACAGCCCGAAGGTGATCGACCTGTTGCAACAGATTGATAACGCCGATGGATTGCTCATCGCTACACCGGTTTACAAGGCGTCGTTCTCCGGTGCGCTGAAAACCGTACTCGATCTGCTGCCCGAACGCGCCCTGAGCCACAAGGTGGTTCTGCCGATGGCCACCGGCGGCAGCATCGCCCACATGCTGGCGGTGGATTACGCGCTCAAGCCGGTGTTGTCGGCGTTGAAGGCCCAGGAAATGCTCCACGGGATTTTCGCCGTAGACAGTCAGATCGCTTACGGCGAAGGCAGTGCCCAGGCGCAGTTGGCACCGGAGCTTGCACAACGACTGAATGAATCGCTGGAGCTGTTTTTCAGCGCCATGGCCCGACGGCCGAAACCGCTCGATCCGAACCTGTTGAACGAACGTTTGTTGAGTGCTCGCTGGAGCATTTAAGCCGGCACTTAAGCCACACCTGAATTTGAAGTACTCACCTTACTCAGCCGCTAACGGCCAAGCAGGTGCAGCCAAAACCCAACTGCAAAAAGGAGAGCGCTATGCGCACTGTCATTTTGCGTCGGGGTCTGGTCGCTCTGTTTGCTGCGGCTGTGTCCTTCGGCGTCATTACTCAAGCTCAAGCCGAGACGTTGCGAATCGGCTATCAGAAATACGGCACTCTGGTGCTGCTCAAAGCCAAAGGCACCCTGGAAAAACGCCTCGCCGCCCAAGGCGTGGACGTGCAATGGACTGAATTCCCCGGAGGCCCGCAACTGCTCGAAGGCCTGAACGTAGGCTCCATCGATTTTGGCGTCACCGGTGAAACGCCGCCCGTGTTCGCCCAGGCGGCCGGCGCCGATCTGCTCTACGTCGCCTACGAGCCGCCAGCGCCGCACAGCGAAGCGATCCTGGTGCCGAAGGACTCGCCGATCAAATCGGTGCAGGAGCTCAAGGGCAAGAAAGTCGTGCTCAACAAAGGCTCCAACGTGCACTACCTGCTGGTGCGCGCACTTGAAGACGCCGGCCTCAAATACACCGACATCCAGACCGTGTTCCTGCCTCCAGCCGATGCCCGTGCCGCGTTCGAGCGTGGCAGTGTCGACGCCTGGGTGATCTGGGACCCCTACCAGGCCGCCGCCGAACAACAACTGCAAGCGCGCACCCTGCGCGATGGCAAAGGCCTCGTCGACAACCACCAGTTCTACCTGGCGACCAAACCCTACGCGCAGAAAAATCCTGAAGTGATCAAGGCGCTGGTGGAAGAAGTGCGCGCGGTTGGCGAATGGTCCAAGGCCAATCCCGAGGACGTGACCAAGCAAGTTTCGCCACTGCTCGGCCTGCCAGCGGACATCACCCTGAACTCGGTGAAACGCCAGGGCTACGGCGCGCTGTTCCTTACGCCGGAAGTAGTCGCGGCCCAGCAAAAAATCGCCGACAGCTTCTACCAGCTCAAGCTGATTCCCAAGCCCTTGAGCATCAAAGACGTGATCTGGACACCCTCCGCCGCTGTGGCCAAAGCGCCGTAATTCGATTCCCTAAGGAGACGACTCCATGAGCCTCAATATCTTCTGGTTCCTGCCTACCCACGGAGACGGCCATTACCTTGGCACCGCCGAAGGCGCTCGCGCCGTCGACCACGGCTATTTGCAACAGGTTGCGCAAGCGGCGGATCGTCTGGGCTTCGGCGGGGTACTTATTCCAACCGGTCGCTCCTGCGAAGACTCGTGGCTGGTGGCCGCGTCGCTGATCCCGGTTACCCAGCGTTTGAAATTCCTTGTTGCCCTGCGCCCCGGGATCATTTCCCCGACGGTGGCGGCGCGTCAGGCCGCGACACTGGATCGTCTGTCCGGCGGTCGTGCGCTGTTCAACCTGGTCACCGGTGGCGATCCGGAAGAATTGGCCGGCGACGGTTTGTTCCTCAGTCACGAAGAACGCTATCAGGCCTCGGTGGAATTCACCCGTATCTGGCGCCGGGTACTGGAAGGCGAAACCGTCGATTACGACGGTCAGCACATCAGCGTGAAGGGCGCCAAGTTGCTCTATCCGCCGATTCAGCAACCGCGCCCGCCGCTGTATTTCGGTGGCTCGTCGGAAGCGGCGCAAGACCTTGCGGCGGAGCAGGTCGAAATGGTCCTGACCTGGGGTGAGCCACCGGCCGCCGTGGCAGAAAAGATCGAGCAGGTTCGCGCCAAAGCCGCGAAGCTCGGCCGCACCGTGCGCTTCGGCATTCGCCTGCATGTGATCGTTCGCGAAACCAACGCCGAGGCGTGGCAGGCCGCGGATCGACTGATCTCTCATCTGGACGACGACACCATCGCCCGTGCCCAGGCTTCTCTGGCGCGTTTCGATTCGGTCGGCCAGCAGCGCATGGCGGCATTGCATGGTGGCAGTCGCGACAATCTGGAAGTCAGCCCTAACCTGTGGGCCGGCGTCGGTCTGGTGCGCGGCGGTGCCGGCACGGCGCTGGTCGGCGATGGCCCGACCGTGGCCGCTCGGGTGAAGGAATACGCCGATCTGGGCATCGACACGTTCATCTTCTCCGGTTATCCACACCTGGAAGA
Organism: Pseudomonas sp. EL_65y_Pfl2_R96; assembly: GCF_963970905.1. Taxonomy (NCBI): domain Bacteria; kingdom Pseudomonadati; phylum Pseudomonadota; class Gammaproteobacteria; order Pseudomonadales; family Pseudomonadaceae; genus Pseudomonas; species Pseudomonas sp. EL_65y_Pfl2_R96. The sequence continues at coordinate 175,127 of NZ_CAXAQH010000004.1, read as the reverse complement.
ATCCTACCGGGTGGCTGAGTTGCTGTTCCCGCACCTGGACATCGAGCGTCCGGAACTGCCGAAAAGCGCCGGTTACGTCAGCCCGTTCGGCGAGATGGTGGCCAACGACATTCTTCCCAAAGCCGCGTCCCAGAGCTGAGGCGCCGCCATGAAGAAAATTATCCACAGCCTCGCGCCCTGGGCGTTGCCGCTCTTGCTGCTGGCGGTATGGCAGTTGTCGGTGTCGGCGGGCTGGTTGTCGACGCGGATTCTGCCGGCGCCGATCGCAGTGATCGAAGCGGGTGTGAGCCTGTTCCGCAGCGGTGAAATCTGGACTCATCTGGCCATCAGCGGCTGGCGCGCGGCGCTCGGTTTCGCCATTGGCGGCGGCATCGGTCTGGCCCTGGGTTTCATCACCGGCCTGTCGAAATGGGGCGAACGCCTGCTCGACAGTTCGGTGCAGATGATCCGCAACGTGCCGCACCTGGCGCTGATTCCGCTGGTGATCCTGTGGTTCGGCATCGACGAGTCGGCGAAGATTTTCCTGGTGGCGTTGGGCACATTGTTCCCGATCTACCTCAATACGTATCACGGCATCCGCAACGTCGATCCGGCGCTGGTGGAGATGGCGCGCAGTTATGGCTTGTCCGGTTTCAGTCTGTTTCGCCAGGTGATCCTGCCGGGGGCATTGCCTTCGATTCTGGTCGGCGTGCGTTTTGCCCTGGGCTTCATGTGGCTGACCCTGATCGTCGCCGAAACCATCTCCGCCAGCTCCGGCATCGGCTACCTGGCGATGAATGCCCGGGAGTTCTTGCAGACCGACGTCGTGGTGCTGGCGATTCTTTTGTACGCGGTGCTCGGCAAGCTGGCCGACCTTGCGGCGCGCGGACTTGAACGCGTGTGGCTGCGCTGGCATCCGGCCTATCAGGTTGCCAAGGGAGGTGCCGCATGACGGCTCAACAACCTCCACGCTTGCTGCGCGGCATTCCGCTGGTGGTGCGCAAACTGCAAAAAACCTTCGGTTCGCGGCGAGTGCTGCGTGAAATCGATCTGCACATTCCGGCCGGGCAGTTTGTGGCGGTGGTCGGGCGTAGCGGTTGCGGTAAAAGTACCTTGCTGCGCTTGCTCGCCGGTCTCGACAAACCCACGGGGGGCGAGTTGCTTGCAGGCGCAGCGCCGCTGAGTGAAGCCCGGGAAGACACCCGACTGATGTTCCAGGAAGCACGTCTGCTGCCGTGGAAAAAGGTCATCGACAACGTCGGTCTCGGGCTCAAGGGCAACTGGCGGCCGCAAGCATTGGACGCGCTGGAAGCGGTCGGCCTGGCGGATCGCGCCAACGAGTGGCCGGCAGCGTTGTCCGGTGGGCAGAAGCAGCGTGTGGCCCTGGCTCGCGCGCTGATCCATCAACCGCGCTTGCTGCTGCTCGACGAGCCCCTGGGCGCACTGGATGCCTTGACCCGAATCGAGATGCAGCAACTGATTGAACGGCTCTGGCAACAGCATGGCTTCACCGTGTTGCTGGTGACCCACGACGTCAGCGAAGCGGTGGCGATCGCCGATCGGGTGATCCTGATTGAAGAGGGCGAAGTCGGCCTCGACCTGACGGTGGAACTGCCGCGCCCTCGGGTTCGTGGTTCCCATCGGCTGGCGGCGCTGGAAACCGAAGTGCTCAATCGCGTGCTGTCCTTGCCCGGCCAACCGCCGGAACCGGAACCTGTTTCACCACTGCCTGCGCAATTGCGCTGGGCTCAATAACTTAAAGATTCATCCAACGACAGGAATCAACATCATGACTATCAAAGCCATCAACGTTCGTAACCAGTTCAAAGGCTCGATCAAGGAAATCGTGCTGGGTGACGTGTTGTCGGAAATCGACGTTCAGACTGCCTCCGGCATCGTCACTTCGGTGATCACCACCCGTTCGGTGAAAGAGCTGGAGCTGGTGGTCGGCAGTGAAGTGATCGCGTTTGTGAAATCCACCGAGGTGTCGATCGCCAAGTTGTAAGTGCGTGCGCAAACAACAACCCCGGAGGGTGTGAGCCCTTCGGGGTTTTCCTAAGTCTGCCTGATTTGAAAATGGTGGTGCTGCCATCGCGGGCAAGCCCGCTCCCACAAGGATCTCCAGTGGATTCAGATTTTGTGAGCGACAGATAAACCTGTGGGAGCGGGCTTGCCCGCGATGAGGCCAGTGAAGGCGCTAGAGATTTCTCTTGGGCAGGTAGGGCGGCAGATACAGCCCCAAATAAGCATCAAACACCCGCATCCCTTCCTCAGCCATTCGCGGCGTGATCTGCCCATGCTGCTGTACCGAGCGTGCATACACCCGGTCCCCCAGCTCCATGGCCAGCGCAAACACATCGACATCCGTCGGCAGCGTTGGCAGTTCGAAGTGGTGATCGAACAGCTTGTGCATCAGGTCGCCGAGCTCGATGTCGTGCTGGCGGTCAGCCTGGGTGACTTCGGTCAGGCCGTGCTGGGCGAGGATCAGTTGGCGGGCGGCGGCGTCTTCGTCGTAGATGGCGAGCATGCGTTGTTCCACCAGTCGCGACAGGTCGCGCCAGCCGTTGAGGGCGCTGTGGTCGATGGGGGCTTGCAGGCAGGCACGGAACGCAGCGTGGACGTCGGCGGTCAGGGCTTCAAGCAGGGCCGGAACGCTGGCGAAGAAATGGTAGACGGAGGAGGGCGGGATCTCCGCGCGCTCGGCGACGCTGTAGATCGACAGACTGGCCACCCCCTCGGCGGCCAGCAGCGTGCGGGCGGCATCGAGTATCGAGTCGATCCGGGCCTGACTGCGGGCGCGGGGTTTGCGAATGGTGGCGGTGCGCGTCATTGAAGTCTCCTGCGGGGCAGCGGGCATTGTACGAGTCGAGTTGTGTGTTGTCTTCTCGGCCGCCGTCGCGGGCAAGTTGATCGTTCCCACGCTCTGCGTGGGAGTGGAGCCCGTGACGCTCCGCGTCACATCGATGTCAGGCAAGACATCATCGGTGAGACTGGAACGCGGAGCGTCCCTTGATGCATTCCCACGCAGGAGCGTGGGAACGATCGAAGTCGGATCGCCGCAGGCGGCCATAAAAAACGCCGCAGGCTGTGAGGCCGGCGGCGTTCTTTTTTACTGCAACCGCTTATACGGTATGCAGGTACCAGTTGTACTCGAGGTCGGAGATGGAGTGTTCGAACTCCTCCAGCTCGCTCTCTTTACAGGCCACGAAGATATCGATGTATTTCGGATCGATGTACTTGGCCATGACTTCGCTGTCGTCCAGCTCGCGCAGTGCATCGCGCAGGTTGTTCGGCAGGCTTTGCTCGTTCTGCTCGTAGGAGTTGCCTTCCACGGGTGCGCCTGGCTCGATCTTGTTGGTCAGGCCGTGGTGCACGCCCGCCAAAACCGAAGCCATCAACAGATACGGGTTGGCGTCGGCGCCGGCGACACGATGCTCGATGCGCACGGCATCGGAGGAACCGGTCGGTACGCGGATGGCCACGGTGCGGTTATCCAGGCCCCAGCATGGCGAATTCGGCACGTAGAACTGTGCGCCGAAACGACGGTACGAGTTGACGTTCGGGCAGAGGAAAGCCATCTGCGCCGGCAGGGTCTCGAGCACACCGCCGATCGCGTGACGCAGTGCGGCGTTCTGCTCGGGATCCTCGCTGGCAAAAATGTTTTTGCCATCTTTATCAAGAATCGAGATGTGGACGTGCAGACCGTTACCTGCCTGGCCCGGATAAGGCTTGGCCATGAAGGTGGTGTCCATCTCATGGTCGTAGGCGATGTTTTTGATCAGACGCTTGAGCAGGACCGCATAGTCGCAGGCCTTGATCGGGTCGGCCACGTGGTGCAGGTTCACTTCGAACTGTGCAGGGGCACTTTCCTTGACGATCGCATCGGCAGGGATGCCTTGCTCTTTCGCACCTTCCAGAATGTCCTGGAGGCAGTCGACGTACTCGTCGAGGTCGTCGATCAGGTAGACCTGGGTCGAGTGCGGGCGTTTGCCGGAGATCGGCGAGCGCGGAGGTTGCGGGCGGCCGTTCACGTTTTCCTGGTCGATCAGGTAGAACTCCAGTTCGAACGCAGCGCAGATGGTCAAACCCATCTCGTCAAACTTGGCAACGACTTGACGCAGGACTTCGCGAGGATCGGCGAAGAATGGCTCACCTTCGAGTTCGTGCATGGTCATTAACAGTTGCGCGGTCGGGCGCTTCTGCCAGGGCTCATTGCACAGGGTGTCGGGGATTGGATAGCAGATTCGGTCAGCATCGCCGATGTCCAGGCCCAGGCCGGTGCTTTCCACCGTCGAGCCATTGATATCCAGAGCAAATAGAGAGGCCGGCAGGTTGATGCCTTTCTCGTAAACCTTGTGGAGGCTGGTGCGTTCGATGCGCTTGCCGCGCACCACACCATTCATATCCGCAATCAGAAGGTCAACGTACAGAACCTCAGGATGTTCCTTAAGGAACGCGTTCGCTTCGTTAAGCTGAACGGCACGCGGGGGTACCGACATGATGCAACACCTTTGTTGTTAAAAATATCAATCATTGATCTCTTCGGATTCCAGTCAACCCGAACGGCATGCCGAAGTCAAGCGAGGCCTTTTTTGCCCTAAAAAAGCGCTCGTTGGGCTTTTTTGAGGCACTTTGGAGCGTTTTTTTGCCTTCTGACGTCTTGGTTCCCGCGAGCTTGAGCGGGCCGTGTTGTATTTTTTACGGGGGTGTTGTGTAAAAAAATGAACAAGGCTAAGCTCGATTCAAACCCATAACAGCAATAATACCGGGGTGCTTCATGTCTCGCCTGCCGTTAATCGGCGTCACCGCCTGCTCAAAGCAGATCGGTCTGCATGCTTATCACATCAGTGGCGACAAATACGTACGCGCCGTGGCTTCAGCTGCCAAGGGCCTGCCGTTGGTCCTTCCATCCCTGGCGGATCGACTGGCGCCGTCCGATATTCTGGACGCTCTGGACGGCATTCTCTTTACAGGCTCTCCTTCTAATATAGAACCGTTTCACTATAACGGCCCGACCAGCGCGCCAGGCACTGCTCATGATTCTGCACGCGATGCCACTACTCTCCCGCTGATCCGCGCCGCTGTCGAGGCCGGCGTTCCCGTGCTCGGCATCTGCCGCGGCTTCCAGGAAATGAATGTGGCGTTCGGCGGCAGCCTGCATCAGAAGGTTCATGAGGTCGGTCCCTTCATGGATCACCGTGAAGACGACAGCCTGCCGCTGGAAGGGCAGTACGCCCCCAGTCACCCCGTGCACGTCCAGCCGGGCGGTGTACTGGCGGGCCTGGGCCTGTCTCGCGAGATTCAAGTCAATTCGATTCATGGTCAGGGCATTGAACGACTGGCGCCGGGCCTTCGCGTGGAAGCCGTAGCGCCCGACGGGTTGATCGAAGCCATCTCTGTGATCGAAGGCAAGGCTTTTGCTTTGGGCGTGCAATGGCATCCTGAATGGCAGGTAAGCTTGAATCCTGACTACCTTGCGATTTTCCAGGCATTTGGCGATGCCTGCCGCAAGCGCGCACGACAACGCGACGCCGATGCGTCAAATAACGCCTGACTTATAAAAGTCAGGAAACTCAGCCTAAGAGGCATTTATGAGTAACAACCTCGACCAGCTCACCGATTGGTTGAAAGACCACAAGATCACAGAAGTCGAATGCATGATTGGCGACCTGACCGGCATCACCCGGGGCAAGATCTCGCCGACCAACAAGTTCATTGCCGAAAAAGGCATGCGCCTGCCCGAAAGCGTTCTGTTGCAGACCGTGACCGGCGACTATGTCGAAGACGATATCTATTACGAACTGCTCGACCCGGCCGACATCGACATGATCTGCCGTCCCGACCAGAACGCCGTGTTCCTGGTGCCCTGGGCCATCGAGCCCACCGCCCAGGTGATCCACGACACCTACGACAAGCAGGGTAACCCGATCGAGCTGTCGCCGCGCAACGTGCTCAAGAAGGTGCTGAAACTCTACGCCGACCACGGCTGGCAGCCGATCGTGGCGCCGGAAATGGAGTTCTACCTCACCAAGCGCAGTGATGACCCGGACTACCCGCTGCAACCGCCGATTGGCCGTTCCGGTCGTCCGGAAACCGGTCGCCAGTCTTTCTCCATTGAAGCGGCGAACGAATTCGACCCGTTGTTCGAAGACGTCTACGACTGGTGCGAACTGCAGGAGCTGGACCTCGACACGCTGATCCACGAGGACGGCACGGCACAGATGGAAATCAACTTCCGTCATGGCGATGCCCTGTCCCTGGCCGACCAGATTCTGGTGTTCAAGCGCACCATGCGCGAAGCCGCGCTCAAGCACAACGTGGCCGCGACCTTCATGGCCAAGCCCATGACCGGCGAGCCGGGCAGTGCCATGCACTTGCACCAGAGCGTCATCGACATCGAGACCGGCAAGAACGTCTTCTCCAATGAAGACGGGACCATGAGCCAGCTGTTTCTCAATCACATCGGCGGTTTGCAGAAGTTCATCCCTGAGCTGCTGCCGTTGTTCGCACCCAACGTCAACTCGTTCCGCCGCTTCCTGCCGGATACCTCGGCGCCGGTGAACGTGGAGTGGGGGGAAGAGAACCGCACGGTGGGCCTGCGGGTTCCGGATGCCGGGCCGCAGAACCGTCGGGTGGAAAACCGTCTTCCGGGTGCCGATGCCAACCCTTACCTGGCCATCGCCGCCAGCCTGTTGTGCGGCTTTATCGGCATGGTCGAAGGGCATAACCCGAGTGCTCCGGTGGTGGGGCGTGGTTACGAGCGGCGCAACCTGCGCCTGCCACTGACTATTGAAGACGCCCTGGATCGCATGGAAAACAGCAAGACCATCGAAAAGTACCTGGGCAAGAAATTCATCACGGGCTACATCGCGGTCAAGCGGGCCGAGCATGAAAACTTCAAGCGCGTGATCAGTTCGTGGGAGCGGGAGTTCCTGCTCTTCGCCGTCTGATGCGCCGGGCGCGACGGATCCTCGTCGCGTCGTCACTGCAATCCAAGGAGAATTCGCATGACCAGCAACAATCCGCAAACCCGTGAATGGCAAACCCTGAGCAGCGATCACCACCTGGCCCCGTTCAGCGACTTCAAGCAGCTGAAAGAGAAAGGCCCGCGGATCATCACCCATGCCAAGGGCGTCTACCTCTGGGACAGCGAAGGCAACAAGATCCTCGACGGCATGGCCGGCCTGTGGTGCGTCGCGATCGGTTATGGTCGCGATGAGTTGGCCGATGCGGCCAGCAAACAGATGCGCGAACTGCCTTATTACAACCTGTTCTTCCAGACCGCTCACCCGCCGGTGCTGGAGTTGGCCAAGGTCATCGCCGATATAGCGCCTGAAGGCATGAACCACGTGTTCTTCACCGGCTCCGGCTCCGAAGGCAACGACACCATGCTGCGTATGGTCCGTCACTACTGGGCGATCAAGGGCCAGCCGAAGAAGAAAGTCATCATCAGTCGCAAGAACGGCTATCACGGTTCCACCGTGGCCGGCGCGAGCCTGGGCGGCATGACCTATATGCACGAACAGGGCGACTTGCCGATTCCGGGTATCGTCCACATCGCCCAGCCGTACTGGTTCGGCGAAGGCGGTGACATGACGCCGAACGAGTTCGGTATCTGGGCGGCCAATCAGTTGGAAGAGAAAATCCTGGAGGTCGGCGTCGACAACGTCGGTGCCTTTATTGCCGAGCCGATCCAGGGCGCCGGCGGCGTGATCATTCCGCCAGACAGCTACTGGCCGCGGATCAAGGAAATCCTCGCCAAGTACGACATTCTGTTCGTGGCCGACGAAGTGATCTGCGGTTTCGGCCGTACCGGTGAGTGGTTCGGTACCGATTTCTACGACCTCAAACCTCACATGATGACCATCGCCAAAGGCCTGACCTCCGGCTATATCCCGATGGGTGGCCTGATCGTGCGTGACGACGTGGTCGAGGTGCTCAACGAAGGTGGCGATTTCAACCACGGTTTCACTTATTCCGGGCACCCGGTGGCCGCTGCGGTGGCGCTGGAAAACATCCGCATCCTGCGCGACGAGAAGATTGTCGAGCGCGTGCGTGCAGAAACGGCACCTTATTTGCAAAAGCGTCTACGGGAACTGAACGATCACCCGTTGGTGGGGGAAGTGCGTGGGGTCGGTCTGTTGGGGGCCATCGAACTGGTTCAGGACAAAGCCACCCGCAAACGTTACGAAGGGCGGGGCGTCGGCATGATCTGCCGGCAGTTCTGCTTCGATAACGGCCTGATCATGCGTGCCGTCGGCGACACCATGATCATTGCTCCGCCACTGGTGATTACACCGGCTGAAATCGACGAGTTGGTAACCAAGGCACGCAAGTGCCTGGACCTGACCCTGAGTGCGTTGCAGGGCTAAGTGCTAGGCTCTGAGCGAGGTGCGAAGATCGCGCTTCGCTCAGTGCAAACAAAGGATGGGTCTTTCCTTGAAAGCCTGCCTTGGATCTTGCCAGACTACCGGTTGTTCGGATGCCCAGTAACAGGCCGCTGAGCACGTGGTTAAAAAGAAAAATTGGAGCATTACCCATGAAGGCATTAGGTATGAAGATAGCTGGCAAGACCCTCCTCGCCATGTCCCTGATGGGCGTGATGGCGGGTGCCGTTCAGGCCGACGACAAGGTGCTGCACGTGTACAACTGGTCCGATTACATCGCACCGGATACCGTGAAGAAGTTCGAGGCCGAGTCGGGTATCAAAGTCGTCTACGACGTGTTCGACAGTAACGAAACCCTTGAAGCCAAGTTGCTGGCAGGCAAGTCCGGCTACGACATCGTCGTGCCGTCCAACAACTTCCTGGCCAAGCAGATCAAGGCCGGCGTTTACCAGAAGCTGGACAAGTCCAAGCTGCCTAACTGGAAAAACCTGAACACCGACCTGCTCAAAGCGGTATCGGTGAGCGACCCGGGTAACGAACACGCGTTCCCTTACATGTGGGGTTCGATCGGTATCGGTTTCAACGCCGAGAAGGTCAAGGCTGCACTGGGTGCCGATGCGCCAACCAACTCCTGGGACTTGCTGTTCAAACCTGAGAACGCTGCCAAGTTGAAGTCGTGCGGTATCAGCTTCCTCGATTCGCCAACCGAGATGATTCCGGTGGCGTTGCATTACCTGGGCTATCCAACCGACAGCCAGGACAAGAAACAACTGGCTGAAGCCGAAGCACTGTTCCTGAAAATCCGTCCTTCGGTGGGCTACTTCCACTCCTCCAAGTACATCTCCGACCTGGCCAACGGCAACATCTGCGTCGCCGTGGGTTACTCGGGTGACATCTACCAGGCCAAGGCTCGCGCCGCTGAAGCCGGTGACAAGGTGAAAGTCAGCTACAACATTCCGAAAGAAGGTGCCGGCAGCTTCTATGACATGGTCGCCATCCCTAAAGATGCCGAAAACGTCGAAGGTGCCTACAAGTTCATGACCTTCCTGCAGAAGCCGGAAATCATGGCTGAAATCACCAACGCGGTACGTTTCCCGAACGGTAACGCGGCGTCTACCGCACTGGTTGATAAAGAAATCACCAGCGATCCAGGCATCTACCCGCCAGCGGAAGTACTGGCCAAGCTGTACGCGATTGCCGACTTGCCGGCCGCGACCCAGCGGATCCTGACTCGTAGCTGGACCAAGATCAAATCCGGTAAATAAGCCGGTTTGAGGCAATACCTGTTGCCGTCGTCTGCGCGACGGCGGCAACAGGAATAATTAAATGACAGAAAGTTTTGCTGGAACGGTTTTTCGAGGGTAAGTTGCGCGCCGGTTTTGTTGCCAGGCAGCCATGGCTGTCATGGAGCACGGGGCAACTTGGGCCCAACTAATTTTAGAGGACCTCCACTTGCCTATTTTTTCTTTGTTGCGCAATGCCCTGCTGGTCGGCGCCGGGCTGACGCTTGCCGTCAGTGTTCAGGCCGCTGGCACGGTGCATATTTATAATTGGTCGGACTACATCGGTGCGACCACCCTGGCCGACTTCCAGAAAGAAACCGGCATCAAGCCGGTATATGACGTCTTCGATTCCAACGAAACCCTGGAAGGCAAGTTGCTGGCCGGGCGCACCGGTTACGACGTGGTCGTGCCGTCCAACCACTTCCTTGGCAAGCAGATCAAGGCGGGCGCTTTCCAGAAGCTCGATAAATCGAAGCTGACTAACTATTCCAACCTCGACCCGGTGCTGCTTAAGCGCCTGGAGCAGAACGATCCGGGCAACCAGTACGCCGTGCCGTACCTGTGGGGCACCAACGGCATCGGTTACAACGTCGACAAGGTCAAGGCGGTGCTGGGCCTCGACAAGATCGATTCCTGGGATGTGGTGTTCGAGCCGCAGAACATCAAGAAGCTGCACAGCTGTGGCGTAGCGTTCCTCGACTCCGCCGATGAGATGATGCCGACGGTCCTCAACTACATGGGCCTCAACGCCAACAGCACCAACCCTGAAGACTATAAAAAGGCCGAAGCCAAGTTGCTGGCGGTACGGCCTTACGTGACGTACTTCCACTCGTCCAAATACATCGCAGACCTGGCCAATGGTGACATCTGCGTGGCGATCGGTTTCTCCGGCGATATGTTCCAGGCCAAGGCCCGCGCGGCTGAAGCCGGCAAAGGCATGAACATCGCCTACGCGATTCCGAAAGAGGGTGGTGCGCTCTGGTTCGACATGCTGGCGATCCCCAAGGATGCCGCCAACGCCAAAGAAGCCCATGCCTTCATCAACTATTTGCTCAAACCCGAAGTGATCGCCCAGGTCAGCGATTCCGTAGGCTACGCCAACCCGAACCCCGGGTCGGACAAACTGATGGAACAGTCCATACGCACCGACGCATCGGTCTATCCACCGCAAGCGGTCCTCGACAAGACGTACGTATCCATCGAGTTGCCACCGAACATTCAACGTTTGATGACGCGCAGCTGGACCAAGGTCAAGTCGGGCAAATAGCTTCAAACTATCCAGGTTCGCCACGTTGAGCGAACTGCAAATTCTGTTGGGAGTTTCGTAAATGGCAGTTGCCTCCGGCGCCTATAAGAAAGCCCTCGAGGGCGACCAGACACCTAAACAGGTGCTGGTCAAAATCGACCGGGTCACCAAAAAGTTCGACGAGACGATTGCCGTGGACGACGTGTCCCTGGAAATCAAGAAAGGCGAAATCTTCGCCCTGCTCGGCGGCTCGGGTTCGGGCAAGTCCACCTTGCTGCGGATGCTGGCAGGTTTCGAACGGCCCACGGAGGGGCGCATTTATCTCGACGGCGTCGACATCACGGAGATGCCGCCGTACGAACGGCCGATCAACATGATGTTCCAGTCCTACGCCTTGTTCCCGCACATGACGGTGGCGCAGAACATCGCCTTCGGCCTCAAGCAGGACAAGATCCCATCGGCTGAAGTCGATGCTCGTGTGGCCGAGATGCTCAAGCTGGTGCAGATGAGCCAGTACGCCAAGCGCAAACCCCATCAGTTGTCCGGCGGCCAGCGTCAGCGTGTGGCGCTGGCGCGTTCGTTGGCCAAGCGGCCGAAGCTGTTGCTGCTCGACGAACCGATGGGCGCGCTGGACAAGAAGCTGCGTTCGCAAATGCAGCTGGAACTGGTTGAGATCATCGAGCGGGTCGGCGTGACCTGCGTCATGGTGACCCACGATCAGGAAGAGGCCATGACCATGGCCGAGCGCATCGCGATCATGCACCTGGGCTGGATCGCCCAGATCGGCAGCCCGATCGACATCTACGAAACCCCGACCAGCCGTCTGGTCTGCGAGTTCATCGGCAACGTCAACATCTTCGAAGGCGAAGTGGTGGACGACGCCGAGGGCCATGCGCTGATCACCTGCAAGGACCTGGATCGCAACATCTACGTGGGCCACGGCATCAGCACCTCGGTGCAGGACAAGTCCGTCACCTACGCGATCCGTCCGGAAAAACTGCTGGTGACGGCCGACATGCCGACCTGTGAACACAACTGGTCCAGCGGCAAGGTGCACGACATCGCCTACCTGGGCGGCCACTCGGTGTTCTACGTCGAACTGCCGAGCGGCAAACTGGTGCAGTCCTTCGTCGCCAACGCCGAGCGCCGTGGCCAGCGGCCGACCTGGGGTGATCAGGTTTACGTGTGGTGGGAAGACGACAGCGGCGTGGTACTTCGCTCATGAACATGCGCAAACTCAAACGCCGCCTCAATCGAATAATTCCCGGTGGCCGTCAGCTGGTCATCGGGGTTCCGTTCATCTGGCTGTTCCTGTTCTTCATGTTGCCGTTCTTCATCGTCCTGAAGATCAGCTTCGCCGAAGCAGACGTGGCCATACCGCCGTACACCGAGATCTATAGCTTCATCGACCAGAAGCTCCAGGTGCTGCTTAACCTGGGCAACTACGCGATGCTCGGTGACGATGAGTTGTACATCGCCGCTTACCTCGGCTCGCTGAAGATGGCGCTGGTCAGCACCATCCTCTGCCTGCTGATCGGCTACCCGATGGCCTACGCCATCGCCAGTGCGCGCAAAGAGCTGCAAACGGTGCTGGTGCTGCTGATCATGATGCCGACCTGGACCGCGATCCTGATCCGCGTGTATGCGTGGATGGGCATCCTAAGCAACAACGGCCTGCTCAATGGTTTCCTGATGAGCATGGGCTGGATCGACGAACCGCTGCAGATCCTCAACACCAACCTGGCCGTGTACATCGGCGTGGTGTATTCGTACCTGCCCTTCATGATCCTGCCGCTCTACGCCAACCTGGTCAAACACGACACCAGCCTGCTGGAAGCCGCATCGGACCTCGGCTCGAGCACCTTCAACAGTTTCTGGAAGATCACCGTGCCGCTGTCGAAAAACGGCATCATCGCCGGCTGCATGTTGGTGTTCATCCCGGTGGTGGGGGAGTTCGTGATCCCGGAACTGCTCGGCGGTCCGGAAACCCTGATGATCGGTAAAGTGCTCTGGCAAGAGTTCTTCAACAACCGTGACTGGCCGGTGGCGTCAGCGCTTGCGGTGGTGATGCTGGCGATCCTGATTGTGCCGATTATCCTGTTCAACCGTAGTCAGGCCAAAGAAATGGAGGGCAAGGAATGAAGCGCTTCCGTTTCTCAAGTTTCATGCTGGTAGCGGGTTTGCTGTTCATCTACGCGCCGATGCTGATCCTGGTGATCTACTCGTTCAACGCCTCGAAACTGGTGACGGTGTGGGGCGGCTGGTCGATCAAGTGGTACGTGGGGTTGCTGGACAACACCCAATTGATGGGCTCGGTGGTGCGCTCGCTGGAAATCGCCTGCTACACGGCGATTGCAGCGGTGGCACTGGGGACGCTGGCGGCCTTCGTGCTGACCCGCATCACCCACTTCAAGGGCCGCACGCTGTTCGGTGGCCTGGTGACCGCGCCGTTGGTGATGCCCGAAGTGATCACCGGCCTGTCGTTGTTGCTGCTGTTCGTGGCCATGGCGCAGATGATCGGCTGGCCGCAGGAGCGCGGCATCGTCACCATCTGGATCGCTCACACCACGTTCTGCGCAGCCTATGTGGCGGTGGTGGTGTCGGCGCGCTTGCGTGAGCTGGACCTGTCCATCGAAGAAGCGGCCATGGACCTCGGTGCGCGGCCGTGGAAGGTGTTCTTCCTGATCACCATCCCGATGATCGCACCGTCCCTGGCGGCGGGGGGCATGATGTCGTTCGCGTTGTCCCTGGATGATCTGGTGCTGGCGAGCTTCGTGTCGGGCCCGGGTTCCACGACCCTGCCGATGGAAGTGTTCTCGGCGGTGCGCCTGGGCGTGAAACCCGAGATCAACGCCGTGGCCAGTCTGATTCTGCTGGCGGTGTCGCTGGTGACCTTCCTGGTCTGGTTCTTCAGCCGCCGTGCCGAAGAGATTCGCAAGCGTGCGATCCAGCAGGCTATCGAGGAAGGCGCCGCCGACTCCTGGAAACAACCGGACGTGCGCCGAGCGCCGGCGCCGGAAGCGGCTTGAGCGTCTGCAGGGTGACTACAAATGTGTGGCCACCCAGACCCACTGTGGGAGCGGGCTTGCCCGCGATAGCGATCTATCCATCGACATCTATGTTGAAGGTGAGGACGCCATCGCGGGCAAGCCCGCTCCCACAGTGGTTTTCTGTCATACACATGTTTTGTGTTCGCTGAAGATCAACTGTAGGAGCGAGGCTTGCCCGCGAAGGCGTCAGCCGGGCCAGCAAAAATCTACCGCGCCGGCAACAGCTTCAAGGTGCTGCGGGTATTGGCCGTCACTTCTTCATCATTGAAATTCGCCTGGTAATAAACCCCTTCGGTATACGCCTCGGCCTGGTCGGCATAGTGGCTGTCGAACGGCACGCCGCTCTGGCCGACCGGGTTGATGGTCAGGCTGTGGGCCGGGTCGGCGAAGTCGATCAGGCGCCGGGTCGACGGGCCGTAGGTCACGGGCCACGGCGCCGGGCCGATCTTGGCCGAGAGGTTGTTCGGCACTTCGTGGGTGCCGGGTGCCGCGAACGGGCCAACGTTGAAGATCCGGTCCAGCGGCTTTTGCATCCCCAGCGGATGGCCGTGGGTCAGGGTGTGAGCCTTGCCCCACTGCCATTGCGTGACATCGGCGCCCAGGGTGGTCTTGAGGTGAGCCATGCTCGTTTGCCAGGCCACCTTGACCGTATCGGCGCGGGTTTCCTTGTCGGGGGTGTTGCGGTTGTCCCACCACGGCGAATCGGCGGAGGCCGCCAGACGCGGCAGTGCGGCATCGATCACCCGGGTCGGGAGCAACGTTTCGAAGAAGTCATTGCCCAGTTCATCGCGCATCGCTGCGTCGGCGAGGTTGAACAAGAACTGGTTGAACAGCGTGGCGCTGATGGAGTCCAGCGGGTAGTCGCCGCTCCACTGCGCCAGTTGCTCCACCCGTTTGAGCTCGGCGGAGTCGCTCACCACTTCACGCAGCACCGGCAACAATGGCGCCAGCAAACGCGGACCGTAGGCGGTGGTGGTGCCCAGTTGCAGCTTCTGGTTGGCTTCGTTGTCCCACTTCACGTTTTTGTCGCTGAGCTGACGATTGAGCTGCTGACCGCGATCGGCGAGGTTGTAGTAACCGGGAATCTCCATGCCGGTCGGCGATACCGGCTGGAAATTGGCCGAGACGATGTAGCCCCGCGCCGGATTCTCTTCCTGTGGGTTGGCGCTGAACGGATAAAAGCCTTCCTTGTCCGCCTGAGGGGTACTGCCGTCGAGGATGAAACCGGGCTTCACCCCGGCCGGGCGCTTGGGCAGCAGCGCCGAGGCCCACCAACCGATGTCGCCCTTGGCGTTGGCGTAGACGATGTTCAGCCCCGGTGCCTGAACCTTGGCCGATGCGGCGCGGGCCTTGGCCAGGGTGTCGGCGCGGTTGAGCTGATAGAAGCCGTCGAGGATCGGATTCGGGGTCTCGAGGAAGGCCCACCACATGGCAACCGGTGTCTTGCCGGCGGCAGTGCCGAGTGCATCGTTGATGATCGGACCGTGGGGCGATTGACGCAGGGTCAGCGTGACCGGTGACTGGCCTTTGACCGCGATCTGTTGTTCGGTGTTGACCATGTCGACCCACTGGCCGCGATACCAGACCTGGTTCGGGTTGTCCGGGTTGACCTTCTCGGCGATCAGGTCCAGATCGTCGTTCTGGAACATCGTCAGGCTCCAGCCGAAGTCCAGGTTGTGGCCGAGAAATGCAAACGGCACCAGCGCCTGATGGTAGCCATAAAGCTCGAAACCCGGCGCTGACAGGTGCGCTTCGTACCACACCGACGGCACCGAGAAGCGAATGTGCGGGTCACCGGCCAGCAGTGGTTTACCGCTTTTGCTGCGGTTGCCGGAAATCACCCAGGCATTGCTGCCTTCGAATTGCGGCAGGCCGTGGTCGGCCTGCGCTTGCTCACTCAAACGGGCGAGGGCGTTCAGGTCCTTCCAGTCATTGGCGGTGAGGGCCGGTGCGGGGGTGGTGTGCCCTTTGGCCAGCACGCCCTTGGGCTGCCAGTCGAGATCGAAGATGTTCAGGTATTCGACGCCCAGTTGGTCACGCACGTAAGTCAGCAAGGGTTCGGTGCGAAACGCCGCGGCAAAGCTGTAGGCCATGTAGCCGGCGATGCTGATGCTGTCTTCGGCGGTGAAAGGGCGCTTGGGGATCCCCAGCACGTCGAACTCTGCCGGCGCAGCGTGGTTGTCCTGATATTGATTGATGCCGTCCAGATAAGCTTGCAGGGCCTTCCACGCCGGCGACTGACGATCCAGCGCGGCCACGTAGCTTTCAGCCCGTTCGCGGATGCGCAGGCTGCGAAACAGTTTGTCGGTGTCGAGCAGTTTCGGGCCGAGGACTTCGGCCAGCTCCCCACGGGCCAGGCGCCGCACGGCTTCCATCTGGAACAATCGGTCCTGGGCTTGCACGTAGCCGAGGGCGCGATAGAGGTCGGTTTCGTTTTCGGCGCGGATATGCGGCACGCTGCGCTCGTCGTAGCGCACGGTCACCGAACCTTGCAGGTGCTGCAACTTCACCAGGCCCTGGCGCGTCGGTTGCTTGCTGTACACATACCAGCCGCCCCCGGCGACGAGCACGACGATCAGCAAGGCAAGTACGGTCAGGACGCGTTTCATGGTGACTCCTTGTTCGGTCGGGATTGCCGCCCGCGTGGGCTGCAAACGTGTAGCACAGCCCTCCTGTGCCGGGCATCGCGGTCCTGGAAAAGCCAGGAATGCCTTACTTCACCTGCGCAGGCCACGGGCAGTAGCAACCCACCGCCAGCGTATGGGTGGCGTTCACCGCCCGGCCTTCGTTCAGCGCTTGCAGGATGGGCTCGATAAAACTGTTGCTCGAATTGCAGGTCAGGCCTTCGCTGTACGGACCGAAATACGCCAGCTGGCCGCTGCGGTCCCAAATCGCTACTGCCGGGCTGGCAGGGATCTGTTCGGAGCCTGGCAGGACGGCGATGGTTTTAAGGCGGCTCAAGGTGCCGGGCAACTGAGCATGGCTGCCGGGCTTTTGTACCGCATAGAACTCGACGCCCTGCGGTACATATTGCTCAACCAGTTCGGTCAGGTGTTGTTGGTTGCCGACATTGCACGGGCAGGCCGGGTCCCAGAAGTGCACCAGGCGGATGGCGCCGGGGCCGGCAAGTTCGTCCGGCAAGTGCAACGGGTCGCCGGAGAACACCGCCGTGTGCGAACTGAAGGCTCGCAAGTAGCGCCCCTGAAACCAGTCATAGGCGGCCCACAGCCCGCCGGCACACACAAGGGCGAGCAGGCTGGCAAGCAGTGTGGTGCGGTAGGCCGGGCGCATGGGTTTCAATCCTCGAAGGTCGGCTAGCTTGCCATGCTTGCCGCGACAGATGAATATCGCAGGCCCATAAAGTCCGTTTAGCGCTTTGGAATAGCCCATGCCTGCCACTTTCGACCCCGATCATTTGCGTGCCAGCCTGCGGCCATTGGCCGAGTGGCAGCCGCTGTCGACGGAGGCCATGGCCTATCAGCGTTTTTATGGGCTGGACTTTGCGCCGCGAGCCCTGCGCAGTGGCCTGGGGCGTTTCGAGGTCGATGGCTATGAAGTGGTCAGCCAGCTCTGGTGGCCCGAGCGGGCAAAGGCGACGCTGTTTTTGTTTCACGGTTTCTACGATCACACCGGGCTCTACGGGCATGTGATCGAGTGGGCGCTGGACCAGGGTTTTGCGGTGATCGCCTGTGATCTGCCGGGGCATGGGCTGTCCAGTGGCGAACGGGCGAGCATCAAGGACTTCGCCGAGTATCAGGACACTCTGCAAGGGCTGTTGGCCGAGGCGCAGTCGCTGGGCCTTCCGCAGCCCTGGCACTTGTGCGGGCAAAGCACCGGCGGGGCGATCGTGATCGACCATGTGCTCAATCAGGGGGCGAACAGCCCGGCCCAAGGGCAGGTGATTCTGCTGTCGCCACTGGTGCGGCCGCGAGCCTGGGGCTGGTCGCAGCTCAGTTATTACCTGCTCAAGCCGTTCGTCAATGGCATCGCCCGGCGCTTCAGCGAGAACTCCAACGACCCTGACTTCCTGGCGTTCCTGCAAGCCGATCCGTTGCAGCCGCTACGTCTGCCAACGGCCTGGGTCGGTGCGCTGGGACGGTGGATCAAGCGTATCGAAGCGGCACCGAAGAGCCCGCGGCGGCCGCTGATTGTGCAGGGGCAGGCGGACATGACCGTGGATTGGGAGCACAACCTTGAAGTGTTGCGGGCAAAGTTCGATCGGCCTCAGGTATTGATGCTGCCTGAGGCGCGGCACCATCTGGCGAATGAGTCACCGGGGTTGCGGCAGGAGTATTTCGGTTTTTTGAGCAAGCAGATCGAGGGGCGGAATCTTTAGCGGTCGTTCGGGCCACATCGCGGGCAAGCCCGCTCCCACAGTATCTGTGTAAGTCACCCATTTTGTGACCCGTACAAAACTTGTGGGAGCGGGCTTGCCCGCGATGGCGATCTGGCGGACGCCAAAAACTACTGGGCCAGGCTCGACGTGCTTTGCCCCACCGCCAACCCCGCACGAATCGCCGCCAGTGCCGCTTGATAGTAAGCCTTGCCTTCAGTGGACTCGGCAAAGGTCGAAAACTCTTCCAGTTCGTCATCCGACAGGTCGCGATAGACATACAGCAGCGTGTTGTTCAGGTCGGCGCCGATCTGCTCCATCAGGCGCTGGCGCTGGCCGTTCAACATGCCCTGAGCCTGACCACCGCCGAGCAGGCCGGGGATCATCGAACTCAGGCTGTCGGCTGCCACGCCAGCGATCGCGAGGCTGACTTCCGCGCCGGCCTCGCGGGCGGGCAGGGCCTGGGCGAGGTGGCCGATGATCAGCTGGCGAGTATCGCTGGCCTGCATTTTCGGCAAGCCCTTGGCGTTTTTCGCCAATTGATCGCGACGGGTCGCCAGCAACTCGGCGGCGACGACTTTCTTGCCCAGGGGCGATTGGAAGAAGGTCAGCGCAGGTTTCGGGTCGGCGAGCTTCTTGCGCAGCTGCGCTTCGGCACGCTGGTCCATGGATTTGGGGGCGAAACGCTGATTGCTGTTGTTGACCAGGGCCTGAAACACCGCTGGCGGCAGGCTGTTCTGGTAACGCTGCTGAGCGGCCGAGAGCGCATCGTTGAAATGCGCGCGTTGTTCTGGCCAACCGGCGACCTTGTACAACTGGTCGTGGCCGTCCGCCCAGGCGGGCAAAACGCAGAACATCAGCAGTGAGAAAAGCAAGCGACGCATAGGGGCTCCTGTCAGCAGCCGACTATTCTCCGTGCGGCATTCGTACTTGTCGAGAATTCGTATCAGGTTGAGTGCCTTATCCGACCAATCCTCCGCTGCGCGGCTCTGTCGGATTTGCGGGCACAGGAATACTATGCGCGCCATGCACATACCCTCTGATCACCCGCTGCTGTTACGTATCGTCGACGACCTGGCTGCACGCGGCTGGTCGCGGCAGAATATTTTCCTGCCTCTGGATCTGACCCGGGCACTGGCGGCCGAGTGCCGCAAGCGTGCCGCCGAGGGCGAGCTCGCACCGGCCGCCGTGGGGCGCGGGCCGTTTTCGGAGATCCGTGAGGGCATTCGCGGCGACCATATCCAGTGGATCGAGCCCGGTCAGGTCGAGGCTTGCGACCGCTATCTGGGGTTGATGGACAGCCTGCGCGAGGCGATGAATCGCGGCTTGTTTCTGGGGCTGGAAGATTTCGAAAGCCATTTCGCCCTGTACCCGCCTGGTGCTTTCTACCTCAAGCATGTCGACCGTTTCCGCGACGACGACCGGCGCATGGTCTCGGCGGTGATCTACCTCAATGACGCCTGGCTGCCCGAGCATGGCGGTCAGTTGCGCATGTACCTGGATGAGGGCGTCGAACACGATGTGGTGCCCACCGGCGGATGCCTGGTGGTGTTCCTGTCGGGCGAAGTCCCCCACGAAGTCTTGCCCGCGACCCGAGAGCGCCTGTCGTTGACGGGCTGGTTCCGCCGTCGTGGCAACGAGCCGTTCTGATCATGCAAAAGATTCTGGTAAGCCGCTGTTTGCTCGGTCACCGCGTCCGTTATGACGGCGGGGCCAGCGGGCCGTTCGATCTGTTGGAGCAGTGGATTGCCGAAGGCCGGGTGGTGCCGTTGTGCCCGGAAGTCGCCGGTGGTTTACCGACGCCAAGGGCCGCGGCGGAAATTCCGGGCGGGCAGGGCGGTGAAGTGCTTGATGGCTGTGCATCGGTCATCACCACCGAGGGCAAGGATGTCAGTGCCGAGTTTCTTTCGGGGGCTTATCAAGCGCTGGAACTGGTGCGGCAGCACGGCATCCGGATTGCCGTTCTCAAGGCCAACAGCCCGTCCTGCGGGAATCTGTTGGCCTATGACGGGACGTTCAGTGGCGTGAAGGTCAGCGGTGAAGGTGTCACAGCGGCCTTGCTCAAGCGCCATGGCGTTCAGGTATTCAGCGAGTTGGACTTGGCCGAAGCGGCGCACGCTCTGGCAACCCTGAACTAGCGCCTTGCCCAAAACCCATGTGGGAGCGATTTCAGGGTTTCGGCACACCCGTATCCGCCCCAAACCATTTCTGCTCCAGTGCCTCCAGCCGGCCATCGGCCTTGATCCGCTGCAATGCGTTTTCCAGGCTGACGTGAAACGCCGGGTTACCCTTCTGAAACGGAATCGCCAGGCTCACAGCAGGGGCGGCTTTCGGCTTTTCCTCCGTCAGCGACTGCACCAACAGGATTGAACGCGGTTGCTCGTCTTTCTGCGCGATCAATTGCGCATCGGTGTGAATGTAAGGTTCGCTGAAGTCGAAACGATCCTTCAGGTCCGGAGTCAGTGCTATGTGATTGATGGCGACGTCGTACTTGCCGCTTTCGACGCCGGTCAACAGATCGTCGGAATCGGTGACGACGAAGTCGGCCCGTACATCCAGCTCATTGGCCAGCAGTTGACCCAGCTCGACCTCGAACCCGGCCAGTTTGTCGCCTTCCTTGAAATTGAAGGGCGGTGTATTAGCCTCAAGGGCAATGCGCAATTCGCCGCGGTCGTTTACATCGTCAATCAGTTCGGCATGAGCCAAGGGGCTCAAAAGGGGTAGCAGGCAGATCAGGCCAGGCAAAAAACGCATGGTCACTCCTTTGAATTCATTTATCGCGACGCGCTGTTCAGGCTCGCTTTGCTATGGTTATCGAGTGCCTTCGACAACGAATGGCCGTTAAGTTATTCACGGCCGAGCGAATTTTACGGAAAAACTGGAGAAGAGAATGAAAAGCTTTATGTCACGTGCAGCGTTGGCTGGTGTGCTGATGGGTATTTCGGTGCTGGCCAGTGCCGCCACCCCGGCTCCGAAGGGGGCAGAAGTATTCATCGTTTCTCCCGAGGACGGGGCCACTGTTGCGCAGACCTTCATTGTCAAGTTCGGCACCAAGGATGTTGCGCTCGCGCCGGCCGGTGATGTCACCAAGAACACCGGCCACCATCACCTGCTGATCGACGTCGACAAGATGCCGGCCGCCGGTCAGCCGATTCCGAACGATGCCAATCACATGCACTTCGGCAAAGCGCAGACCCAGGCTGAACTCAAACTGGCCCCGGGCAAGCACACCTTGCAGCTTGAACTGGGCGACAGCGGTCACATGCCGTTCGATCCGCCGATCGTTTCGAAGAAAATCACCGTAACGGTGAAGTGATTTTTCCACCGGTATGAAAAAGGGAGACCCTCGGGTCAATGCCTGTCAGTTAAGCGCAATCCACGTGGGAGCGTCTTAACTGACGGGCATTGGGCCCTTGGGTCTCCCTTTTTTGTCGCTCAAGTCGCTATCAGAACAATACACGGCAACGAATGGTGCCGTTGATGTGCTGCAGCTTCTCTTGCGCCAGGTCCGAGTACTCGGCATCGACGTCGATCACGACGTAACCGACTTTCTCGTTGGTCTGCAGGAACTGACCGGAAATGTTGATGCCGTTTTCGGCGAAGACCTTGTTGATCTCGCTCATCACACCCGGAATGTTCTCGTGGATGTGCAGCAGGCGGTGCTTGCCAGGGTGAGCCGGCAGGGCCACTTCCGGGAAGTTCACCGACGATACCGACGTACCGTTGTCGCTGTACTTGACCAGTTTTTCCGCCACTTCCAGACCGATGTTGGCCTGCGCTTCAGCGGTGGAACCACCGATGTGCGGGGTCAGGATCACGTTGTCCAGGCCACGCAGCGGGCTTTCGAACTCTTCTTCGTTGGAGCGCGGCTCCACCGGGAATACGTCGATGGCCGCGCCGATCAGGTGCTTGTCCTTGATCGCGTCCGCCAGGGCGTCCAGTTCAACAACAGTGCCGCGCGCGGCGTTGATCAGAATGCCGCCTTTCTTGATGGCGCGGATTTCCTTCTCGCCGATCATCCACTGGGTGGCAGCGGTTTCCGGAACGTGCAGGGTGACGATGTCGGACATGCCCAGCAGCTCGGTCAGGCTGGCAACTTGCGTTGCGTTGCCCAATGGCAGCTTGGTCACGGTGTCGTAGAAATACACCTGCATGCCCAGGCCTTCAGCCAGAACAGACAGTTGAGTACCGATCGAGCCGTAACCGACGATACCCAGCTTCTTGCCGCGGATTTCGAAGGAGTTGGCTGCGCTCTTGATCCAGCCGCCACGGTGGCAGGAAGCGTTCTTCTCTGGGATGCCGCGCAGCAACAGGATCGCCTCGGCCAGTACCAGCTCGGCAACGGAGCGAGTGTTGGAGTACGGCGCGTTGAATACCGCGATACCGCGTTCGCGAGCCGCGTTGAGGTCGACCTGGTTGGTGCCGATGCAGAAACAGCCGACAGCCACCAGTTTCTTCGCGTGATCGAAGATTTCTTCGGTCAGTTGAGTGCGGGAGCGAATGCCGATGAAGTGAGCATCAGCGATCTTTTCCTTCAGCTGGGCTTCCGGCAGAGAACCTGTGAGGTACTCGATGCTGGTGTAGCCCGCCGCCTTGAGGACGTCGACAGCCGATTGGTGGACGCCTTCGAGAAGAAGGAACTTGATCTTGCTCTTATCGAGAGAAGTCTTGCTCATCTGCGTAAACCTGTGTCCCGGAGAAAAAATGGCAGGAAGTGGTCAACAGAGGCTGACCCGGACGGCAAGAAAGCCGTCACCGCAGAACAGCCTTTGGGCACTATCCTGCGGGGTCGGTATGCTAGCATATGCACCCCGCTAAACACTCATTCCTGCGACGTGAAGCGTTCTCAGGATGACCATGAAATGTTCGAGAGTTCTGTCGATGACCAATCCTGCCCTGATTGATGAGCTGAAGACCCTGGTTGAGCCTGGCAAGGTGCTGACCGATGCCGACTCCCTGAATGCTTACGGTAAGGATTGGACCAAGCATTTCGCCCCGGCCCCGACGGCCATTGTGTTCCCCAAGACCACTGAGCAGGTCCAGGCCATTGTCCGTTGGGCCAATGAGCACAAGGTTGCGCTGGTACCGTCCGGCGGTCGTACCGGGCTTTCCGCGGCTGCGGTGGCGGCCAATGGCGAAGTGGTCGTGTCCTTCGACTACATGAACCAGATCCTCGACGTGAACCTGACCGACCGCACGGCCGTTTGTCAGCCGGGCGTAGTCACCGAGCAATTGCAGAACAAGGCCGAAGAGCACGGCCTGTACTATCCGGTGGACTTCGCTTCGGCAGGTTCCAGCCAGATTGGCGGCAATATCGGCACCAATGCCGGCGGGATCAAGGTGATTCGCTACGGCATGACCCGCAACTGGGTGGCCGGCATGAAAGTCGTCACTGGCAAGGGTGATCTGCTGGAACTGAACAAGGACCTGATCAAGAACGCCACCGGCTACGACTTGCGTCAACTGTTCATTGGCGCCGAAGGCACCCTGGGCTTTGTGGTCGAGGCCACCATGCGTCTGGACCGTGCGCCGAAAAACCTCACCGCGATGGTCCTCGGCACCGCCGATTTCGATTCGATCATGCCGGTATTGCACGCGTTCCAGAGCAAACTGGACCTGACCGCGTTCGAATTCTTCTCTGACAAGGCCCTGGCCAAGGTCATGGCGCGCGGCGATGTGCCGGCGCCATTCGAATCCGACTGCCCGTTCTATGCGCTGCTGGAATTCGAAGCGACCACCGAAGAAGTGGCCAACCACGCCCTGGAAACCTTCGAGCACTGCGTCGAGCAGGGCTGGGTGCTGGACGGCGTGATGAGCCAGAGCGAAACCCAGTTGCAGAACCTCTGGAAGTTGCGCGAGTACATCTCCGAAACCATTTCCCACTGGACGCCGTACAAAAACGACATTTCGGTCACTGTGTCGAAAGTTCCGGTGTTCCTGAAGGAAATCGACGCGATCGTCGGCGAGCACTACCCGGATTTCGAAATCGTCTGGTTCGGCCACATCGGCGATGGCAACCTGCACTTGAACATCCTCAAGCCGGATAACCTGAGCAAGGACGAGTTCTTCGCCAAATGCGCCACCGTCAACAAGTGGGTGTTCGAAACCGTCGAGAAGTACAACGGTTCGATTTCCGCCGAGCACGGCGTGGGCATGACCAAGCGTGACTACTTGACCTATAGCCGTTCCCCGGTTGAGATCGAGTACATGAAAGCCGTCAAAGCGGTATTCGACCCGAACGGCATCATGAACCCGGGCAAGATTTTCGCTGTTTGATTCTTCGAATTTAAGAGCACGAAGCAGGAGTCGGTAATGAGCTATCAGCACCAGTATGTCGACGGTACGCGAATTCATTTCCCGCTGGGGAAGGTGGTGTGCATCGGCCGCAACTACGCCGAACACGCCAAGGAACTGGACAACCCGGTGCCTACCGAGCCACTGCTGTTCATCAAGCCCGGCAGTTGCGTGGTGCCGCTGGAAGACGGTTTCAGCATTCCGACCGAGCGTGGCTCGGTGCATTACGAGGCAGAAATCGCCGTGTTGATCGGCAAACCGTTGTCGACCAAGCCAAGTCGTGAAGAAGTGCTGGATGCCATCTCCGGATTCGCCCCGGCCCTGGACCTGACCCTGCGCGACAAACAGGCTGAGCTGAAAGCCAAGGGCCTGCCGTGGGAAATCGCCAAGTCCTTCGACGGTGCGGCGGTGATTGCACCGTTCGTGGCCGGCAGCACCTTTGCCGACCTGACCGACATCGCCATTCGCCTGACCATCAATGGCGAGGTCCGCCAAGATGGCAACAGCAAGGACATGCTCAATCCGATCGTACCGATGATCCAGTACATGGCCGGCTGCTTCTCGCTGCAGGCCGGTGATGTGATCCTCACTGGCACGCCGGTGGGCGTTGGCCCGCTGAATGTCGGCGACGAACTGGTGCTCGAATTGCCGGGCGTCAGCCGTTTCACCAGCAGCGTCCGCTAGCACCAACACCGCAAAACCCTGTGGGAGCGAGCCTGCTCGCGATGAGTCCATAACATTCAACATCTATGTTGACTGTTACACCGCCATCGCGAGCAGGCTCGCTCCCACATTTGTTTTGTGATCGGCCATAGAAGGGCGATCCCGCCATTTCCCGTTTTTTTCACATCGTATCTGGATAATTCCGGGGCTTCTGGCGTCTGAGCCTGCCTCAATGTGCTATTACCTATAGCCTGATTTTCTGGAACGCATCCCTGCATGACCACCCAACCGCTGCCCAAGCTGAAAATTGCCCGCCGCTCGCGCTTTGTCATGCGTTGGTATTCCTGGCTTTTACTGGCGGCGGTCGCTGCATATGGCCTTGCGTTTGCGATGCATTGGGATGATCGCGGCGTACTCTGGGTGAAGGAGCGCTTCGAAAGTCCGGCCGAACGTCAGGAGAGTGTCTGGCTGCCGGATTACCGGGCGGTGATCGACGCCAAGCTGCTGCCGGGCATGGAGACGGACGAAGCCTCGGATGTGTCTTATGACCCGCAGACCAAAACTCTGTTTGCGGTGATGGGCAAGCACCCGTTCCTGGTCGAGCTGACGTTGCAGGGCGACGTATTGCGCAAGATGCCGCTGGTAGGCTGGAGCAACCCGGAAGGGGTGACGGCAATGGGCAACGGTCTGCTGGCGATTACCGATGAGCGCGAACACCTGCTCTCCATCGTCAAGGTCGATGCCGATACCCGCGAGCTGAACATCGCCAATTTCCCGAAATACGACCTCGGCCCGTCGAAAGACCAGAATAAAGCCTTCGAAGCCGTCGTCTGGGATGCACACAACCAGCAGCTGCTGTTGGGTGAAGAACGTCCGCCGGCGTTGTTCAGCTGGAAAAGCGACGGCAGCCAGACCCTCAAGGGCGACAAGCAAAAACTGCCCAGCGATGCACTGGATATCCGCAATTTGTCGGCCTTGGCCATCGACTCGCGCACCGGCCATACCCTGGTGCTGTCCGCCGACTCTCACTTGTTGCTGGAATTGGACGAGAAAGGCGAGCAGGTCAGTTTCATGACCTTGTTCGGTGGTTTCAACGGCCTGAAAAAAACCATTCCCCGCGCCGAAGGCGTGACCATTGACGAGGCGGGCACGCTCTACATGGTGAGCGAGCCGAACCTGTTCTACCGCTTCGAAAAACAACGCTGACCCTGTGGGAGCTGCCGCAGGCTGCGATGATCTTGATCTTTAGTCATGTCAGCACCGCCAGAAGATCAAAAGATCGCAGCCTTCGGCAGCTCCTGCGAGTTCGATGGTTGTGGTCGAAGGCCAGTGGCCATTAAGCTTGAATTCATACAGCCGTGGTATTTCATCCGCCCGTCCTGTTTTCGAGCTGCCTGAATGCACCGACTTGTCCGTCCCAAGCCCCTGATACTGATTCTGTCGGTCATTGCACTGAGTGTGCTGGTTGCCGTCGGCCAGTACCTGCGCCTGTTCGAGCGCACCTGGTTCAATGTGCAGGCGCTGTGGCAGCCGATGAATGCCCAGTCCATTGGTCTGGATCAGTATCAGGTCGCGATCGAGGCGCGAGTCATTGACGGTCTGGACGACGATGTTTCAGCGCTGACCTTCGATCCTGTGCGCAAAAGCCTGTTCACCGTCACCAACAAAAACGCCGAGCTGATCGAATTGTCCCTGGAGGGCAAAATCCTGCGGCGTGTGGCGCTGGTCGGGTTTGGCGATCCGGAAGCGGTGGAGTTCATCAGCGCTGACACTTACGTGATCACCGACGAGCGCCAGCAACGGCTGATAAAGATTCATCTGGAGAAGGGCACGACGTTCCTGGATGCGGCGGATGCCGAACAGATGACCCTCGGTGTGCACATGGGCGGCAACAAGGGGTTCGAAGGGCTGGCCTATGATTCGGTGGGCAAGCGCCTGTTCGTCGCCAAGGAGCGCGACCCGATGCTGATCTACGAAGTGCAGGGCTTTCCCCATTACAACCCGGAGAAATCCTACGCGGTGCACGTGGTGAACAACCCCAGGCGCGATGCCGGAATGTTCGTGAGAGACCTGTCGAGCCTGCAATACGACGAGCGCAGCGGCCATCTGCTGGCGCTGTCCGATGAGTCGCGGCTGATTCTGGAGCTGGATGTGGATGGGCGACCGCTGAGCACGCTGTCACTGAGCAAGGGCCGTCAGGGATTGCGCAAGCCTGTGCCGCAAGCGGAAGGCATCGCCATGGATGACGACGGCACCCTGTACCTCGTCAGCGAGCCAAACCTTTTCTACGTCTTCAAAAAACCGGCACAACCCTGACAAACACCCCAAAACACCGTGGGAGCGGGCTTGCCCGCGATAGCGGCCTTTCAGTCAACATCAATGTTGAATGTGACGGCCCCATCGCGGGCAAGCCCGCTCCCACAGGTATTTCATCTGCCCGCAGATATGTGGGCAATTTCGCTTACTGGGCGCGCAGGGTTTTCACACCTTCACTCGTTCCCAGCAGCAGCAAGTCGGCCGGGCGGGCCGCGAACAAACCGTTGGTGACCACGCCGACGATGGCGTTGATCTGTGTTTCCAGCTCCACCGGGTTGGTGATCTGCATGTTGAACACGTCGAGGATGATGTTGCCGTTGTCGGTCAGCACGCCTTCACGGTAGACCGGGTCGCCGCCGAGCTTCACCAGTTCGCGGGCCACATGGCTGCGGGCCATCGGGATCACTTCCACCGGCAGCGGGAACGCACCGAGGACCGGCACCAGTTTGCTGGCGTCGGCGATGCAGATAAAGGTCTTGGCCACGGCCGCCACGATCTTCTCGCGGGTCAGGGCTGCGCCGCCGCCTTTGATCAGGTTCAGGTGTTCATCGCTTTCGTCGGCGCCGTCGACATAGAACTCC
Organism: Pseudomonas sp. EL_65y_Pfl2_R96; assembly: GCF_963970905.1. Taxonomy (NCBI): domain Bacteria; kingdom Pseudomonadati; phylum Pseudomonadota; class Gammaproteobacteria; order Pseudomonadales; family Pseudomonadaceae; genus Pseudomonas; species Pseudomonas sp. EL_65y_Pfl2_R96. The sequence goes on along the minus strand of NZ_CAXAQH010000004.1, from coordinate 146,995 downwards.
AGATCGCTGACGGTATTGAGTTCATACACCGGAATGCCGTGGCCCTTGAGGCGAGCGGCGGTGGCTTCGGAGCTGGCAACTGCGCCGTCAAACGCGCCTTTGTGCTTGGCCAGGGCGTCGATGAAACAGTTGGCGGTGGAGCCGGTGCCGACGCCGACGATGCTCTTGTCGTCGAGTTTCGGAAGGATGAAGTCGACGGCGGCCTGGGCCACTGCCTGTTTGAGTTGATCCTGGGTCATGCGGGCTCCGAAGTGCCGAAGAGGGGACGATAGGCCGGCATTATAGGCCTCGCGATGGGGAAGGTCATTGCCGGTATGTCGAATGGTGACGGGGGGGGCTTGCCTGTGGCGAGGGAGCTTGCTCCCGCTCGGCTGCGCAGCAGTCGTAAAACCTGCTGATGCGGTGTGTCTGAAAGAATGGGAGTGTCTGTTTTGGGAGCGCTTCGCGCTCCAACGGGAGCAAGCTCCCTCGCCACAATGAGTCTCTTGCGCTCGCGAGCGGCTAAAACCATCTGTTTAGTGTGGTCGCCCGCCCAATAGCCGGGTTAGACTCCTTGGTCCTGCCCAACCCGCTCAGTGATGCTTTCCGATGCTCGAACAGTACGTCAAAAAGATCCTCACCTCGCGCGTTTATGACGTTGCCGTAGAAACCCCATTACAGACTGCCCGCCAGCTCTCCGAGCGGCTGGGCAATGAAATCTGGCTCAAGCGTGAAGACCTGCAACCGGTGTTCTCGTTCAAGATTCGCGGCGCTTATAACAAGCTGACGCAGTTGAGCGATGAAGAGCGCGCGCGCGGCGTGGTCACCGCTTCGGCCGGCAACCATGCGCAAGGCCTGGCCCTGGCCGCCAAGGTATTGGGCGTGAAAGCGACCATCGTGATGCCCAAGACCACCCCGGAGATCAAGGTCGAAGGCGTGCGTTCGCGCGGCGGCAAAGTGTTGCTGCACGGGGATTCGTTCCCCGAAGCCCTGGCCTACTCGCTGAAACTGGTCGATGAAAAAGGCTACGTCTACATTCACCCTTACGACGATCCCCACACCATTGCCGGGCAGGGCACGGTGGCCATGGAGATTCTGCGCCAGCACCCGGGGCGTCTGGATGCGATTTTCGTTCCTGTGGGCGGCGGCGGGCTGATTGCCGGGATCGCGGCGTACGTGAAATACCTGCGCCCGGACATCAAAATCATCGGCGTCGAACCGGATGACTCCAACTGCCTGCAAGCCGCCATGGCGGCCGGCGAGCGCGTGGTGCTGCCGACCGTGGGCCTGTTTGCCGACGGCGTCGCGGTGGCGCAGATCGGCCAGCACACTTTCGATATCTGCAAAGACTACGTTGATGAAGTGTTAACCGTCAGCACCGACGAGATCTGTGCCGCAATCAAGGATATCTACGACGATACCCGCTCGATCACCGAGCCTGCCGGCGCCTTGGGCGTGGCCGGGATCAAGAAATACGTTGAGCAACACAGCGTCACCGGCCACACCTTCGTTGCCATCGACTCCGGTGCCAACGTCAACTTCGACCGCCTTCGCCATGTCGCCGAGCGCGCCGAGCTGGGCGAGGGCCGCGAAGCGATCATCGCCGTGACCATCCCCGAGAAACCGGGCAGCTTCAAGGCGTTCTGTGAAGCGATCGGCAAACGGCAGATCACCGAATTCAACTACCGCTACAACACCGGCAGCGAAGCGCACATCTTTGTCGGCGTGCAGACCCATCCGGAAAGCGATCCACGAAGTGCGCTGCTCGCCAGCCTCACCGAGCAGGGTTTCCCGGTGCTCGACCTGACCGACAACGAGCTGGCCAAGTTGCACATCCGCCATATGGTTGGCGGGCGTGCTGTGCATGTGGTCGATGAAGTGGTGCTGCGCTTCGAGTTTCCGGAGCGTCCGGGCGCGTTGTTCAACTTCCTCAACAAGCTCGGCGGGCGCTGGAACATTTCGATGTTCCACTACCGTAACCACGGCGCCGCGGATGGCCGTGTGGTCGCGGGCCTGCAAGTGCCGCACGACGAGCGTCATCTGGTACCCGCTGCACTGGAAGAAATCGGCTACCCGTACTGGGACGAAAGCGACAACCCGGCCTATCAGCTTTTTCTCGGCTGAACGGCTACGCTGACGAGCAGGCCATAAGGAAATCGAACAATGGAAACGTTAACCACCCTCAAAATCGCTCATGCCGTGGCGACAGTGCTGCTGTTGATCAGCGCACCGGGGCTGGCGATCTGGGTCTGGCGCACACGCCGTAACGGTGATGCGACGGCTCATGTTCGTACCTTGCGACGGGCGCAGGTGTTCATCTGGCTATTGATGGGGCTGGCGTTGCTGAGCATGCCGTTCACCGGGTGGTGGATGGTGCATCTGGTGGGCTGGCCGTTGGGGCAGACCTGGCTGCTGGCGTCCAGTGTGCTCTACACCGTGGCGGTACTGGGCTGGTTCTGGCTGCTGGTGCGGCTCAATCGGCTGCGCACGGCGCCGACGGGGGGGAGTGGGAAGTTTACGTTTGCGTTGGCGCTGTTCAGTTTTGTCTGCTTTATCGCCATTGCGGGGTTGATGGGGGCCAAGCCGGTTTAAGGCTTCAGACCGAGTCGACCCAATCGCGGGCAAGCCCGCTCCCACAAGGTTCTGCTGTGTGGCATAGATAGTATTTACAACAGAGATCCCTGTGGGAGCGGGCTTGCCCGCGAAGGCGATCTCAATCGCGCAACGAAATCACCGGCCAACCCCGTTTCTCGGCCTCGGCCCGCAGGTTCGGGTCTGGATCGACAGCGATCGGATTCGTTACTTGCTCCAGCAACGCCAAATCATTCATCGAGTCGCTGTAGAAATAGCTGTCCTCCAGGCTGTGGCCAGTTTCTTCCAGCCAACGATTCAAGCGTGTCACCTTGCCTTCACGGAAGCACGGGACATCGGTGCTGCGCCCGCTGTAACGGCCGTCGATCATTTCGCATTCGGTGGCGATCAGGGTTTCAACGCCTAAGCGCGTGGCAATCGGCCCGGTCACAAAGCGGTTGGTGGCGGTGATGATCACCAGCTTGTCGCCAGCCTCGCGGTGTTGGGCCAACAGATCGAGGCCCTTGGCCAGCACGATCGGTTCGATGCAGTCGCGCATGTAGTCCATGTGCCATTGACCCAGCGTGGCCATGTCGGTGCGACCGAGGACTTCCAGGCAGAAGTTCAGGTACGCGTCGTTATCCAGCTTGCCGGCCAGGTAGTCCTGATAGAACTCGTCGTTGCGTGCCTTGTAGGCGACGGCGTCGAGGAAGCCGCGTTCGCACAGATAATCGCCCCAGGCGTGGTCACTGTCACCGCCCAGAAGCGTGTTGTCCAAGTCGAATAAAGCCAGCCGCATTGAAGTTACTCGCTGAAAAGTCTGTAGAAAGGTGTCCAGAATACGGACTTTTCACAAGAGTGCACATAAGGTAGGTCGGCGCGTTGCTGCTTTCACAACCTTTGTGGAACAATGCGACGACATGCGTTTGCGAGGTTGTTGCCGTGATCGACCCCGATGGTTTCCGCCCCAATGTCGGGATCATTCTGACGAATGATGCTGGCCAGGTGCTATGGGCTCGCCGTATCAATCAAGATGCCTGGCAGTTTCCACAGGGCGGGATCAACCCCCAGGAGACGCCGGAAGACGCCTTGTACCGCGAGTTGAACGAAGAAGTGGGCCTGGAGCGCGAAGATGTTGAAATTCTCGCCTGCACCCGGGGCTGGTTGCGTTATCGTTTGCCGCAACGCTTGGTCAGAACGCACAGCCAACCGCTGTGCATCGGCCAGAAACAGAAATGGTTTCTCCTGCGCCTGATCTCCAACGAGCAGCGGGTGCGGATGGATTTGACCGGTAAACCGGAATTCGATGGCTGGCGCTGGGTCAGTTATTGGTATCCGTTGGGCCAGGTGGTGACATTCAAGCGCGAGGTGTATCGACGCGCTCTCAAAGAGCTTGCCCCGCGCCTTTTAGCGCGCGACTGACGACGGAGTTCGACCCCGAGCCATGCTCAATACGCTGCGCAAGATCGTCCAGGAAGTTAACTCCGCCAAGGATCTCAAGGCGGCGTTGGGGATTATTGTGTTGCGCGTCAAAGAGGCCATGGGCAGCCAGGTCTGCTCGGTCTACCTGCTTGACCCAGAGACCAACCGCTTCGTGCTGATGGCCACCGAGGGCTTGAACAAGCGCTCGATCGGCAAAGTCAGCATGGCACCCAACGAAGGTCTGGTCGGCCTGGTCGGCACGCGTGAAGAACCCCTGAACCTCGAAAACGCCGCGGATCACCCGCGCTACCGTTACTTCGCCGAGACCGGTGAAGAGCGCTACGCGTCGTTCCTCGGGGCGCCGATCATTCACCACCGTCGCGTCGTCGGCGTGTTGGTCATTCAGCAAAAGGAACGCCGCCAGTTCGATGAAGGTGAAGAAGCCTTCCTCGTGACCATGAGCGCGCAGCTCGCCGGTGTTATCGCTCACGCCGAGGCCACCGGTTCGATCCGCGGCCTGGGTCGTCAGGGCAAAGGCATCCAGGAAGCAAAGTTCATTGGCGTACCGGGTTCGCCGGGCGCGGCGGTCGGTACCGCGGTCGTCATGCTGCCACCGGCCGATCTGGACGTGGTGCCGGACAAGACCATCAGCGACATTGATGCAGAGCTTGCGCTGTTCAAGACCGCCATTGAAGGCGTGCGCGCCGACATGCGCGCCTTGTCCGCCAAGCTGGCGACCCAGCTGCGGCCGGAAGAGCGAGCGCTGTTCGACGTTTACCTGATGATGCTTGACGATGCCTCGCTCGGTAGTGAAATCACCACCGTGATCAAGACCGGTCAGTGGGCTCAGGGCGCGTTGCGTCAGGTGGTCACCGAACACGTCAACCGTTTCGAATTGATGGACGACGCCTACCTGCGTGAGCGCGCCTCGGACGTCAAAGACCTCGGCCGTCGCTTGCTCGCCTACTTGCAGGAAGAGCGGCAGCAGACGCTGGTCTACCCCGATAACACCATTCTGGTCAGCGAAGAACTGACGCCGGCGATGCTCGGCGAGGTGCCGGAAGGCAAGCTGGTCGGTCTGGTGTCGGTACTCGGCTCCGGTAACTCCCACGTGGCGATCCTGGCACGCGCCATGGGTATCCCGACGGTGATGGGCCTGGTCGACCTGCCGTATTCCAAGGTCGACGGCATCCAGATGATCGTCGACGGCTACCACGGCGAGGTTTATACCAACCCCAGTGACGTGCTGCGCAAGCAGTTCGCCGACGTGGTCGAGGAAGAGAAGCAACTGGCCCTCGGGCTGGATGCATTGCGTGACCTGCCGTGCGTAACGGTCGACGGCCACCGCATGCCGCTGTGGGTCAACACCGGCCTGCTGGCGGACGTGGCGCGGGCGCAAAAACGCGGTGCCGAGGGCGTAGGCCTGTACCGCACCGAAGTGCCGTTCATGATCAACCAGCGCTTCCCGAGCGAAAAGGAACAGCTGGCGATCTATCGCGAGCAGCTCGCCGCGTTCCATCCGCAACCGGTGACCATGCGCAGCCTGGACATCGGCGGCGACAAGGCGCTGTCGTACTTCCCGATCAAAGAAGACAACCCGTTCCTCGGCTGGCGCGGCATTCGTGTGACCCTCGACCACCCGGAAATCTTCCTGGTGCAGACCCGCGCCATGCTCAAGGCCAGTGAAGGCCTGAACAACCTGCGCATTCTGCTGCCGATGATTTCCGGCACTCACGAACTGGAAGAAGCCCTGCACCTGATCCATCGGGCCTGGGGCGAAGTCCGCGACGAAGGCACCGACGTGCCGATGCCGCCGGTTGGCGTGATGATCGAGATTCCGGCGGCGGTGTATCAGACCAAGGAACTGGCGCGGCAAGTGGACTTCCTGTCGGTCGGCTCCAATGACCTGACCCAGTACCTGCTGGCCGTGGACCGCAACAACCCACGGGTGGCCGACCTTTACGACTACCTGCATCCGGCCGTGTTGCAAGCCTTGCAGAACGTGGTGCGCGACGCTCATGCCGAAGGCAAGCCCGTGAGTATCTGCGGCGAAATGGCCGGTGACCCGGCAGCGGCAGTGCTGTTGATGGCGATGGGCTTCGACAGCCTGTCGATGAACGCCACCAACTTGCCGAAAGTGAAGTGGATGCTGCGTCAGATCAATCTGAGCAAGGCCAAGGAGTTGCTGGCGGAGCTGATGACCATCGACAACCCGCAAGTTATCCACAGCTCGCTGCAACTGGCGCTGAAGAACCTTGGGTTGGCGCGGATGATTAATCCGGCTTCGGTCAAAACCCTCTAAAACGCTGAGGGCCTGTGGCGAGGGAGCTTGCTCCCGCTGGAGGCCGAAGGACTCCCGATTCAGGTAACCGTGTTCTTTCATTGAGACACGGTTGTCTGGTTTCGCGGCTGCTGCGCAACCGAGCGGGAGCAAGCTCCCTCGCCACAGTTTATCGCTCGACCTTCAAATCCTGACCTCAACTTCCCCCAAATGCCCCCCATACGGTCCGAAGCTCCGCTCGACCATATGCCGCACTCCATCCGCCTGCACGATCAACGCCGTGCTCGCCCGTGTCCCGTAAGTCGGACTCTTGATAAACACGCTCGACAACAACGTCTCGGTAGCCTGCCCCACGCCGGTGTCCGGCAGCTCGGCAAGCGGCGCCGTCTGCGGATCGCTCAGCAAGGCCAATAGTGCCTGCGGCTGCGGATCGTCCAGCACCTCGCTCAACGCTGCCTTGGCCTTGAGCACTTTTGGCCATGACGTATCCAGCCCTGCGTTCGATAACCCATAAACCCCAGGCTTGAGCCTGACCGCTTCGGTCTCCCGAGCATTGAAGTGCCACAACTCGCTGGCGTTACCGATTAACAGATTAAACCCGGCGTATTCAGGCGAACGTCGGATAACGTCGTTTAAATAGTCTTCAAGCGACATATCCCCACTGAGAAACTGCGCCACCAGTTCACCCCGCGACTTGCGCGCCGGTGGCTGAAGGGGATCACGAATGTTGGTCAGTGCCGCGAAGCGCCTGTTGGCGCCGACACCGAGCCACGTACCGCCGGCCTCAAGGTCGCGACCGGCATACACATGTGGGGCATGCGGCCATTGCGCCAGGGGCAGGCTGGGCCGGGCATAGAATTCGTCGCGGTTGGCCGCCACGATCAGCGGCTGGGCATGACCCGGCCGCCAGGCAAAAACAATCAGGCACATAAGGTGGTCCTTGTGTGTTTTTTGCTCACTCTACGCAGACATCGCTCATCGATCCATCGCCATCCACAGTGGAGCCCGAGGCCATGCATCCGTTACCATGCCGCTCCTGATTTGGGATGCTTGGGGATGTGGCCATGGAATTTCTGCTCTATCTGGCGCTGGGCGCCTGTGCGGGCGTGCTGGCCGGGCTGTTCGGGGTAGGCGGCGGGATCATCATTGTCCCGGTGCTGGTGTTCAGTTTCACTTTGCAGGGATTCGATCCGTCGATCCTGACGCATCTGGCAGTCGGCACCTCGCTGGCGACGATCATCTTTACGTCGGTCAATGCGGTTCGCGAGCATCATCGCCGCGGCGCCGTGCGTTGGCCGATTTTTGCCTGGATGACGCTGGGCATTCTGGTCGGTGCCGGTTTCGGCGCGCTGACCGCCGAAGCGATCTCCGGGCCGAATTTACAGAAGATCATTGGCGTATTCGCGCTGATCATCGCTGTTCAACTCGCTTTGGACTTCAAACCCAAGGCCAGCCGAACGGTGCCGGGCAAAGTCGGTCTGACCGTGGCCGGCAGCGTGATTGGCTGGGCCTCGGCGATTTTCGGAATTGGCGGCGGCTCGTTGACCGTGCCGTTCCTGACCTGGCGCAGCGTACCGATGCAGCAAGCGGTGGCCACTTCGTCGGCCTGTGGCCTGCCCATCGCCTTGGCCAGTGCATTAAGTTTCATGATTCTGGGGTGGCACGATCCACTGCTGCCGGCCCATAGTCTCGGTTTTGTTTATTTGCCGGCGCTGCTGGGGATCGCCCTGACCAGCATGGTATTCGCCCGCCTCGGTGCGCGACTGGCCCACACGCTGTCGCCGCGCTTGCTGAAAAGACTGTTTGCCGCTTTGCTGTTTTGCGTCGGCTTGAGCTTCTTGCTCTGACGCGTAGCGCAATCCTGGCTTAATCCTGGTGTGACAGCGTCACCCGGGAATTTTGAAGGTTTCAACTCTAACGAGGAGTCGCAATGCTGCCTTACCCGCAGATCGACCCGGTGGCCCTGGCCATCGGTCCGCTGAAAATCCATTGGTACGGCCTGATGTACCTGATCGGCATCGGCGGTGCATGGCTGTTGGCGTCCCGTCGGCTGAACCGCTTCGATCCGACCTGGAGCAAAGAGAAACTCTCCGACATGGTGTTCTGGATGTCGATGGGCGTTATCGTCGGCGGCCGCTTGGGTTATGTGCTGTTCTACGACCTGAGCGCCTACATCGCCAACCCACTGCTGATTTTCGAAGTATGGAAGGGCGGCATGTCGTTCCATGGCGGCTTTATCGGCGTGATGCTGGCGGCGCTGTGGTTCGGTAAAAAGAACAACAAGTCGTTCTTCCAGCTGATGGACTTCGTCGCACCGATGGTGCCGATCGGCCTGGGTGCCGGGCGCATCGGTAACTTCATCAACGCCGAGTTGTGGGGCAAGGCGACCGACGTGCCGTGGGCGATGGTCTTCCCGACCGATCCGGCGCAACTGGCGCGTCATCCGTCGCAGCTGTACCAGTTCGCGCTGGAAGGCGTGGCGCTGTTCGCGATCCTCTGGCTGTTCTCGCGCAAGCCGCGGCCGACCATGGCGGTGTCCGGGATGTTCGCGCTGTTCTATGGCATCTTCCGTTTCATCGTCGAATTCGTTCGCGTGCCGGATGCGCAACTGGGCTATCTGGCCTGGAACTGGCTGACCATGGGCCAAGTGTTGTGCGTACCGATGATCGTCGGCGGTCTGTTCCTGATCTGGCTGGCTTATCGACGCGCCCCGGCGGCTCCGGTTGCTCCAGCTGCTTAAGACGCCGCGCTATACATTCGAACCCTGGGGCTTCGGTCCCGGGTTCAAGGACACAGGTAATTCATGAAGCAATATCTCGAACTGGTCGCCCACGTCATCAAGAACGGCACCAAACAGGCCAACCGCACCGGCGTGAACACCATCAGCTTTCCGGGTGCGATGCTGCGCTTCGATTTGCAGGAAGGTTTCCCGGCGATCACCACCCGCAAGATGGCCTTCAAATCCGCCATCGGCGAGATGTGCGGTTTTCTGCGCGGGGTGAACAACGCTGCTGAATTCCGTGCGCTGGGCTGCAAGGTCTGGGACCAGAACGCCAACGAAAACGCCCAGTGGCTGGCCAACCCGTTCCGTCAGGGTGAAGATGACCTCGGCGAGATCTACGGCGTGCAATGGCGCAAATGGCCGGCGTACAAACAGATCCCGATCAGTAATCAGGCCGCCATCGAGCAGACCCTGAGCCAGGGTTATCGTCAGATCGCCGAAGGCGAAGAGGACGGTCAGGCTTATGTGGTGCTGTACAAGGCGATCGACCAGATTCGCCAGTGCGTCGACACCATCATCAAGGATCCGGGCAGCCGTCGCATCCTGTTCCACGGCTGGAACGTTGCGCAGCTTGATGAGATGGCCCTGCCGCCGTGCCACTTGCTGTACCAGTTCCACCCGAATGTCGAGACCAAGGAAATCTCCCTGACCCTCTACATCCGCTCCAACGACCTGGGCCTGGGCACGCCGTTCAACCTCACCGAAGGCGCCGCGTTGCTGAGCCTGATCGGTCGCCTGACCGGTTACACGCCGCGTTGGTTCACCTATTTCATCGGTGATGCCCACGTCTACGAAAACCACCTGGATATGCTGAATGAACAGCTCAAGCGCGAGCCGTTCCCGATGCCGAAACTGGTGATTTCCGACCGCGTGCCGGAGTTTGCCAAGACCGGTGTTTATCAGCCGGAATGGCTGGAGTTGATCGAGCCGAGTGATTTCTCGCTCGAAGGCTATGAGCACCATGCGCCGATGACGGCGCCGATGGCGGTCTGAAGATCAACGACTGAACCTGTGGGAGCGGGCTTGCCCGCGATGACGGCGTCACATCCAACATTGATGTGACTGACAAACCGCTATCGCGGGCAAGCCCGCTCCCACAGGTTTTTGTGGTGTTCTTAGTGGCCGTGACTCCTCCCGACATGGGAATGCTCCACCTCCGTCGCCACCACCCCGCCGCTCACTTCCAACCGCTGCAAAATCCCGCACTGATCGATATCCGGCCCTTCGCTGCAGCGTTGGCGCAGGTCGAGCAGTTGTGTCTGCAAGGCCAGCAAGCCGTCGATTCGTGCCTTCACATGGTGGATGTGTTCGTCGATCAGCGCGTTGACGTTTTCGCATTGATCCTGCGGGCTGTCGCGCAGGGCCAGCAGGCTGCGGATTTCCTCGAGGGTCATGTCCAGGGTGCGGCAATTGCGGATGAAGGTCAGGCGCTCGACGTGGGCCTGGGTGTAGACGCGGTAATTTCCGTCGCTGCGGGCCGGCTCCGGTAGCAGGTTTTCGCGCTCGTAGTAGCGGATGGTTTCCACGGCGCAGTCGGTGAGTTTCGCCAGTTCTCCTATTTTCATCGCGACAATCTCCAAAAGGATGCTTGACCCTATAGTGGCTACAGGGTCTTTACTTGGCAACAGGCACCTTCATGGACGCGACCAATGAGCGATTCTCTTCACACCCACAAACCCGAGGCTGATCACGATCACGATCACGATCACGATCACGATCACGGCCACAAGCTGCAGCCTGTGCAGAAACATGACCATGGCGGCCACGGCGATTCCTGCTGTTCCTCCAAAGTCGCGGTGCCATCGCTGATCAAGTTGAGCGAGACGCCGACCGCCGGCGCGCGGCTGAGCAATTTCCGCATCGAGGCCATGGACTGCCCGACCGAGCAGACGCTGATCCAGAACAAACTCGGGAAGCTTTCGGGCGTGCAGCAACTGGAATTCAACCTGATCAACCGCGTGCTGGGCGTGACCCACGACCTGCCGGGCACCGCGCCCATAATCGACGCCATCAAATCCCTCGGCATGCACGCCGAGCCACTGGAACAAGGCGTCGAAGCGCCAACTCCTGTGCCACAGAAAAAACCTTGGTGGCCATTGGCGCTGTCCGGCGTTGGTGCGCTGGCGGCTGAAGTTATCCACTTCACTAACGCTGCGCCCAATTGGGTGGTGGCAGTTATCGCGCTGATCTCGATCCTCAGCGGTGGCCTCAGCACGTACAAAAAGGGCTGGATTGCCCTGAAAAATCTCAACCTGAACATCAACGCGCTGATGAGCATCGCGGTGACCGGCGCGATCTTGATCGGTCAATGGCCGGAAGCGGCGATGGTGATGTTCCTGTTCACCGTGGCTGAGTTGATCGAAGCCAGGTCTCTGGACCGGGCACGCAACGCCATCGGCGGGCTGATGCAGATGACCCCCGAGCAAGCCACGGTGCAGCAGGCCGACGGCAGTTGGGTCGCTCAACCGGTGAAAAACATCGAATTGGGTGTACGGGTGCGAGTGCGTCCCGGCGAACGAATCGGTCTGGACGGCGAAGTGGTGGCCGGCAGCTCGACCGTCGATCAGGCGCCGATCACCGGCGAAAGCCTGCCGGTAGAGAAAACCGTCGGCGACAAGGTGTTCGCCGGCACCATCAACCAGTCCGGTTCGCTGGAATATACCGTGACTGCTGCGGCCAACCATTCGACCCTGGCGCGGATCATCCACGCCGTGGAACAGGCCCAAGGGGCGCGGGCGCCGACCCAGCGTTTCGTCGACAGCTTCTCGAAAATCTACACACCGGCGGTGTTCATCCTGGCCCTGGCCGTGGCAGTGATCCCGCCGCTGTTCATGGATGCGCTGTGGTTCGACTGGATCTACCGGGCGCTGGTGTTGCTGGTAGTCGCCTGCCCGTGCGCACTGGTGATTTCCACCCCGGTGACCATCGTCAGCGGCCTCGCGGCAGCGGCGCGCAAAGGGATTCTGGTCAAGGGCGGCGTCTACCTGGAGCACGGCCACAAACTCGATTACCTGGCCCTCGACAAGACTGGCACCCTCACTCACGGCAAACCGGTGCAGACCGACTACCTGTCCCTCGACCCGACCGCTGATGAAACTGCCCCGGCTATTGCGGCGGCGCTGGCCGGTCGTTCGGATCACCCGGTATCGCTGGCCATCGTCAATGCGGCTGTGGATAAACAACTTGCGCCGCTGATTGTGGATAACTTCGAAGCGCTGGCCGGTCGCGGTGTACGCGGTGACATCCACGGTAAGACCTACCACTTGGGCAACCATCGTCTGGTGGAAGAGCTGAACCTGTGCTCGCCTGCGCTGGAAGAAAAGCTGTTTGCTCTGGAGAAACAGGGCAAGTCGGTGGTGCTGCTGCTCGACCAGTCCGGCCCGCTGGCGCTGTTTGCCGTGGCCGACACCGTGAAAGAGTCCAGCCGCGAGGCCATCCGGCAACTGCACGATCTGGGCATCAAAACCCTGATGCTCACCGGCGACAACGTCCACACCGCCCAGGCAATCGCTGCTCAAGTCGGTATCGATCAGGCGAAAGGCGACTTGTTGCCAACCGACAAGCTACAGGCCATCGAAGCGCTTTATGCACAGGGCCATAACGTCGGCATGGTCGGCGACGGCATCAATGATGCTCCGGCTCTGGCGCGTGCCGAAATCGGTTTCGCCATGGCGGCTGCTGGTACCGATACCGCCATCGAAACCGCCGATGTTGCCCTGATGGACGACGATCTGCGCAAGATTCCGGCCTTCATCCGCCTGTCGCAGCAGACCTCGAATATCCTCAAGCAGAACATCGCCTTGGCATTGGTCATCAAAGCGATCTTTCTTGGGGTAACCTTCGCCGGGCTCGCCACCATGTGGATGGCGGTGTTCGCCGACATGGGCGTGAGCCTGTTGGTGGTGTTCAACGGTTTGCGCCTGTTGCGCAAATAGACGATTTGCTGAGGCTCCGGCTTAAGCATTGCGGTGACTGGTCTGGCGCCTTCGCGGGCTTGCTCGCGAAGGCGCCCGCCTGAACAACACATCACTCGGGCTCTACAACTGCTGCGCCAACACCTCAACCTGTTCCTGCCGCTCCGCCTGATTCAACTTCGAATGAGGATTGAGCGACGACCACTGCGGATGCGCCCGAGCCTTGTTCAGCGCTTCCGGCAGTTTGCCTTCGCGCCAGGTCTTGTCCTGCGGTGTAGCGACCTGAATGCTGTCCATCGCCGCATGCCCGCGCTGGTTCAGGGCTTGCAGCAATTGCCGCTGGCGCAAGGCCAACAGCCGCAGCACGCTGTCGTCGACGGTCAGTTCTCGCTGGCCTTTGATCTTGCCCAGCAGGCGGCTGCCGTAACTGCGCGCGGTTTGCAGGGCGCCACCGGCAATCGCTCCGGCCAGCGCCGCCGCGCCGAGGGTCAGGCCGCCCACCAGCAAGTCGACCCCGGCCCCGGCCGCTGCACCGGCCGCGATGCCGCCGCCGACCCGCACACCGAGCTGTTTCAGGGTTTCCGGGTTGAATAAGTCATCGCCCCAGCGGCCATCAAGCAGCGGCAGGTCACTGGCTGCCGCGTCTTGTGGGCGGAAGGCGTAGAGCTTGAGCAAGGCCTCGACGCAGCGTTGTTCGCGCTGACGCACCGCTTTGCGCAGTTCGCCGATCGCTTGCTGTTCCTGCTCCGCCTCGCTGACCACACTGCGGCGGCAGGCGGCGCAATCGATCAATAAGTCGGCAATCAGCTGCGCTGCACTCTGCTGACGGGCCAGGCGTTGGGCCTGTTGATCGGCGATCAAGCGTTCCAGCTGTTCACGAGAGTTTTCCAGCAGCAGCGCGAGGCTTTCATAGAGTCGGCGTTCGCCATCTTCCGGCGGCGCGACACTGTCGAACCGCACCAATGCGTGCAAGCCCAATCGCGCCAGGGCTTCACGCCAGTCAGGTTCGCGATGCTGGGCGCTGCTGACAAAGTTCAGCACCGGCAGCAGCGGTTTGCCGCAACTGGCCAGTACTTCCAGTTCGTCGCGGTACTTGGCCAGCACCGGCTCCCGGGCGTCAATCACATAGAGGCCAGCGTCCGAGGCGAGCAGTTGCCGCAGTACTTTGGCTTCTTGTTCGAAGCGCTGCCGGGCTTCGCAGCCCTCAAGGAATCGTGCCAGCCGTGCCGGGCCGTCGAGGCGTTCGCCGGGCCGCTCCAGGCGCTCGAGGTAGTCGAGCAGGGCGATGGCATCTTCCAGGCCCGGCGTGTCGAACAGATCGAGCAACGGCTCGCCGTCGACCGACAATCGCGCGCCTTCGACATGGCGCGTGGTGCTGGGGCGATGGGACACTTCGCCGAAACCGACATCCCGCGTCAGTGTTCGCAGCAACGAGGTTTTGCCGACGTTGGTGTGGCCGACCACGGCGAGTTTCAACGGCTGTTTCCAGGCATCAGTCATGACCCGTCTCCAGCCAGTTCAACGGTGCGCAATCGGCGAATGGCAGGTCCAGTTGTTGTAGCGCCACATGCCAGTCGCCCAGGCGTTCGGCATCCAGCGCTTCGCCGGGGGGCGCTTGCAGCAACCACACGCGGGTGGCGGTGGCGCTGCGGGCCAGTTCGGCAATCAGCGCCAGGCTGCCACGGTCCGGCGAACGCCGGGGATCGCAGGCGATAGCCAGGCGAGCCGGGGGAAAGCGACTCAGCTGTTCGAGCAGTCTGTGCCGGGACTCGCGGTTGTCGAGGACGCCGGCATTGTTGACGCTTTTCGGCAGCTGCGGCGGCCAGGGACGTTGATCGTCCAGCTCGATGGCCACCAACAGCGCGCCATCGCTTTGCAGATCGCTGGCCGCGTTTTCAACCCGATGAAGTTGCTCAGGCGCGGCATCGCTGATGCCCAGGCGTTCGCTGGTGGGCATCAGCCGTTCGCGCAGTTGGGCGTAGCCGGGCAGGTTCAAATCCAGACGCAAGGCTGTTTGACCGGTTTTCCAGCGCCACAGGCAGAACAGTGCGAGGAGCAGACGCGGTAAAACGCCGTACACCAGCAGCACGCCCACCAGCCACGCCGCCCAGGCCTGGCGAGCGCTTTCGATGTTCAGCGCGGCATCGCCGCTGGCGCGAATCATCTCCACGCTGGGCACACTGAAACCGAGCAAGGCCGGCAGGGCGCCGAGGGCCTGGGTCATGGCGACGAAGGTGTCGCCGCCGAGAATGGTGGTTTCCCAGACGAAGCCGTAGCGCCGGGTCGCCATCAGCGTCAGCACCATCACCAAGGCGCTGAGCATCGCCAGCAACCACAGTCCGTTGACCAGCACACCCAACGCCCAACGATTGAGTTTCTGTCGTTGCAGCAACAGCAGCAAGGCCGGCGCCAGTTGCGCGGCGTTGGCATCGCGGGCGAGTTTTTCACTGAGCCACAGCCACAAGCGTCCGAGGGCGGCACCCTGTTCGCCGGCGAGCACCAGGCCCAGGGCCCAGCTCAGTAGCAGAATCAGGTTCAGCCCGAGCAGACTGCCCAACGCCCAGAACACATTGACCGGGGTCTGACCGTCACCCAGCGCGGCAAACGCCAGGCCGGCGCCGCTGATCACCGCCAGCACGGCCAGCACGATCAGCGCCAGTCGCGCGCCTTGCAGCCAGTGTTTGAGGGCGCGTGTCTGTCCGTCGCGTTCGGCCAGCCACAGGGCGCGGCGTTGAATGCGCGTCGGCAGGTCGCCGCCAGCGCTACGGGCGATTCGGTTGGCTTCCAGATCATCCAGGGGGCC
Source organism: Pseudomonas sp. EL_65y_Pfl2_R96 (assembly GCF_963970905.1). Lineage (NCBI taxonomy): Bacteria > Pseudomonadati > Pseudomonadota > Gammaproteobacteria > Pseudomonadales > Pseudomonadaceae > Pseudomonas > Pseudomonas sp. EL_65y_Pfl2_R96. Next base: position 131,243 of record NZ_CAXAQH010000004.1, on the reverse strand, counting down.
GGCGTGTTCTTCACGCAGGCGTATGGTTTCGCTCAGCCAGAGGTTTTGCAGGGGAGTCAGTTCAGTCACGCGGCATTCCGTCGCTTAATTGAGCGATGAGCATAACCGCTGTGACGCTTATCGGGGTAAGGGAGGCTCTGGTATCCTCGCCGGCATGACTAAATCACTCCCCCTCAGCCTGATCGCAGCCCTCGGTGAAAACCGTGTGATCGGCGTCGACAACAGCATGCCCTGGCACTTGCCGGGGGACTTCAAATACTTCAAGGCCACCACCCTCGGCAAGCCGATCATCATGGGTCGCAAGACCTGGGATTCCCTCGGTCGTCCGCTGCCGGGCCGGTTGAACATCGTGGTCAGCCGTCAGACGGATCTGCAGCTGGAAGGCGCGGAGGTGTATCCGTCGCTGGAGGCAGCGGTGGTTCGGGCGCAGCAATGGGCGAACGAGCAGGGCGTCGATGAGGTGATGTTGATTGGCGGTGCGCAGTTGTACACGCAAGGGTTGGCACAGGCTGATCGGCTATACCTGACCCGCGTGGCGCTGAGCCCGGAAGGGGATGCGTGGTTTCCGGAGTTTGATTTGAACCAGTGGAAACTGGTGTCGAATGTTCCGAATCCGGCGGAGGGTGACAAGCCGGCGTATAGCTTTGAGGTGTGGGAAAAAGCATAAAAGCATCGCGGGCAAGCCCGCTCCCACAGTGATCAGGGTGGAACACAAATTGTGTAAACACCAAAAAACCTGTGGGAGCGAGGCTTGCCCGCGAAGAGGCCCGCTCAGACGATGAAAGTCTTAAGCCTGAGCCAACGCCTCATGCTCATCGGCATCCAGCAGTTCTTTATCGGTCTGCTGCATCATCTGGCTGGTGATCGCCCCAGCGGTGATCGAACCACTGACGTTCAACGCCGTACGCCCCATGTCGATCAGCGGCTCAACCGAAATCAGCAACGCCACCAGTGACACCGGCAAACCCATGGCCGGCAGCACGATCAACGCGGCGAAGGTCGCGCCGCCACCGACCCCGGCCACACCGGCCGAACTCAGCGTCACAATCGCCACCAATGTTGCGATCCACAGCGGGTCCAGCGGGTTGATGCCCACGGTCGGCGCGACCATCACCGCCAACATTGCCGGGTACAGACCGGCACAGCCGTTCTGGCCAATGGTCGCGCCGAACGAGGCGGCGAAACTGGCGATGGACTGTGGAATCCCCAAACGGCTGGTCTGAGCTTCGATGCTCAGCGGAATGGTGGCGGCGCTGGAGCGGCTGGTGAAGGCAAACGTCAGCACCGGCCAGATCTTGCGGAAAAACCGCAGCGGGTTGATCCCGGCGGCCGATACCAGCAGGCCATGGACCACAAACATCAAACCCAGGCCGATGTAGGACACCACCACGAAACTGCCGAGCTTGATAATGTCTTGCAGGTTGGAGCCGGCGACCACTTTGGTCATCAGCGCCAATACGCCATACGGAGTCAGCTTCATCACCAGGCGCACCAGACGCATCACCCAGGCTTGCAGGGTGTCGATGGCGTTGATCACTTTCTGACCTTTCTCGACATCATCCTTGAGCAATTGCAGCGCCGCGACCCCAAGGAATGCGGCGAAGATCACCACGCTGATGATCGACGTCGGTTTGGCGCGAGCCAGGTCGGCGAACGGGTTCTGCGGGATGAACGACAACAACAGTTGCGGCACATTCAGGTCGGCGACCTTGCCCGCATAGTCGGTCTGGATGGTTTGCAGGCGAGCCATTTCCTGAGTACCGGCGACCAGGCCTTCGGCGGTGAGGCCGAACAGGTTGGTCAAGCCGATGCCGATCAGCGCCGCGATGGCGGTGGTGAACAGCAGCGTGCCAATGGTCAGGAAGCTGATCTTGCCCAGCGACGAAGCGTTGTGCAGACGGGCCACGGCGCTGATGATCGAGGCGAACACCAGCGGGATCACGATCATTTGCAGCAACTGCACGTAACCGTTGCCCACCAGATCGAACCAGCCGATCGAGGCTTTCAGTACCGGGTTACCCGCACCATAAATCGTGTGCAGGGCGACACCAAACGCCACGCCCAGCACCAGCGCCAGCAGCACCTTTTTGGCCAGGCTCCAGGTGGTGTGACGGGTTTGCGCCAGGCCAAAGAGCAAGGCGAGGAACACCAGCAGATTGAGGATCAGCGGCAGATTCATAGAGGCTCCATAGACTTGTGCCAGCCACCTTCGTGTGTGACTGCGAACCGGTAAGCCTAACAGCTTGATATGTAATGAATTAATATCAAAAACAGCGGTCGGCTGTCGTTTTTGGAATAAGCCGATGGCGCGATGAGGAATGCCGCTGGCGGAATCAGGATGCAAGCGGTCGCGGGCAGGCGAGGACTGTCACACTTATTTGTTAGCGTCGATTTCTTTGAAACGGGGAGAAACGCCGATGAAGCTTGCACCGAAATTTCTTGCTGCTGCACTTGGATTGGGTTTGAGCCTTGGCCTTGCCGGCCAGGCGTTCGCTACTGACCTGAAGCACTGGCCAGCCGATCAGGCCAAGGCGCTGGACGCGATGATCGCAGCCAATGCCAACAAGGGTAACTTTGCGGTGTTCGACATGGACAACACCAGTTACCGCTACGACCTCGAAGAGTCGTTGCTGCCGTTCATGGAAAACAAGGGCCTGATCACTCGCGAGAGCCTCGATCCCTCCCTGAAACTGATGCCGTTCAAGGACACCGCCGACCATAAGGAAAGCCTGTTCAGCTACTACTATCGCCTCTGCGAAATCGACGACATGGTTTGCTATCCATGGGTCGCCCAAGTGTTCTCCGGCTTCACGCTTCAGGAGCTCAAGGGCAACGTCGATGAGCTGATGGCGTCTGGCAAACCGGTGCCGAGCACTTATTACGACGGCGACGTGGTCAAGACCATCGACGTCAACCCACCGAAAATCTTCACCGGTCAGAAAGAGCTCTACAACAAGCTGATGGAGAACGGCATCGAGGTTTACGTGATGACCGCCGCCTCCGAAGAGCTGGTGCGCATGGTCGCTGCCGATCCGAAGTACGGCTACAACGTCAAACCGCAGAACGTGATCGGCGTGTCCCTGCTGCTCAAGGACCGCAAGACTGGCGAGCTGACCACGGCGCGTAAGCAGATTACTGCCGGCAAGTATGATGAGAAGGCTAACCTGGGCCTGGAACTGACTCCGTACCTGTGGACCCCGGCAACCTGGATGGCTGGCAAGCAGGCGGCCATCCTGACTTACATCGATGAATGGAAGAAACCGGTCCTGGTGGGCGGCGATACCCCGAGCAGCGACGGTTACATGCTGTTCCACAGCGTCGACGTGTCCAAGGGCGGCATCCATGTGTGGGTCAACCGCAAAGACAAGTACATGACCCAGATTAACGGCATGATGGCCAAAAACGCAGCAGCCCAGGCGAAAGAAGGGTTGGCGGTGACGGCGGACAAGAACTGGGTGATCGTGAAGCCGGAAGAGATTCAGTAAGACCGAGTCGCCTCCATCGCGGGCAAGCCTCGCTCCTACAGGGGCTGAGGTGATGATCGTTCCCACGCTCTGCGTGGGAATGCAGCCCGTGACGCTCCGCGTCACTGGACGCGGAGCGTCCCTTGAGGCATTCCCACGCGGGAGCGTGGGAACGATCAGCCCCGCACTTGGCGGGGCATTTTTTTTGTTCGACGGTTAAGTATTACAACCCGTCGAGCATCGCCTTGTTACGTACCGCACCCTTGTCGGCGCTGGTGGCCAACAGGGCATACGCTTTCAGCGCAGTGGTCACTTTACGCGGACGCACTTCCACCGGCTTCCAGCCTTTCTTGTCCTGCTCGACCCGGCGCGCGGCCAGTTCTTCGTCGCTGACCAACAGGTTGATCGAGCGGTTCGGAATGTCGATCAGTACCTTGTCGCCATCCTGCACCAGACCAATCGCGCCGCCGGCAGCGGCTTCTGGCGAAGCGTGGCCGATGGACAGGCCCGAGGTCCCGCCGGAGAAACGGCCATCGGTGAGCAGGGCGCAGGCTTTGCCCAGGCCTTTGGATTTCAGGTAAGACGTCGGGTACAGCATTTCCTGCATGCCCGGGCCGCCTTTCGGGCCTTCGTAACGAATGATCACGATATCGCCGGCCTTCACTTCGTCGGCGAGGATGCCGCGTACGGCACTGTCCTGGCTTTCGAAGATCTTCGCGTTGCCTTCGAAGACGTGGATCGACTCGTCGACACCGGCGGTTTTCACCACGCAGCCGTCCAGCGCGATGTTGCCGTACAGAACGGCCAGGCCGCCTTCTTTCGAGTAAGCGTGTTCGACACTGCGGATGCAGCCGTTTTCACGGTCGTCGTCCAGGGTTTCCCAACGGGTCGACTGGCTGAACGCGGTTTGCGTCGGGACACCCGCAGGGCCGGCCTTGAAGAAGTGATGCACCGCTTCGTCGTTGGTCTGGGTGATGTCCCACTTGGCGATACCTTCGGCCATGCTCTTGCTGTGCACGGTCGGCAGGTCGGTGTGCAGCAGGCCGCCACGGGCCAGGGAACCGAGGATGCTGAAGATCCCGCCGGCACGGTGCACGTCTTCCATGTGGTACTTCTGGATGTTCGGCGCGACCTTGCACAGTTGCGGTACATGGCGGGAGAGGCGGTCGATGTCGCGCAGGTCGAAATCGATCTCGGCTTCCTGGGCCGCGGCCAGCAAGTGCAGGATGGTGTTGGTGGAACCGCCCATGGCGATGTCCAGGGTCATGGCGTTTTCGAACGCCTTGAAGTTGGCGATGTTGCGCGGCAACACCGACTCATCATTCTCGCCGTAGTAACGCTTGCACAGCTCGACGATGGTGCGGCCGGCTTGCAGGAACAGCTGTTCGCGGTCGCTGTGGGTGGCCAGGGTCGAACCGTTGCCCGGCAATGCCAGACCCAGGGCTTCAACCAGGCAGTTCATCGAGTTGGCGGTGAACATGCCGGAGCAGGAGCCGCAAGTTGGGCAGGCACTACGCTCGTACTCGGCGACTTTCTCGTCGGATGCGCTGGAGTCGGCGGCGATTACCATGGCATCGACCAGGTCGAGACCGTGGCTGGCCAGTTTGGTCTTGCCGGCTTCCATCGGACCGCCGGAAACGAAGATCACCGGAATGTTCAGGCGCAAGGCGGCCATCAGCATGCCGGGGGTGATCTTGTCGCAGTTGGAGATGCAGACGATGGCGTCGGCGCAGTGGGCGTTGACCATGTATTCGACGGAGTCGGCAATGATCTCGCGGCTCGGCAGCGAATAGAGCATGCCGTCGTGGCCCATGGCGATGCCGTCATCCACGGCGATGGTGTTGAATTCTTTGGCTACGCCGCCGGCCCGTTCGATTTCGCGAGCGACCAGTTGGCCCAGATCCTTGAGGTGCACGTGGCCCGGTACGAACTGGGTAAAGGAGTTGGCAATGGCGATGATCGGCTTCTTGAAGTCGTCATCTTTCATCCCCGTGGCGCGCCACAGTGCGCGAGCACCGGCCATGTTGCGGCCGTGGGTGGATGTTTTCGAGCGGTAATCAGGCATGGAGCACTCCGGGCGGCTAATCAGGTATCAAAAGGGAAGTGAGCTTCTATTGACGTCTGGAACACTCAGAAATGGCCGTGTGTCCGGAAGTTGCCGATGACTTTGCGGGATCGCCGCGCGCTTCAGCTTGAGCTCATAAACCCGCCGGGGGATGACTGGCGATGAATCTCGCGATTCTACACCGCTGGCGTCAGGAGGGAATGCCGGAAAGCGTTGATCCAGCGCTGACGGGGCGTGTGGGGTGACGATCGGCGAGGTTATTCGACGCTTGGGCTGGCTTGCGGGCTTTTGGCTCGGCGATTGATACGACTGTTGAGCGCCAGCGCCACGCTGCTCAAGATGATGAAGCTGTATCCAAGGGTGGATTGCAGGTTGGCCGGGCTCAAGCTGATGAGCGCACTGATCAACCCGCCGCAGATGAAAATCACTGTGCTGCCGGCCGATGCCGAGGTTCCCGCATTTTCGGGGAACAGCCTCATGGCTTTGGAGGTGGCGGCCGGTCTGGCGATGGTGGTGCCGGCGGTACAGATGAGCATCGGTACCAGGACGGTGATCGGGGACAGCGCAAAGTGGCTTGAGAGGTAAAGCATGATCAGGCCGGACAACAGGATCAGGCTCAGCCCGCTGATGATTTGATGACCGGGACTGATGCGTTTACCCAGCAGCGTCGCAACCATGCCGCCGACGATGTAGGCACCGCCGTATACCAGCAGGATCAGCGAGAAGTCATAGGCCGATAGCTGGAGTTGATCCATGAAAATCAGCGGTGAAATGACGATGAAGGAAAAATGGCAGGCGAATGCAAAGGCTGAAATCAGCCAGTAGGACAGGAAGTCGAAATCGCACAAGACCCAGCGGTAGGGCTGGAAGATATTCGGTCGCGTTCCGGTTGCCGCGGGCCGAGTGTTTTCGAGAAAAAAACAGGCTTTGAGCAGCACTATTCCAGCCAGCACGGTAAACCCCCAGAAGCTGCCCTGCCAGCCCAGCGTGGCTTGCAGGAGCGTGCCGGCCAACGGTGAGACCGAGATGAAAACGCCGGTGGCGGTGACCATCAGGATCCGCAACCGGTCACGTTCCTCTCCCTCGAACAGATCCTGAACCAGTGCCTGTGACAACACGAAACACCCGCAGCCGAGCGCCTGAATGACACGGAACAGCAGGAAGTAGACATAGTCCTTGGCCAGTGTGCAGCCCACCGCACCCAGCATCGAAACGGTTATTCCGGCGAGCAACAGTCCTTTGCGCCCGATCACATCCGACAGCGGCCCAATCAGCAGTTGGGAGGCCGCTATACCGACGGCAAACAGACTGATCGAGAGCGCAATATCAGCGGGTGTGCTGCGAAAGTGTTCGGCGAGCGCAGGGAACGAGGGCAGCAGGACATCCAGCGGGAACACGCCAAGCAGCACCATTGCCAACAACAGGCTGACCGCCCCTCGATGCTGTTTGACGGTCGCCGCAGAGTGCCCTTTATCCATCGATAAGTCCTGCCTTCATAAACAGTTGCTGGTTGTAAGACAGGTCGAAGAAGCCGGCCTTTTTCAACGCCTGAAGCGTCGCGTCAGCACCGGATCGCGTCCTTTGAAGGGTGGCTTGGGGGGTAGTCAGTCCGCCGAGAATTTCCGTGAGGGTGGTCTCGCCGATACCCGCGCTGTACAGGCTTTCCCGCAGCCATCGTTCATCGGCCTCGAAGAAAATCCGGATGATGTCCAGCAGCAGTCTGGCGGCGAACATGCGTTGACGGTTGTTCAGCGTCAGCCACAGGTAATGGAACACTTCAGAGAAATAGCGACTGTGGCGCGCCTCGTCCGCCAGATGGTCCCTGAGCATTGCCCGGACGCTGGAAACCAGATTGTCGCGGCAGACGTCGAGCAGTTCCTTGGCAATGATCGTCTCCGACACGAACCCGACGAGAAACCAGGCCAGCGCCCTGTGTGTTTCAGGCGCGTGGTCGAGCAGGGTGTTCAATCGGGTTATGCGGTGGGGCATGACCGGGCGCAGGCTGATCCCGTAGAACCTGGCAATTTGTTCGGCCAGGCTATTGGAAAACAGGGCGTGATAACCCTCGTCGGTATAAAGCTGAAGCGCGGCGGTCTTCATCCGTGAGGGGATGTGGACCTTCAGTTCCCCGTGGATGATGGTTTCCACGGATCGGTTGACGATGCGGTGTTCGAGCAAGGTGGTGTAGTCGAGGAAGTACACCAGATGATTGGACGACAGCCGATGGGTGACGGTTTGACCCAATGCTTCGATAGCCGGGTGATTCAGGTAAGCCAGAAACCCCGGGGGAAACCAGTGGCGTGTTTCCAGTTGCTGCTCCAGGTCTGGCGGTAATAGATAGTCGTGCTCGCTGGTGCGCACCGAGGCGCGGTTATTCCAGTCGCCGAGGGTGAAACGAAGCGCCCGGGAAACGGGGGGATCTATTGGGGCAACGATGGGGGCGGTCATTGTTGCGGCTCCCGACTGCTCAGCAGATCTTTCAATTCCTTGCACATCACTTGCCCGTCGCTCTGCCCGCAACCGACAAAAAACAGCGGTTGCTCCGCACTGTCTTCAAGCCCAAGCAAGGCCTCGACCTGATCATCGGCCAGCGCCCCCGTCAGCCAGGTGTTCAACCCCAGCGCAGTGGCCACCAACTGGAACGTCTGAGAAATATGCCCGGCTTCCACGAAGGCCATTCGGTAGGCTCGCGAGTGTTCATATTTCCACCACAACTTGTCGAAGCGAGCGGTGATGAACAGGCCCATTGGCAGGTTGTTGATGAAGTGCTGCCCACACAGCAGCTGCCCCAGCGGCGATACAGGTGCCGGGTTAACGAAGCTCAGTGCATGCTCGGTGGGATGATAGGCGTAGAGCCCGGGTTTCAGGCCGTTGACGTTATGTACATGAAGAAAGCCTTCGCAGGCATTCAGTCCGCCACCGGATGGGCTGCTGCGCCGGGCATCGAGGCCTTCGACAAGGGTTTCGTCGACATCGTTTTCGCGCTCATGCAAGTAGCCCAGGGACAGGTAAAGCAGCGTGCCGATAGCATCCAGTGAAACAGCAGCATCGGTGAAGGTGCGGCAGGTTTTTCGGCCGATCAGGACGTTGGCAAGAGACCCTTCCGGCAGGCAGGAAGGTTTTGGCAGGGCAATCAGCTCCCGCGCCTGGCGTTCTGTGGGGCGGTTGCCCGGTGCAGGAGCGGCCAGCACGTCGGTGCAATGGTCCAGGTAGTGTCTCGACCATTCGTGAATATCCTGAGGGACATGTTCGCAGGGAATGTTTTTGGTGCCGATATGGAAGATCTTCGATAGTTCATCCCAGCCCCATTCAATAGTGCCTTGTATTGATGTTGTCAGTATTCCTGCGTTTAGGAGTTGAGTGTCAACTATATTGCTGTCGTTATACAGTTTGGGGTTGTTGATAAGTTGCGTAAGTCTGTTTGAGTATTCAGGGCTTAGTTCAAATTGTTTGTGGTTTTTGTAATCCCAGACTATTTGGCCGGGCGTGCGAGGAAGTATGAATAAATATGGGTTTATCTGCATGATGGGCGGTTCGCTCTGGGCTGTGCCAAAGAAAACGCTGGGTAGCCGGCACTCCCCAGCGCCTCATTTACTTAGCGGGCTTTTGGCGCAACCAGAAAAGCCAGATTAGCGATCTTGTTAGCTTCCAGAGTAATTGCTTTCATGTTTTGACTCCTTGTCATTGATAGTGAGTGTCACTTTGCGGTGACAACTCAATCATAGGCTGTAATGAACGCTTATCAAGGGGATATTAAGTAGGAATGTTCCAGTAATTTTGTCGGAGCGATCTTACGGTTGGAACAGGTTTGTAAGTTATGTTCTTTCAAATAAAAGATGCAGGGAAACGTCCTGCAAGTCTGTAGGGCTGCAGAGTAAGAAGTTGGGGTTGAAGAGTCGGTGCTGCGGCGTTGGAACGGCTGACGGAGAGCCTGTGGGCTCCCCGTCAAACCAGCGTACTCAGCTGTTTGGCAGCAGACGGCAGGTGATGCTCTTGATGTAACGAGTCTCGGCAATCGCCGGGTGTACCGGGTGATCCGGGCCTTGACCGCCACGCTCCAGCATCTGGATGTTGCGGTCCAGGTGACGGGCGCTGGTCAGCAGGATGTTCTGCAGATCGTCTTCCGGCAGGTGCATCGAGCACGAGGCGCTGACCAGAATGCCGTCCTTGCTGAGCAGGCGCATGGCTTGCTCGTTCAGACGACGGTAGGCGCCTTCACCGTTTTTCATGTCTTTCTTGCGTTTGATGAAAGCAGGAGGGTCGGCCACGATGACGTCGAAACGTTCTTCGCTGGCTTTCAGCTCTTTCAGGGCTTCGAACACGTCGCCTTCGATGCAGGTCATTTTTTCAGCGAAACCGTTCAGTGCGGCGTTGCGCTCCACGCCGTCGAGGGCGAAGGCCGAAGCATCGACGCAGAACACTTCACTGGCGCCGAAGGCGGCCGCTTGCACGCCCCAGCCGCCGATGTAGCTGTACAAGTCCAGCACGCGCTTGCCTTTGGCATAAGGTGCCAGACGCGCGCGGTTCATGCGGTGGTCGTAGAACCAGCCGGTTTTCTGTCCCTGGATGACTGGCGCTTCGAACTTCACGCCGTTCTCTTCCAGCGCCACCCATTCCGGCACCAGGCCGAACACGGTTTCGACATAGCGATTGAGGCCTTCGGCGTCACGGGCAGCGGAGTCGTTCTTGAACAGAATGCCGCTTGGCTTGAGCACTTGGGTCAGTGCCGCGATCACGTCATCTTTGTGCGCTTCCATGGTCGCCGAGGCGATCTGGACCACCAGAATGTCGCCGAAACGGTCGACCACCAGGCCTGGCAGCAAGTCGGAGTCGCCATAGACCAAACGATAGAACGGCTTGTCGAACAGGCGATCGCGCAGGGACAGGGCAACGTTCAGGCGATGCACCAGCAGCGACTTGTCCAGCGGCAACTTGATGTCGCGCGACAGCAGGCGCGCGCAGATCAGGTTGTTCGGGCTCATGGCAACGATGCCCAGCGGCTTGCCGCCGGCGGCTTCGAGAATCGCCTGATCGCCCGCCTTGAAACCGTGCAAAGGAGTAGCGGCTACATCGATTTCGTTGCTGTAAACCCACAAGTGGCCGTTTCGCAGGCGTCGGTCGGCGTTGGCTTTGAGGCGCAGGCTAGGCAGGGACATGACGTCGCTCCGGAAAAAAGAGCGGGAGTATAGCGTGTTGCGCAAGGGCTCGGCTTGGCGGATGGACATGCGGTGAGGGGGCCTGCAACTTGTGGGAGCGAGCCTGCTCGCGATGACGGCGGTACATTCAGCATCAATGTTGGCTAATCCGACGCTATCGCGAGCAGGCTCGCTCCCACAGGGAGTGCATTTGTTCTGGGCAATAAATGAAATGTCGGCGACATAACTGCGGATGTGTCGGACCCATCTTTTTAAGGGTTAGAATCCCCGCCTGACCCGGAGTGCGTACTGATGTCCCAAGAACTGACGACCGAACAGATTCAACAGTCCCTGCAAGGCATCAGCGTGCCGGCCCAGCCGCAGATCATGGTGGATCTGCAGATGGAGCAGTACATGCCCGACCCGGACCTGGAGGTGATCGCCAAGCTGATCTCCCAGGACCCAGGTCTTTCCGGCGCCTTGCTGAAGATCGTCAACTCGCCGTACTACGGTTTGAGTAACAAGATCACCGCGATCCAGCGGGCAGTGAACCTGTTGGGCAGCCGTTCGATCATCAACCTGATCAATGCGCAATCGATCAAGGGTGAGCTGAACGACGACGCCATCGTCACCCTCAACCGTTTCTGGGACACGGCACAGGACGTGGCGATGACGTGCCTGACCCTGGCCAAGCGTGTCGGCGTCCAGGCTGGTGATGAGGCCTATGCGCTGGGGCTGTTCCACGATTGCGGCATCCCGTTGATGCTCAAGAAATTCCCCGATTACATGAAAGTGCTGGAACAGGCCTATGGCAACGCCAGCGCCGAATGTCGCGTGGTGGATACCGAGAACAAGCAATACAACACCAACCACGCCGTGGTCGGGTATTACACCGCAAAATCCTGGCGCCTGCCCGAACATGTCACCCAGGCCATTGCCAATCATCACAACGCCCTGGCCATTTTCAGCGATGAGTCGTCCCGCAATACGCCGCTGAAAAATCTGCTGGCGCTCCTGAAGATGGCCGAACACATTTGCGCCTCTTTCCGGGTACTGGGTAACCAGTCCGAAGACCATGAATGGAACCTCGTCGGGCCCCTGGTGCTCGATTACATCGGTTTATCGGAATACGATTTCGAAACCCAGAAACAAGAGATTCGCGACCTCGCCACTCGTTGAGTGTCGAACCTCGCCTGATTCGAGAGCCCCATGCCTGAATTGCCGGAAGTCGAAACCACCCGCCGCGGAATTGCACCGCATCTGGAAGGCCAGCGCGTCAGCCGGGTAATCGTTCGCGAGCGCCGTCTGCGCTGGCCGATCCCCGAAGACCTGGATGTGCGGCTGTCCGGGCAGCGCATCGTGCTGGTGGAGCGGCGCGCCAAGTACCTGTTGATCAATGCCGAAGTCGGCACGTTGATCAGCCATTTGGGCATGTCGGGGAATCTGCGACTGGTGGAAGCCGGCATGCCGGCGGCCAAGCATGAGCATGTGGACATCGAACTGGAATCGGGCCTGGCCCTGCGTTACACCGACCCGCGACGGTTTGGGGCGATGCTCTGGAGTCTCGACCCACTCAACCATGAACTGCTGATTCGACTCGGGCCGGAGCCGTTGACCGACCTGTTCGACGGCGAGCGACTGTTCCAGCAATCCCGTGGGCGTTCCATGGCGGTCAAACCGTTCATCATGGACAACGCGGTGGTGGTCGGTGTCGGCAATATCTACGCAACCGAAGCGCTGTTTGCTGCCGGTATCGACCCGCGCCGCGAAGCCAAGAGCATTTCACGGGCGCGCTATTTGAAGCTGGCGATCGAGATCAAGCGCATCCTGGCCCTGGCCATCGAACGGGGCGGTACCACGTTGCGGGACTTTATCGGCGGCGACGGTCAGCCAGGTTACTTCCAGCAGGAACTGTTTGTGTATGGCCGTGGCGGTGAACACTGCAAGGTCTGTGGCACCGGGCTGCGGGAAGTCAAGCTGGGGCAGCGCGCCAGCGTCTTTTGCCCACGTTGTCAGAGCTGATATCGGCTACGGTCTATAGTCAGTGTTCTCACTGCATAGCCGAAGGACCGTGCCATGAATCTGTTTCGAACCTTTGTCGTTGCGCTGTTACTGAGCGTCGGTGCGCCCGCGCTGGCGGCTGAGAACGGCAGCGGCGACCCGCGTTACACCATCCAGAACCCGCCAGCCTACGCCATGCTTGGCGATCTACTGATTGCCCGACCGTTGCTGGTGGTGGCGACAGTGATCGGTGCCGGGGCGTTTGTGGTGTCGCTGCCGTTTACCGCGCTGGGTGGTGGCATTGGCGATGCGGGGCAGGCGTTGGTGGTCGACCCGGCGAAAGCGGCGTTTGTGCGGTGTCTGGGGTGCATCGGGGAAGGGTTTGAGCAGCGGGAGTGAAGCAGAATCAAAAGATCGCAGGCTTCGGCAGCTCCTGCTGGTGTACGCATTCCAGGGTAGGAGCTGCCGAAGGCTGCGATCTTTTCAGGCTTTCAAGCCTTACCGGTAATCTTGCGGTACTTCTCCATCAACTGTTCTTCAGTTTCCGGATGGGCCTCGTCCAGCGGGATGCAATCCACCGGGCAGACTTGCTGGCACTGCGGTTCGTCGTAGTGGCCGACACATTGTGTGCACAGGTTCGGGTCGATCACGTAGATCTCTTCGCCCTGGGAGATGGCGGCGTTCGGGCACTCGGGTTCGCAGACGTCGCAGTTGATGCAATCGTCGGTGATGATCAGGGACATGCTAACTCCAGCCGGGGCGGCAGGCCCGGGCGCAATAAACCAATGCGCACAATTGTGCCGCATTGGCGCCCGCAGTGCACGCGGGCGCGATCAAGTGCAGCGATCGAAGATTGCGGTAGCCGCAAAAGATCGCAGCCTGCGGCAGCTCCTACTTTTTAAAGCGCAGGGTGAGGGCGTCGGCCACCGCCGGGTGGACGAACTTGGTGATATCGCCGCCCAGGGCTGCGATTTCACGGACCAGCGTCGAGGAAATGAACGAATAACGCTCGGACGGGGTGAGAAACAGGCTTTCCACATCCGGTGCCAGTTGGCGGTTCATGTTGGCCAGCTGGAATTCGTATTCGAAGTCCGACACCGCGCGCAAACCGCGCAGGAACACGTTGGCGTTCTGCTCTTTGGCGAAGTGCGCGAGCAGCGTCGAGAAGCCGACGACTTCAACGTTCGGTAAATGTTTGGTGACCTCGCGGGCCAGCTCTACACGTTGTTCCAGGGGAAACAGCGGGTTTTTCTTCGGGCTGGCGGCGACGGCGATGATCACGTGATCGAACAGGCGCGCGGCGCGTTCGACCAGATCGCCATGGCCCTTGGTAATAGGGTCGAAGGTACCTGGGTACAACACTCGGTTCATCGCGTCGTCCTGGCGGGAGTCCGTTGGGGAGTCGGATGGTATCGCAGCCTTCCCGGTCGGCCAAGTCGCCTGTTGGGTAAGAAAGCACTATAGACGATGGGAATATTCCGCGTTTTCATGGGTTTTTCAAACGTTCGGCCAGTGAATTCGCCAGTTGCGCCGTCAGCCCGTAGACCGATAATTGTGGATTTGCGCCAATGCTGGTGGGGAATAGCGAGCCATCGTGAATCGACAGATTGCGCAGTTGGTGATGTCGGCCGAGGCTGTCGGTCACGGCGTTTTTCGGGTCTTCGCCCATGGCACAACCGCCCATCACATGAGCACTGCCCAGGCGCGTGCGATACAACTCAAGGCTCAGGCCATCTATCAGCGTGCGCGCTTCGGCGAGGGTTTTCACGTAGCGCGCGTCGGCGTGCATCGGCATCACGGCGTTGGCGCCACCGGCAAACTGGATCTCGGCCATGCTGTGGAACGCCCGGCGCAACCCATCCCAGGCGTAGGGTGAAACCTGATAGTCGAGCACTGGCGTGCCGTCACCGCGCAATTCGACACTGCCGCCAGGGCTGTCTGGGTGAAAACCGTCCCGCAGCAACGCCAGCATGGCGTGGGTGTGCGGCAGGTTTTCCATGTGCCGGGCGTTTTCCGTGCCGAAGCCGCCGAGCAGGGTGCTGGCCAGCGCCGGGTGCAGTGGTGGAACTTCCAGTTTGTAGGACATTTTGCCGGTGACGCCGTCCTGCCATTGGAAATGGTCGGAATAGATCGACTGCGGTGCACCGTAGAACGGGTTGATCACCTCGTCGAACAGCCCGGCGGACATGTTCACCAAGTGCAGAAAGGTCCGTTTACCCAGGCGCTCATGAGGATCCGGCGCCTCGGAGCGCAACAGCAGTGCCGGGCTGTTGATCCCGCCGCCGGCCAGTACGTAATGCCGTGCCTTGACCTTAATCGTGCGTCCGGTTGGCGCAACACAACGCTCATCCATCGCCACACAGTGCAGGCCTGTGACCTTGCCGTCGTCAATCGACAGTTTTTCGGCGCGGGCCAGATAGAGCAGCTCGCCACCTTTTTCCAGGGTCGCCGGGATGGTCGTGACCAGCATCGATTGCTTGGCGTTGGTCGGGCAACCCATGCCGCAGTAGCCGATATTCCAGCAGCCACGCACATTGCGCGGAATCACATGCCAGACGTAGCCGAGTTTTTCGCAACCTTTGCGGATGACATCGTTGTTGGCGTTGGGCGGCACCCTCCACGGGGCGACGCCCAGGCGTTGTTCCATGTGCTCGAACCAGGGCGCCATCTCGGCCGGCGTGTGGCCTTTGACGTCATGCTCTTTGGCCCAGTGTTCCAGCGTCGGGTCCGGGGTGCGAAAGCTCGAGGTCCAGTTGATCAACGTGGTGCCGCCCACCGCCCGACCCTGGAGGATGGTGATCGCACCGTCCTTGCTCATGCGCCCGATGCCTTCCTGATAGAGGCTGGTGTAGGCCTGGTCTTCGAGCATCTTGAAGTCACTGCTGGTTTTGAGTGGACCTTCTTCGATCAGCAACACCTTGTAGCCGGCGGCGCTGAGGATTTCGGCGGTGGTCCCGCCGCCAGCACCGCTGCCGATGATCGCCACGTCCGCGTCGAGGGTCAGGTCCTGGGTCAGTTGCGAACCGTTGTAGGTTTTCCAGCCACGGGCCAGGCCTTCGCGGAACGGATCGGGTACGGGCATGTTCGGGTTCTCTTATTATTTTGGATTCTGTGGTGAGGCAGCAGACGCTATCGCGAGCAGGCTCGCTCCCACATGGATCGCGTAACCCCTGTGGGAGCGAGCCTGCTCGCGATAGGGTCGCCACGATTTCAAACGGTTGGCGGCCCCGGATATCCGCAATGCACCCACGACTCCGCCCGGCTGTACCACGCCATCATCACCATTTGCAGCAATGAGCTATGCCCCATGCGCAACAGGCTTAACGAACTGTTTTCCCAACGATCAAGAAAGTGCCGGATCTGTTCGCTGCTGGCGTTTTCCCAACTGCCCCATACCCCGGTCAGTGGGCCACGGGTGATGCTCATCCCCAACACATCAAACAATTGCCCGGTCAGTTTGAGCATTTCCGGCGACAGGTGATTCAGTCCGTTATCAAGGCCGTGCAGGGTCTCGGCGACGGCAGTTGGCACTTTCTCGACGATCATGGCGCCGTCGAGCATCACCGGGATCAGTGCCCGCAGAAACAGCAGGTCACTGCTGCGCAGAATCGCGAAACCGCTGGCCGGGGTGCTCGACGAGCAGCCGCTGAGGCTCGCGCCTAATCCGGCCGTGGCCAGAAAGGCGCTGGCGCCGAGGCTGAGTTCAAGCAGGCCGCGCCGCGACAGCGCGGGTGTATCGGACAGGCTTGGGCTCATTATTGTTATTACCCGGCGGTGATGATCGTTAGCGGATGAATAGCTTCTGGATCAGTTTCTGAATGAATTTACCGTACGGCGGATAGATCAGCTTCGCTGCGTTGAAACGCTGTTTGATCAGTACGCCCTTGGCCTTGCTGAAGGTCAGGAAACCCTCGTGGCCGTGGTAGTGGCCCATGCCCGAGGCACCGATGCCGCCGAACGGCATGTCGTCCTGAGCAACGTGCAGCAAGGTGTCATTGAGGCAGACGCCGCCGGAATGGGTTTCGTGAAGGACGCGGTTTTGCTCGCGCTTGTCGTAGCCGAAGTAATACAGCGCCAGCGGACGAGGCCGTTGGTTGATGTAGGCAAACGCTTCGTCGAGATCCTTGTACGGCACGATCGGCAGCAATGGGCCGAAGATTTCGTCCTGCATCACCGTCATGTCGTCGCTGACGTTGAGCAGCAGGCTATGACTCATGCGTCGGCCCTGGCCCTGATCGAACAGCGGAATCAGCAGCGCGCCCTTGCTGGTGGCGTCGCTGAGGTAGCCGTTGAGCCGCGCCAGTTGTCGGTCATTGATGATGGCGGTGTAGTCCGGATTGTCGGCCAGGGTCGGATAAAAACCGCGAACCGCCTGACGATAGGCTTCGACGAAAGAGCCTACGCGGTCTTCCGGCACCAGCGCATAGTCCGGGGCGACACAGGTTTGCCCGGCGTTGAGGGTCTTGCCGAAAGCGATACGTTCGGCGGCGTCCTTGAGCGGGACATCGCGGGAAACGATGGCCGGGGACTTGCCGCCCAGTTCGAGGGTCACCGGCGTCAGATTCTCGGCCGCCGCGCGCATCACGTGTTTGCCGATGCTGGTGGCTCCCGTGAACAGCAAATGATCGAAACGCAGCCGCGAGAACGCCACACCGATATCGGCCTCGCCGAGCACCACGCAGACCAGATCCTGGGGGAAAACCCGGCCCAGCAGTTCCTTGAGCAGCAAACCGGTGGCGGGGGTCGATTCGCTGAGTTTGAGCATCACCCGGTTACCCGCCGACAATGCACCCACCAACGGCCCGACGGCCAGGTAAAGGGGGTAGTTCCACGGCACGATCACTCCGACCACGCCCAACGGTTGATAAACCACTTTGGCCGACGCTGGTTGGAAGGCGAGACCGACTTTGCGTCGCGAGGTTTTCATCCAGTTTTTGAGGTGCCGGCTGGCGTAGTGAATACCGTGCAAGCTGGGCATCAATTCGGCGAGCAGGGTTTCATCGGCGCTGCGGTGGCTGAAGTCCTGGCTGATGGCGTCGATCAGGGCCTGGCGCTCATTGCTCAGCAGGTCCTTCAACGCCTTTAGCCATTGCTGGCGCTGAGCGGCGGGTGGCATCGGGTTGGCTGCATACGCTGCGCGTTGAGCGTCGAACAGGGTTTGGAGTTCGTCCAGAGGCTGCTGCAGGTTGTTCAGGTAGGCAATGTCAGCAGGCATGGTCGGCACCGGATTTATTGGAATGAGGAACTTTTTAGAGTCTATGCTCTATAAAGTCAAATGGCACTTCGGTGCAGCTTTGTTTTAACCACGGGCGGATAGGTCGTAAGATGCCCTCATCGCACAATTAAAGCTCAAGCCATGGCCCCTCGGATCAAAACCAGCGAGCGCATCGTGCAGAACAGCCTGGAGCTGTTCAATCAACAGGGCGAGCGCAGTATCAGCACCAACCACATTGCTGCCCACATGGAGATTTCCCCGGGCAACCTGTACTACCACTTCCCCAACAAGCAGGCGATCATCGCCGTGTTGTTCAGTGAGTACGAAAACCTGGTGGACAGCTTTCTGCGCCCGCCCCAGGGGCGTGCCGCGACAGTCGAAGACAAGCGCTTCTACCTCAAGGAATTGCTCGCCGCCATGTGGCAATACCGGTTCCTGCATCGCGACCTCGAGCATTTGCTCGACAGCGATCCCGAGCTGGCCGCCCGTTATCGGCGCTTTTCCCAGCGCTGCCTGATCCAGGGCACACACATCTACGCGGGCTTCGTCGAGGCCGGCATTCTGTGCATGGACAAGGTTCAGATCGAATCCCTGACCCTCAATGCCTGGATCATCCTCACCTCGTGGGTGCGTTTTCTGTGCACTACGCGGGAAAACTCCAACCATCTGAGCGAACAGGCCATGAAACGAGGCGTGTATCAGGTGCTGGTGCTGGAGGCCGGGTTCGTCACTGATCAATCTCGCGATGCGGTGAATGCACTGTTCGAAGAGTTTTATGTGCCGCTGGCCCAGGCGCTGGAAGAAGTGGGATAAAGAGTGCCGTAGGATTGCAGACAGACAACATCACAGGAGCCCGTTATGCCCATTGCGCAACTGATCAGCCCGCAAGCGTTGGACCTGAAAAAGGAGGCGCCGGGGCTGGTAATTCTGGATTGTCGTTTTGCCCTCGAAGACCCGGACTACGGTCAGCGCAGCTATTGCGAAGGTCATATCGCCGGGTCGAGTTTTGCCGATCTTGAGCGTGATTTGAGCGGGACAGTGGTCAAGGGTGTGACCGGGCGTCATCCGTTGCCTGAGCCCGAAAACCTGATCGAGCGTCTGCAGGCCTGGGGCATCAACGCCGACAGCGAGGTGGTTTTGTATGATGACGGTCCCGGCGCCTACGCGGCGCGGGCCTGGTGGTTGCTGGCCTGGCTGGGCAAGCGCGATGGCGTGTTCATACTCGATGGCGGGCTGAAAGCCTGGCATGCCGCCGGATTGCCCTTGAGTCTTGATGCGCCGTCGATCACCCGCGGTACCTTCACCGGGACGCCGGATGCTTCGCTGTTGCTCAGCGCCGAACAGCTGCAGCAACGTCTCGGCCAGCCAGCGTTGACCTTGCTCGACGCCCGCGCCCTGCCGCGCTTCAAGGGCGAAGTGGAGCCGATCGATCCGATAGCCGGACACATCCCCGGCGCGCAATGTGCCGCGTTCACCGACAACCTGGGCAGTGACGGGCGTTTCCTGCCGGCCGATCAGCTCAAGCAACGGTTTGCTGCGAAGCTAGGTGTTCGTTCGCCGACGGAACTGGTCGCGTATTGCGGTTCTGGCGTGACGGCCTGCCACAACCTGTTCGCCCTGTGCCTGGCGGGTTATCCGTTGGGGTCGCTGTATGCCGGGTCGTGGAGTGAGTGGATCAACGATCCCGCACGAGGCGTCGCCACCGGCGAATGATCACCTCAATCCCCTGTGGGAGCGAGCTTGCTCGCGATGGGGCCATAACATTCAACGACGGTGGTGACTGTCCCGCCGCTATCGCGAGCAAGCTCGCTCCCACAGGGATAATGGGTGTTTGTGAGGCCTCATTAAACCTCAAGCACCTGCTGCGCACTGCAATACGCCCCCCGGTCCTACACCGTAAACCTGCTTGAACTGCCGACTCAGATGGCTCAGGTCGGCAAAACCTGGCTGATTCACCCTGACCGGAGTCCATGGTTCAGGTGCGCCCCGTGGCGGCCAGCCATTGGGGAATGCGCCGCTCCAGGTAGTAACCCGGTTGCCTGAACGTGCCCTCGACGAAACCGACATGCCCACCCTTGGCCTGCAACTCGAATTGAGTGCTGGCGGACAATTCGTCGGCTTGCGGCAGGCTATGAGGAAACACAAACGGGTCATCGGCCGCCTGGATAATCAGGGTCGGCGTGCGAATCTCTCCAAGGAAATAACGACTTGAGGCGCGGCGATAGTAATCCGCGGCATCGGCGAAACCGTTCAGAGGTGCGGTGACCCGGCCATCGAAATCCCAGAAGGTGCGCAAGTTCTCCAGCGAGCCCAGGGCTGCCAACGCCGCCAGGCCATCCTCATGTCCGTCATGCTGGAATTTGCGCTGCTTGTTCTTGATGTAGGCGACCATCTCACGCATGAAATGCGCTTGATAGAATTTGGAAAAACCCTGGCTGATACGATCGGCACACTGATCGAGGCGAAACGGCACCGACACTGCCACCGCGCCGAGCACACCGCTGTTGCTGCCGGTTTCGCCCAGATGCTTGAGCAATACGTTACCGCCCATGGAATAACCGACCGCATACAGCGGCGCGAGGGGGCGCTGGGTTCGCAAGTGTTTGATGGTTTCCGCCAGGTCTTCACTGGCCCCGGAATGGTAGCTGCGCGGCAACAGATTGGGCTCACCGGAGCAGCCTCGCCAGTTCAGCGCGACGCTGGCCCACCCCCGGGCGCCCAGCGCCTTTTGCATGCCGGCCACATAAGGCGAATTCGACGAACCGGTCAGGCCGTGCAATACCAGCACCAGCGGCGCATTCGCGCTGTGGGGGGCGTGCCAGTCCAGGTCAAGGAAGTCGCCGTCTTCAAGCCACAATCGTTCCCGCTCGCGCTCGATATGCGTGGTTTTGCGCCATAGCGGTCCCCACAAGGTTTGTAAGTGCGGATTGCCCAGGCCGTAGGCGGGCGTGAAGGCGGGGGTGAAACGTTCTGGCAGATGGGACACGATTGCTCTCGATGCTGCGGTGCGTACCCGCAGCGTTAGCTGACGGAGCTTCGCACCGTTTTCTCAGGCCGGACTAGCCGGCGATCCCTGCCATACGTTGCCACAACGCGTAATACACTCGTCCGGATTTCTGCTCCCGATGCAGGCGCCAGTTTCCCGGCAAGCCAAGTATCGACGGTGCTGTTTCGCTTTCAGTGTAGACCCACGCATCGTCGGCCAGCCAATGACGCTCTTCGAGCAGAGTGCAAACGACTGGCAAAAGATTCTGATTGAACGGAGGGTCGAGAAATACCAGATCGAACGCCGTGGCCGGTTGGGTTTCCAGATAACGCAATGCGTCGGCAGTCTGTACCTGGCCGGTGGTGCAGCGCAGGGTGCCCAGATGTTCTTTCAGGCTGGACACCGCGATGTTGCTGGCGTCCAGCGCCTGACCCATGGCCGCGCCACGGGACAAGGCTTCCAGAAACAACGCGCCACTGCCGGTAAACGGATCGAGCACCTTGGCCCCGGCGACGTAAGGCGCGAGCCAGTTGAACAGGGTTTCACGCACCCGGTCCGGGGTCGGCCGCAGGCCCGGAGCATCCGGGAAACTCAGGCGCCGGCTACGCCATTCGCCGCCGATGATGCGCAGTTGATTCACACCGTTATGGACGTTGTGAACAGGTTTTTTTGGACTGGCCATTAATGCTCCGGAACCCCGAGCGGTTGCTCGGCAGGTTTATCAGTAGGGGCCGGTAACGGCTTTTGTGGCACGGTCGGGCCAGCGCTGACGATGACCAGTTTGTCCGTGCTCAGGTGTTTGTTCAGGGCGGTTTTGATTTGCTCGACGGTCAGGCTCTGGGACTGCTGCATGAAGTCCTCCAGGTAGCTCAACGGCAAGTTGTAGAAACCCATGGCGCCGAGCTGACCGACGATATCGGCGTTGCTGGCGGTGGACAGCGGGAAGCTGCCGGCCAGTTCGCGCTTGGCGTCATCGAGTTCTTTTTCGGTGGGGCCGGTTTTAAGGTAGTCGGCGAGCACATCCTGCACCAGTTTCAGCGTGCCTTCGCTCATCTCGGCGCGGGTTTGCAGATTGATCATGAACGGGCCGCGAACCTGCATCGGGCTGAAACCCGAATACACGCCGTAGGCCAGGCCGCGCTTCTCGCGCACTTCGCTCATCAACCGGGTGCCGAAACCACCGCCGCCAAGGATCTGATTGCCCATGGACAACGCCGCGTAATCCGGATCGTCACGGTCGATACCCAGTTGCGCGATCATCAGGTTGGTCTGCTTGGACGGAAACTCGATGTGACCGATGCTGGGCTTGGGGTCGGTCGGTTGTTCGATTTTCGCCAGGGCCGGGCCTTTGGGCAGGTCGGCGGATACTTGTGCGGCAACCGCCTCGGCCTCGGCGCGCGACAGGTCGCCCACCAGCGCAATCACTACGTTGCCAGCGGCGTAGGCTTTCTGATGGAAGGCCCGCAACTGCGCCAGGGTGATCGGTGGAATGCTCTTCGCCGTGCCGTCGCTGGAGTGCGCGTACGGGTGAGCGCCATACAAGCGATTCATCAGCTCCAGGCTGGCGAGTTTGCCGGGGTTCTGTTTCTGGTATTCGAAGCCGGCGAGCATCTGGTTTTTGATGCGGGCAAACGAATCGGCGGGGAAGGTCGGTTTGCCGACGACTTCAGCGAACAGCTTCAAGGCAGGCTCGCGTTTGTCCACAGCACTCAGGCTGCGCAAGGAGGCAAGCGCCATGTCTTTGTACGCGCCATTGCCGAAGTCGGCGCCCAGGCCTTCGAAGCCCTGGGCGATAGCGCTGACATCTTTACCGGCCACACCTTCGTTGAGCATGGCGTTGGTCAGCAGTGCCAGGCCGGGTGCATCGCCGTCCTGGCTGCTGCCGGCGGCGAAGATCAGGCGCATGTCGAACATCGGCAGCTCACGGGCTTCGACGAACAGCACCTTGGCGCCTTCGGCGGTGTTCCAGGTCTGCACGCTCAGCGAGCGATGGCTTGGGGCCTTGCCGTCGAGTTCGGCCAGCGATTGCAGCTTCTGGCTGGCCTTGGCTTTGTCGAGGGCTTCGCTGGCGTTGGACTCGTCGGGTTTTGACAAATAGAAGGCGGCAGACCCGATCAGTGCGACAGCGATCAGGCCGATCAGGGCCAGACGCGATTTTTTACGCTCACTCATGAGTCGTCTCCTGTGGCAGTACATGGGCGACGCTGAGACGTTCGCGGGTGAAATACAGCTTGGCGGCCTTCTGGATGTCTTGCGGGGTCACGCTTTCCAGGTCGGCGAGTTCGGTGTCCATCAGTTTCCAGGACAGCCCGACGGTTTCCAGTTGGCCGATGGCGGTGGCCTGACTGGTGATCGAGTCACGCTCGTAGACCAGACCGGCAATGACCTGTGCTCGCACGCGCTCCAGCTCTTCGGTGGACGGCGCAGTGGTTTTCAGCTGTTCGAGCAGTTTCCACAACCCGACTTCAGCCTGGGCCATGGTTTTCTTCTTCTGGGTGTTCGGCGTGGCCGACAACGTGAACAGACTGTCGCCACGGGTGTAGGCGTCGTAGCTCGACGAACCGCCGGACACCAGTTCTTCGCCGCGCTCCAGTTGCGTCGGGATGCGGCCGCTGTAGCCGCCGTCGAGCAGGGCGGAAATCAAGCGCAGGGCGTTGACCGACTGTTTGTCTGCGGCGGTGGCGATGCTCGGCACGTTGAAGGCCAGCATCAGGCTGGGCAATTGGGTTTGTACATGCAGGGTTATCTTGCGTTCGCCAGGCTCAGCCAGCTCCAGCGGGATTTTCGCCGGTGGCACGTCGCGCTTGGCGATTGGGCCGAAGTAGCGCTGGGCGAGGGTTTTGACTTCGTCCGGGGTCACATCACCGACCACCACCAGGGTGGCGTTGTTCGGCACATACCAGGACTGGTACCAGTGGCGCAGTTCTTCGATCTTCATGCGGTCGAGGTCCGCCATCCAGCCGATGGTCGGCGTGTGATAGCCGCTGGCGGGGTAGGCCATGGCCATGAAGCGTTCGTAGGCTTTGGACATCGGCTTGTCGTCGGTGCGCAAGCGACGTTCTTCTTTGATCACCTCGATCTCGCGGGCGAACTCGTCGGCCGGCAGGCGCAGGTTGGCCATGCGGTCGGCTTCCAGTTCGAAGGCCACGCCCAGACGGTCGCGGGCCAGCACCTGGTAATACGCGGTGAAGTCGTCGCTGGTGAAGGCGTTCTCTTCGGCGCCGAGGTCGCGCAGGATCAGCGAGGCTTCGCCGGGGCCGACTTTCTCGCTGCCCTTGAACATCATGTGTTCCAGCGCGTGGGACAACCCGGTCTGGCCCGGGGTCTCGTAGCTGGAGCCGACCTTGTACCAGATCTGGGAAACGACGACCGGCGCACGATGGTCTTCGCGCACGACAACCTTCAGGCCGTTGTCGAGGGTGAATTCGTGGGTCGGTTGTGGATCGGCAGCCAGGGCCGAGAGGGGCAGACAAACTGTGCTGAGCAGCAGGCCTGCAGCGCGGCGGGCTAGAGCATTCATTCGTTTTTAAACCTGTTGGGCTGCCCGCTTGGTCTTAGCGTCGGCGGGCGAGAGGGTGCTAGGATACTGATCCGTTTTACTGGCGGCCACGCCTATCAAGCCTTGGTGTTTGATCAGGTTGTATGGGTTTGCGGCAGAAGACTGAGGTTTATCAACTAAACTCTGCTTTTTCGCCGATTTTGCCGCTTCAGTCCTTCGTGAAATCGTTTCTGTGAGGTGCCGTTCGCACCTCGACAAAATGTTGCGCGTGAACAAGCTGGATGAATCGCAGTCTGTTCTGCATCGAATTATTTATTGCCGAGGCGCCCTTTGGCGCGTCGCTACCGTGAGATAGCCGTCCTCCATGTTTGGTTCCAACGACGACAAGAAGACCCCAGCTGCGGCTGGCGAGAAGAAAAGCCTGTTCGGATGGCTGCGCAAAAAGCCGCAGGAGCCCGTTGTCGAACAGCCACAGCCACTTTCTGAGTCAGCACCAGCGCCGGTTATAGAGCAAAAGCCTGCGCCGATTGCCGAGCCGGCGCTACAACCTGCGGCCGAGCGTGCAACTGAAACCGAAGTCGCGGCCCCATTGCCGCTGACGCCAGTGGCCGCGCCGTGGCTGACATTGCCGGTAGCGGAAGAACCGGTGGCGTTGGTCGAAGATGAGCAAGCGCCTCACATCACGCCACCGATTCCGGCCCCGACCGCGTTTGCTCCTGAGCCGGTTCGGGCGCCAGTGGTTGAACCGGCAGGCGTTGCGCCCGTGTTCGTAGCCGAACCTGCGCCGGTTGTTCCAGAACCTGTAGTACCAGCATTTGTCGCTCCAGTGGCTCCAGTTGCTCAAGCGCCAGAACCGGCACCAGCACCAGCCATCGCTCCTGTTGCCGCCATACCGGTTGCGCCCGTCGAAACCCCGGCCGAGCCTGTGCGTACCGAAGAGACCAAGGCCGGTTTCTTCGCCCGTCTCAAGCAAGGCCTGTCCAAGACCAGCGCCAGCATTGGCGAGGGCATGGCCAGCCTGTTCCTCGGCAAGAAAATCATCGACGACGAGCTGCTCGAAGACATCGAAACCCGTCTGCTGACCGCCGATGTCGGCGTCGAAGCGACGTCGGTGATCATTCAGCGCCTGACTCAGAAAGTCGCCCGCAAAGAACTGGCCGATGCCGATGCGCTGTACAAATCCCTGCAAGCCGAGCTGGCAGCGATGCTCAAACCCGTCGAACAGCCGCTGAAAATCACCTCACAGAGCAAGCCATTCGTGATTCTGGTGGTGGGCGTCAACGGCGCCGGCAAGACCACCACCATCGGCAAACTGGCGAAGAAGCTGCAACTGGAAGGCAAGAAAGTCATGCTCGCCGCCGGTGACACCTTCCGCGCCGCCGCGGTCGAGCAATTGCAGGTCTGGGGCGAGCGCAACAAGATTCCGGTCATCGCCCAGCACACCGGCGCCGACTCCGCTTCGGTGATCTTCGACGCCGTGCAGGCCGCCAAGGCTCGGGGCATCGACGTGCTGATCGCCGACACCGCTGGTCGCCTGCACACCAAAGACAACTTGATGGAAGAACTGAAAAAGGTTCGCCGGGTGATCGGCAAGCTCGATGCCGACGCACCCCATGAGGTGCTGTTGGTGCTCGACGCCGGTACCGGCCAGAACGCCATCAACCAGGCCAAGCAATTCAACCAGACCGTCGAACTGACCGGCCTGGCGCTGACCAAGCTCGATGGCACCGCCAAGGGTGGGGTGATTTTTGCCCTGGCCAAGCAGTTTGGCTTGCCGATTCGCTATATCGGCGTCGGTGAAGGCATCGACGATTTGCGTACTTTTGAAGCAGAACCCTTTGTCCAGGCATTGTTTGCCGAGCGGGAGCGTTCATGATTCGTTTCGAACAGGTCGGTAAACGCTACCCGAACGGTCACGTCGGCTTGCATGAGCTGAGCTTTCGAGTCCGTCGGGGTGAATTCTTGTTTGTCACCGGCCATTCCGGCGCCGGTAAAAGCACCTTGTTGCGGCTGCTGCTGGCCATGGAGCGGCCGACCACCGGCAAATTGCTGCTGGCAGGGCAAGACCTGGGCACCATCAGTAACGCGCAGATTCCGTTCCTGCGTCGGCAGATCGGCGTGGTGTTCCAGAACCACCAGTTGCTGTTCGATCGCACGGTGTTCAACAACGTCGCGTTGCCGTTGCAGATCCTTGGCCTGTCCAAGGCCGAAGTTGCCAAGCGTGTGGACTCAGCCCTGGAACGCGTGGCGCTCTCGGACAAAACCGATCTCTACCCCGGCGACCTGTCCACCGGCCAGCAACAGCGCGTCGGCATCGCTCGCGCCATCGTTCACCGCCCGGCCTTGCTGCTGGCGGATGAACCGACCGGTAACCTCGACCCGCGTCTGGCGGCGGAAATCATGGGTGTGTTCGAAGACATCAACCGTCTGGGCACCAGCGTGCTGATCGCCAGTCACGACCTGGCGCTGATAGCTCGCATGCGTCACCGCATGCTGACCCTGCAGCGTGGCCGATTGATCGGCGACGGGGAGGCTGGCGTATGAGTGCAACACGTAGCCCCAAGGTTTCCGAGCGCGTGGCCCCGAAGGCCGCCGATCCGCAACCGCAGAAGAAAAAGCGCGACGATGACGACGGCCCGGATTTCGCCACGCTGTTCCGCGCCTGGATCGAAAGCCACCGCGCCAGTCTGCTGGACAGCTTGCGCCGTTTGGGCAAACACCCGATCGGCAGCTTTTTCACCTGCATGGTGATGGCAGTTGCCCTGAGTTTGCCGATGGGTCTGTCACTTCTGCTAAGTAACGTCGAGCGTCTCGGCGGTTCCTGGCAGCGTGCGGCGCAGATTTCCTTGTACCTGCAACTCGATGCCGGCCCTGAACAGGGCGAGTCGTTGCGTGAGCAGATCAAGGGCATGCCGGGCGTGGCCGACGCCGAATACGTGGGTCGTGATCAGGCACTGGAAGAGTTCCAGCAGCAGTCCGGACTGGGCGAAGCGCTCAAGGAACTCCCGGAAAACCCGCTGCCGGGCGTGGTCCTGGTGACCCCGAACGAGGTCGACAAGCCCGCGCTTGAAGCATTGAGACAAAAACTTTCCGAATTGCCGAAGGTACAACAGGCGCAACTTGATCTAGTCTGGGTCGAGCGTCTGGCAGCCATCCTCAAGCTGGGCGACCGTTTTGTCTTCGGTCTGACCGTGCTTTTGGTTTCTGCATTACTTTTGGTGATAGGCAATACCATTCGTCTTCATATTGAAAACCGCCGCACAGAGATAGAAGTGATTAAACTCGTCGGCGGCACTGACAGCTATGTGCGCAGGCCCTTTCTGTATATGGGTGCGCTTTATGGCTTTGGTGCGGGGATTCTGTCCTGGGGTGTATTGGCGTTCGGCCTGAACTGGCTGAACGACGCGGTGGTTGGACTGGCCGGTTTGTACGGCAGTGATTTTGCGCTGGCCGGAGTGCCAGTTGCCGACGGTCTATCGCTCTTGCTTGGCGCGGTGCTGTTGGGGTATATCGGTGCATGGATTGCAGTCGCACGCCACCTGCGGGAGCTTGCGCCAAAGTAATATCATTTTGCTCGTATTGACCTTTCAGCGTTTATGGGAACTTGTCTTTTGGTTTCCGGTCAATTTTCGCAGTGCTGAACTGCACGAGTTATGTAAGTCGGAGGTTTTTTCGTATGACCAATTCTTTGCAGCCTGCATATGCTCTGGTCCCGGGTGCGAACCTGGAGGCCTATGTGCACACGGTGAACAGCATTCCATTGCTGACACCGGAGCAGGAGCGTGAACTGGCCGAGAGTCTCTATTATGAGCAGGATTTGGGGGCGGCTCGGCAGATGGTGCTCGCCCACCTGCGTTTTGTCGTACACATTGCCCGTAGCTATTCCGGTTACGGCCTGGCCCAGGCTGACCTGATCCAGGAAGGCAACGTCGGCCTGATGAAAGCGGTCAAGCGTTTCAACCCGGAAATGGGCGTACGCCTGGTGTCCTTTGCGGTGCATTGGATCAAGGCGGAAATCCACGAGTTCATCCTGCGCAACTGGCGGATCGTGAAAGTCGCGACCACCAAGGCTCAGCGCAAGTTGTTCTTCAACCTGCGCAGCCAGAAGAAACGTCTGGCCTGGCTGAACAACGAGGAAGTCCATCGCGTGGCGGAAAGCCTCGGCGTAGAGCCGCGGGAAGTACGCGAGATGGAAAGTCGCCTGACCGGCCATGACATGGCGTTCGATCCGGCCGCGGAAGCGGACGACGACAGTGCTTTCCAATCGCCGGCCAATTATCTGGAAGACCACCGGTACGATCCGGCCCGTCAACTGGAAGATGCCGACTGGAGCGACAACTCCAACCACAACCTGCACGAAGCGCTTGAAGTGCTGGACGACCGCAGCCGCGACATCCTCTACCAGCGCTGGCTGGCAGAGGAAAAGGCCACGCTGCACGACCTGGCGCAGAAGTACAACGTGTCGGCCGAGCGTATTCGTCAGCTCGAGAAGAGCGCGATGAACAAGCTCAAGTTGTCGATCGCCGCGTAACCTGCGCGAACGCAATAAAAAACGCCCCGATCATTGATCGGGGCGTTTTTGTTTCTGTGCCACACCACAAAACTAATGTGGGAGCGGGCTTGCTCGCGAATGCGGTATATCAGTCAACATTGATGTCGACTGGCACGACGCCTTCGCGAGCAAGCTCGCTCCCACAAGGGATTTGCGGCGTTATTGAGACCAAGGCGCCCGGCGCGAATCGTTCAGGTCGACCAGATAACTGTCACCACCCAACTGACTCATCTGCTGGCGAATCCACCCGGCTCGCCTTGCAACGTAAGAGGTCGGATGGCTGGCGCTCCACACCCGCGGGTTCGGCAGTACTGCGGCCAGTAAACTCGCCTGCTGCCGGGACAGTGAACGAGCGCCCACACCAAAGTGATGCCGAGCCGCGGCTTCGGCGCCAAACACGCCTTCATCCCACTCGACGCTGTTGAGGTACACCTCAAGAATCCGCTGCTTGGGCCAGAACACTTCGATCAGCCCGGTAAACCAGGCCTCCAGGCCTTTGCGCAACCAACTGCGCCCGGACCACAAAAACAGGTTCTTCGAAACCTGCTGGCTTAGCGTGCTGGCACCCCGAATCGAACCGCCCAGCTCGTTATGAGCCAGTGCCGCCTGAATCGCCCCGAAGTCAAAACCCCAATGCTCCGGGAATTTCTGATCCTCACCGGCAATCACCGCGACCTTCAGGTCGTCGGAGATTTCATCCCAGGGTTTCCAGGTACGTTGCAAGTCGATAGGTTCACCGTCGAACCAGGATTCAATCTTGCGTTCGACCATCAGTGCCGTTCCCGGTGGTGGCACCACCCGAAACAGCAACACCAGCAATACGCTGCCGCCCGCGAACCAGAGCAGGACCTTCGTGAAACGACGGAAAATTAATTGCAGCATAGAGATGGCTTGGCCGAACCCGTTGAGCCGGCCATTATACAGACCCTGTTGATCGAGTCTGACTGGAGTTCTTCATGTTGCGTGGCTTCCTGATGCTGGCTGCCTTTTTCGGCTTCACCGGTGTTGCCCTGGGGGCATTCGCCGCCCACGGCCTGAAAAGCCGTCTGACGCCGGAGTATTTGGCGATATTCCATACAGGCGTCACCTATCAACTGGTGCATACCCTGGCGTTACTGGGTGTGGCGCTGTTGGCTACGCAGGTTCCCGGTCGGCTGATCACTTGGGCTGGTGCGTCCTTTGCCATCGGTATTGTGTTGTTTTCCGGCAGTCTGTACCTGTTGACGATGACAGGCGTCAGCAAGCTCGGGATCGTCACCCCCTTCGGTGGTCTGGCATTCCTGGTGGGCTGGTTTTGCCTGGGGCTTGCCGCCTGGCGGTTGAGCTGACCTTGTAGGAGCTGCCGCAGGATCGTATTACAAGACGAATGGCTTGGGTCGGCCTGACTGATCGGGCTAGAATGCCAGCCCCTAAAAATGATGGCGGCATTCGGCATGCGCATTCAATTGAACGGCGAATCCCTTGAATTGCCCGACGGCGAAACCGTTGCGGCCCTGCTGACCCGTCTGGAACTGACCGGGCGCCGGGTGGCGGTCGAACTCAATCTGGATATCGTCCCGCGCAGCCAGCACGCAGAAACCACGTTGAACGACGGTGACTCGGTCGAAGTCGTGCACGCCATCGGCGGCGGCTAGCTGCCCGGCCCAAGCGGCCACAGAATTATTCTGCAAGAACCTCACCCCAACAGAGGATTTCCCATGAGCATCGTTCGTAGCGACAAGCCCTTCGTTCTGGCCGGTCGTACTTACCAGTCGCGTTTGCTGGTAGGCACCGGCAAGTACCGTGACATGGAAGAAACCCGCCTGGCCATCGAAGCCTCGGGTGCCGAGATCGTCACGTTCGCCGTGCGCCGCACTAACCTCGGCCAGAACCCGGGTGAACCGAACCTGCTCGAAGTCCTGTCGCCGGATCGCTTCACCTTCCTGCCGAACACTGCCGGTTGCTACGACGCCATCGAAGCCGTGCGCACCTGCCGCCTGGCCCGTGAGCTGCTCGACGGCCACAACCTGGTGAAGCTGGAAGTGCTGGCGGATCAGAAAACCCTGTTCCCCAACGTGATCGAAACCCTCAAGGCCGCCGAAGTGCTGGTCAAGGAAGGCTTCGACGTGATGGTCTACACCAGCGATGACCCGATCATCGCCCGGCAACTGGCGGAAATCGGCTGCATCGCGGTCATGCCACTGGCCGGTTTGATCGGTTCGGGTCTGGGGATCTGCAACCCTTACAACCTGCAGATCATCCTCGAAGAAGCGAAAATTCCGGTGTTGGTGGATGCCGGTGTCGGTACCGCTTCCGACGCCACCATCGCCATGGAGCTGGGCTGTGACGCGGTGCTGATGAACTCGGCTATCGCCCACGCCCAACAGCCGATCATGATGGCCGAAGCCATGAAACACGCCATCGTGGCGGGCCGTCTGGCCTACCTCGCTGGCCGCATGCCGAAAAAACTCTATGCCAGCGCCTCCTCGCCGCTGGATGGTCTGATCAAGTAAGAGCCATTGATGACTGAATCGAACGACACGCCTATCCAGACGGAAGAAGGCGACGAGCGCCAACACCGCCGCATCAAGAGTTTCGTGATGCGCGCCGGGCGCATGACTGAAGGCCAGCAACGCGGTCTGGATCAGGGCACGCCACTGTTCGTGCTGCCATTGGCCGATGCGCCGGTGGACTTCGACCAAGTGTTCGGTCGCTCGGCACCGCGCTCGCTGGAAATCGGTTTCGGCATGGGCCACTCGCTGCTGGAAATGGCCGTGGCTTCGCCGGAACAGGACTTCATTGGTGTGGAAGTGCACCGTCCGGGTGTCGGCGCGCTGCTCAATGGCGTGCTGACTCAGGGCCTGACCAACCTGCGCGTCTACGATTGCGATGCGATCGAAGTGCTCAACCGTTGCATCGCCGACAACAGCCTCGATCGACTGATGCTGTTTTTCCCAGACCCATGGCACAAAAGCCGTCACCACAAGCGTCGTATCGTTCAGGCATCGTTCGCTGAACTGGTGCGCAGCAAGTTGAAGGTTGGCGGTGTGCTACACATGGCCACCGACTGGGAACCGTACGCCGAGTACATGCTGGAAGTAATGAACGTCGCACCGGGCTATCGCAACCTCGCCGAAGACGGCAAATGCGTCCCACGTCCGGCCGAACGCCCGATCACCAAGTTCGAACGCCGCGGCGAACGTCTTGGGCATGGCGTGTGGGATCTGAAGTTCGAAAAACAGTCCTAACCGGCCAATGATCGTTCCCACGCTCCGCGTGGGAATACCTCAATGGACGCTCTTGGGACGCGGAGCGTCCCTGGCTGCATTCCCACGCAGAGCGTGGGAACGATCATCAGCGCTCAGCGGCGGTCTGCTACGACGCCAATCAACACCAGCACCACCAACAACACCGGCGCCAGGCTGTAGTTGTTGAACTGGCTCAGGCCTTTGATGATCCATGGCGTGGCATAGATCAGCGCCACGCCGCTGCCGACCATGCACAGCAGGGCCATCAGCGGGACGCGCAAGGCGCCGGCGATGCTGCCCAGGCGTTGGTCGACCCAGCCTTTGATGTCGGCGCCAAACAGCACCAGCAGGCAGCCTACCAGTGCCAGAGAGATTTCCGACAGGTTGCTACGGCTCCAGCGGGACACGGTGGCGAGCAGGTCGAGTATCAAATCCATTCGTTTTCCCTTAAGGCTGAAAATCAGCTCAGAAAATTCTGCAGCAAATCATTGAGAAAGAGTTGCCCGCGCAGCGTGGCCGCCAGACGTGACGGTTCGACCTGCAACAAGCCACTTTGTTCGGCTTCGCGGCGGCCTTCGGCGAGGCTTTCCAGAGGTAGCCCGGTGCGTTCGGGATACAACCGCGCTTCGACGCCCTCGGTCAGGCGCAAGGCGTTCATCAGAAACTCGAACGGCAACTCTTCGTTGGTCAGGGCTTTCTCGCCGGCCTGGAAGCTTTTGGCCGGGTTCAAATAATCCTTCGGCAAGCGAGTCTTCCAGGTGCGCACAATGCGCCCGTCCGGATGGCTGAGCTTGCCATGGGCGCCGGCGCCGATGCCGATGAAGTCGCCGAAACTCCAGTAATTGAGGTTATGCCGCGCCGGACGGCCGGGCTGGGCATAGGCCGAGACTTCGTATTGCGCGTAACCGTGTTCGGCCAACAGCGCCTGACCGGCCTCTTGAATATCCCACAGGGTGTCATCTTCCGGGAGTGTCGGTGGCTGGTTCCAGAACACCGTGTTCGGTTCCAGTGTCAGCTGATACCAGGACAGGTGGGTCGGCTTCAGGGCAATGGCCTGGCGCAGGTCGTTCAGGGCATCGTCCAGGGACTGATCGGGCAAACCATGCATCAGGTCCAGGTTGAAGTTGTCGAAGCCGGCCTGACGGGCCATGCCGGCGGCACGCACGGCTTCATCACCGTTGTGAATCCGCCCCAGGGCCTTGAGTTTCTCTTCCTGAAAGCTCTGGATGCCGATCGACAGGCGATTGATGCCCAGTGCCCGGTAGGCACGGAATTTTTCCTGCTCAAACGTTCCGGGGTTGGCTTCCAGGGTGATTTCGATGTCGCTGGCGAACGCAATGCGTTGCTCGACGCCCTTGAGCAAGCGACCCAGCGCCTCGGCACTGAACAGGCTCGGCGTGCCGCCTCCGAAGAAGATCGAGCTCAGCTCACGGCCATAAACCGCATGCAGGTCCTGATCGAGGTCGGCCAGCAAGGCGTCGACATATTCTTCCTCCGGCAATACGGGGCTGGCGGTGTGGGAGTTGAAGTCGCAATAAGGGCATTTGCGTACACACCACGGGATGTGGATGTACAGCGCCAGAGGCGGCAGCACGGGCAAGGGCGCTCGAGGCGATTGTGCGGCGCCACCGAAAATCAGCGGCGACGCGGACGATTCATGGATCATTTCAGGCCCAGACGCTGGCGCAGCAGATCCATTGCACGGGCGCGGTGGCTGATGAGGTTCTTGTCACTCGGGCTCAATTCGGCGCTGGAGCATTCGCGCTCCGGCACCCAGAACAGCGGATCGTAGCCAAAACCGTGCTCGCCGCTGGCCTGGGTCAGGATGCGCCCATGCCACAGGCCTTCGCAGAGGATCGGCAACGGATCGTCGGCATGACGCACCAGCGCCAATACGCAGACGAATTGCGCGCCGCGCTCGGCTTGCGGCACGTCTTTCATGACGTCGAGCAGTTTGGCGTTGTTCGCCGCATCGCCTTTACCGTCAGCGTAACGGGCCGAATAGATACCCGGCGCACCGCCGAGGAAATCCACCGCCAGCCCCGAATCGTCGGCCAAGGCCGGCAGGCCGGAAATGCGCGAGGCATTGCGGGCCTTGAGAATGGCGTTCTCGACGAACGACAGACCGGTTTCTTCAGGCTCGACGCTGCTGAACTCGCCGATCGAGCGCAAGTGCACCGATTCGCCGAGCATGGCCTGGAGTTCCTTGAGTTTGCCGGCGTTATGGCTGGCCAGTACGAGTTGCGTGAAGTTCATCATTCGCCGGGGAAAAGCTCTTGGTTGAAAGTGATGGTGTTGATTTTGTCACCGGTCTGCACCTTGATTTCAAAGGTGCGGATTTCCTGCTGTGGCACCGGGTACTGGGCGATGTAGTAGACCGCGCCTGTTTCGGTGATCTGTTTGAACTTCAACGGGACGCTTTGGCTGGTCAGGTCTTTGACCGTGCCGCTGACCTGAGCTGTTTGCGGTTTGCCATCCTTGAGTACCGAGATGTTGATGACGCCCTGGTTCTTGCTGCGGGTCAGCTCGGCGGCTTTGGCGATGTCCGGTGTCAGGAAAGTCGAGTTGAAGGTGTTGTAGTGCACCGTCACGTCGCCAAAGGTTTCCTGGCGCTCACCCTTGATGGCGTCGGCGGCCATGGCGGTGACGCTCAGGCAGGCAGTAAGTAAAAACAGCGCTAGACGACCCATGATCATTCTCCTCGAGGTGTCGTGATTCAGACCGCAACCTTGTGGTCTTGCAGCCCGGGGCTGCTGACTCGGTAGATACCGATTTCACCTAACAGATTAGGCCATAGCTTACTGGCCCACCCGTGCCGATGCTGTTGATCCACGGCAAGCCGATCAATGACCTTGGCTTCACGTTCGCGACACAGCGCTTCAAAGTCTTCGAAAGTGCAGAAGTGGATGTTCGGCGTGTTGTACCAGGTGTACGGCAGAAACTCCGAAACCGGCATCCGGCCCTTGCTCGCCAGGTACCAGCGGCAGCGCCAGTGACCGAAGTTGGGGAAGGTGATGATGCACTGGCGACCGACCCGCAGCATTTCGTCGAGGATCTTGTCCGGGTAATGCACGGCTTGCAGGGCCTGGGTCATGACCACGATGTCGAAGCTGTTGCTGGCGAAGTTACCCAGGCCCTTGTCCAGGTCCTGCTCGATGACGTTGATGCCCTTGGCCACGCATTCGGCAATGTTGTCCGGGTCGTTTTCCAGGCCATAGCCGGTGACCTGCTTGTTATCGCGCAGCCAGGTCAGCAGCTCGCCGTCACCGCAGCCGAGGTCGAGCACGCGGCTGCCGGCGGGGATCCATTCCTGGATGATTTCCAGATCGGCTCTCATGTCTTCCTCAAAGCGCTATACGGTTCATGTAATTGCTGAAGGCCTGCAAGTAACGCGGGATCGGAATCAGGAAGGCGTCGTGGCCTTGCGGAGCATCGATCTCCAGGTAGCAAACGTCTTTCCTGGCCGCCATCAGCGCGTCCACCAGCTCCCGTGAGCGGGCAGGGGAGAAGCGCCAGTCGGTGGTGAACGACATCACACAGAACCTGGCCTGGGCATTGGCGAAGGTTTTCGCCAGGTCATCGTCGAAATTCGCCGCCGGGTCGAAGTAATCCAGGGCCTTGGTCATCAGCAGGTAGGTGTTGGCGTCGAAACGCCCGGAAAACTCCTCGCCCTGATACCGCAGGTAGCTTTCGACCTGGAACTCGACGCTGTGGAAGTCGTAGTTGAGCTTTTCGCTCTTAAGGCCGCGACCGAATTTCTCGCCCATGGAGTCGTCGGACAGGTAGGTGATGTGCCCAACCATCCGCGCCAGCATCAGCCCGCGCTTGGGGATCACGCCCGCCTCCTGGAACGAACCACCGTGGAATTCCGGGTCGGTGAGGATCGCCTGGCGTGCGACTTCGTTGAACGCGATGTTCTGTGCCGACAGTTTCGGCGCCGAGGCGATGGCCAGGCAGTGCCGCACGCGGTCCGGGTAGGTGATGGTCCATTGCAAGGCCTGCATGCCACCGAGGCTGCCGCCGATTACCGCCGCCCATTGGCGGATGCCGAGCAGGTCGGCGAGGCGCGCCTGGCTGTGCACCCAGTCTTCCACGGTCAGCACCGGGAAGTCGGCGCCAAATGGCTTGCCGGTCTCCGGATTGATGCTGCTGGGGCCGGTAGAACCATTGCAGCCGCCGAGGTTGTTCAGGCTGACCACGAAGAACTTGTTGGTGTCGATCGGTTTGCCGGGGCCGATGCAGCTGTCCCACCAACCGGGTTTGCGGTCGTCGGGGCTGTGGAAGCCGGCGGCGTGATGGTGGCCGGACAAGGCGTGGCAGATCAGCACGGCGTTGCTCGCCGTAGCATTGAGCGTGCCGTAGGTTTCGTAGATCAGGTCATAAGCTGGCAGTGAACGGCCACAGGCCAGGGCCAGGGGTTCACTGAAGTGCGCCAGTTGCGGCGTCACCAGACCAACAGAATCGGGGGGGAAGGCAGCTGGCATCGACCCTGCTCTCGTTGAAATGAGGCGTAAGTCTAAAGACCGGTGGGGTTAGCGGCAAGCAAAGGCCGGGCCTGATTTTTTGCCGGTGTACCTGTGGCGAGGGAGCTTGCTCCCGTTGGGGCGCGAAGCGGCCCCCGTAGGAGCTGTCGAGTGCAACGAGGCTGCGATCTTTCCTCTACCAATTGAATCCAAAGCAAAGATCAGATCAAAAGATCGCAGCCTTCGGCAGCTCCTACAGGGCGCAGCCCAGCGGGGATAAATCTCCTGGCCACATTGAAGTCAGGCCGGACGCACCAGATACGGCAACTCAGGCAGCGTCTTCGGCGAACAAATCCGCACCCGCTTCTGCCGGTTCAGCTCCCCGCTGATCAAGCTCACCTGACTCTTGGAAACCCCGAACGCCTTGGCCAGAAACGCCATCAGATACGCATTGGCCTTGCCCTCGACCGGCGGCGCCGTCAGGCGGATCTTCAGGCGATCGCCATGCAGCCCGCAGAAGTCATCGCTGCGGGCCGCCGGTTGCAGGTGGCATTCCAGAATCAGGTCATCACCGTCCCAGCGAAAGTAGCTCACCGGGTCAGATCAGCAGACGCAGGATTTGCGGCATCATGGTCAAGGCCGCGAGGTTGTTGATCACCAGCATATCGATCAGCTTGAGCACCATGAACGCCAGGATCGGTGAGATATCCAGGCCGCCGAGGTTTGGCACAATCTTGCGGAACGGCGCCAGGGCCGGCTCGCAGATCTGGTTCACCAGTTCGGCGCCCGGATTATGGCTACCCGGTGCGACCCAGGACAGAATCACGCTGATGATCAGGGCATAGAAGAAGATATTCAGGAACAGCGCAGTCACGCCGATCAGCGACCAGATCAGCAATTGCAGCGGGTTGCCGATGGTGCCGAAGGTCAGCAACAGGGTCAAGGCCATCAACGCCAGCTGCACGAGGATTGCCAGCACCAGCGAGGACATGTCCAGGCCGAACAGGCTCGGGATGATCCGGCGCAGCGGCTTGAGCAGCGGCTGGGTCGCTTTTACGGCGAACTGGCACAGTGGGTTGTAGAAGTTTGCGCGCACCAGTTGCAGCACGAAACGCAACAGCACGATCAGCAGGTACAGACTGCCGAGGGTTTGCAGCACGTAAATCGCCGCAGTGTTCAATCCAATCATGTAAGGCTCCTTATTTGCCCAGTTGTTCGGCCATTTCGGCCGAGCGGTGCGCGGCGGCGCCAAGTGCTTTTTCTACCAGAGCTTCGAAGCCGCCGGCCTGGAACGACTTGATCGCCGCTTCGGTAGTGCCCGCAGGCGACGTCACGCGGCGACGCAGTTCAGCGGCGTCTACATCACTGGTGACCGCCATCTGTGCAGCGCCCAACGCGGTTTGCAGGGTCAGTTGTGCAGCGGTTTCGGGTGGCAGACCGAGCTTCACGCCAGCGGCGGTCATGGCTTCGATCAGCAGGAAGAAATACGCAGGGCCCGAGCCGGAAACGGCAGTGACCGCGTCCAGTTGCTGTTCTTCATCCAGCCACAAGGCAATGCCGACCGCCGCCAGCAGCTCTTGCGCCTGCTGGCGTTGCCCGGCGCTCACTTCGGCCGTGGCGTACAAACCGCTCACGCCCTGGCGCAGCAGCGCCGGGGTGTTGGGCATGCAGCGCACGATGGGCTGGGCGCCAAGCCAGTTGTTCATGCTGGCGCAGGTGATGCCGGCCGCAATCGAGACCACCAGTTGATTCGGCTTGAGGCTTGGGCGAATGGCTTCGCAAACGGCTTTCATCGCCTGGGGTTTGATCGCCAGTACAACCACGTCCGCGCCCTGAATGGCTTCGGCATTGTCGGCAAACACTTCGATGCCGTGCTCGGCGTGTACGCGGGCACGGGTTTCTTCACCCGGATCGCTGGCGCGGATCTGCGCGGCGTCCAGACCTTTGGCGCGCAGGCCGCCGATCAGGCTGGCGGCCATGTTGCCGGCTCCGATAAAGGCAATACGAGTCTTGCTCATGTCAGGTCCTTATAGAGAGGGGTGTCAGCCACGTTATGGCTTGCTGTAGTCGCGGGCGCCAAACAGGGCCGTTCCGATACGGACCCAAGTGGCGCCCATGGCGATGGCCGACTCGAGGTCGTGGCTCATGCCCATGGAAAGCGTGTCGAGTGGCAGGTTCAGGCTGGCTTGCAGGCTCTGCACGGCAGCAAAAGCGGCATCCTGGGCGGCGCGATCTTCAGTCGGCTCAGGAATCGCCATCAACCCGCGCAATTTCAAGCGCGGCAGAGCGCTGATGGCATTGGCCAGGGCGGGCAGGTCGGCCGGGGTGCAGCCGGACTTGCTGGCTTCGCCGCTGACGTTGACCTGGATACAGATGTTCAAGGGAGGCAAATCGACAGGGCGTTGTTCGGACAGGCGTTGTGCGATTTTCAAGCGATCCACGGAATGCACCCAGTCGAAATGCTCGGCGATAGCGCGAGTCTTGTTCGATTGAATGGGGCCGATGAAGTGCCAGATCAAGGGCAGGTCGGCCAATTCGAGCTGTTTGCTCAAGGCTTCCTGCAAATAGTTTTCGCCAAAGTCACGGATCCCGGCGGCATAGGCTTCACGCAAGGCCTCGGCGGGCTTGGTCTTGCTCACGGCCAGCAGCTGGATGCTGTGTTCGTCCCGCTTTGCGGCAAGGGCGGCAGCGTGGATGCGTGAACTAACCTGAGCGATGTTGTCTGCTATCGTGGACATCAAGAGGCGCCAGCGGTCTGAAGGATCGCGGCATTCTACTGGAATTGAGGAGCGCTATGGATATCACTGAGCTGCTGGCTTTCAGCGCTAAACAGGGCGCGTCCGACCTGCACCTGTCCGCCGGCCTGCCACCGATGATTCGTGTCGACGGCGATGTGAGGCGCATCAACCTGCCGGCGCTGGACCACAAGGCGGTGCATGATCTGATCTACGACATCATGAACGACCTCCAGCGGGTGGACTTCGAGAAGCATCTTGAAACCGACTTTTCCTTCGAAGTGCCCGGCGTGGCGCGTTTTCGGGTCAATGCCTTCAACCAGAATCGCGGTGCGGGCGCGGTATTCCGGACCATTCCGTCCAAGGTCCTGAGCATGGACGACCTGGGCATGGGGGAAGTGTTTCGCAAGATTACCGACGCGCCCCGGGGCCTGGTGCTGGTGACCGGCCCGACCGGTTCGGGCAAGTCCACCACGCTGGCAGCGATGATCGATTACCTGAACAGCCATCGCCATCACCACATCCTCACCATCGAAGACCCCATCGAGTTCGTCCACGAATCGCGTAAATGCCTGATCAATCAGCGCGAAGTCCATCGCGATACCCGCAGCTTCGCCACTGCCCTGCGCTCTGCCCTGCGCGAAGACCCGGACGTGATTCTGGTGGGGGAGATGCGTGATCTGGAGACTATCCGCCTGGCGTTGACTGCCGCCGAGACCGGCCACCTGGTGTTTGGCACACTGCACACCACGTCGGCGGCGAAAACCATCGACCGGGTGGTGGACGTGTTTCCGGGCGACGAGAAATCGATGGTGCGTTCGATGCTCTCCGAGTCATTGCTGGCGGTGGTGTCCCAGACATTGATCAAGAAAATCGGCGGCGGGCGGGTTGCCGCCCACGAAATCATGCTCGGCACCGCGGCGATTCGTAACCTGATCCGTGAAGACAAGGTGGCGCAGATGTACTCGTCGATTCAGACCGGAGGGTCGCTGGGGATGCAGACGCTGGATATGTGCCTGAAGGAGCTGGTGACCAAGGGCGTGATCAGCCGCGAACATGCGCGGGAGAAGGCGCGGTCGCCGGATAATTTCTGACAGGAAGTTGATCGTTCCCACGCTCTGCGTGGGAATGCCTCAATGGACGCTCCGCGTCCGCTTTGGCAGGGGGACGCGGAGCGTCCCGGGCTGCATTCCCACGCAGAGCGTGGGAACGATCAGTGTCGGATCAACGCTGAACAACCCGCAATGCGTTCTGTTCTTTGGGCAGAACCCGCTTGGCAACCACATAGTGGTTTTCCCAGTACGGTTTATTCAGGGTGTCGATGCTCACCGACTTACCACGGCGTGGTGCGTGGATGAAGCGGTCGTTGCCCAGGTAGATGGCAACGTGATTGACCCGGCGGCTCTTGATGTTGAAGAAAATCAGGTCACCTGGCTTCAGATCGTTACGATCGACTTTCTCGCCGCGACCGCTGGCCATGGCGTTGGAGGTACGTGGCAGGTCAAACGTGGCGTCATTGAACGCGTATTTCACCAGACCACTGCAATCGAACCCTTTACTTGGGCTACTGCCGCCCCAACGATAAGGTGTACCGAGAACGTTGACCGCGCGGCTCAACACGTTGCTGCTTTCCTTGGTCGCCATCGACGGGACCAGCTTGCGGTCGGCGCTGCTCAGTTGGGTGGAGCGCTTTACTGTCTGTTTGTTTTTGCTCGAAGGAGCAGAAACATGGGATTTTGGGGTGTAACCATTAACGTTGGGAAGACGTTGCTCACGATTGGTGGCGTGGGCGGCCAGGGGCAATAATAGGCAAATGGTTAGCCATGTCTTGAAAAATGGATGCATTAGGCAAGGCTCGTATGGGTTGGCGCGCAACTTTATAACAGCTTTTTTGGCCCTTCCGAGGCCGTTGGTCGATTCAACCTTGGGGTCAACGGAACCAAATAAGCGAAAAAAGGACGCAATTATCTGACACAAGTCAGGCGGTACAGGGCTTTGACGGAAGTGAAGGTAGCATTTGCCGTATGTCGGCCGCCTGTAAAAAAGTCACAAAGAATTCAAGAATATTTCTCTATCGTGTGAATCGAGGTCTTCCATGAACACCTATCGACAACCCGTTTCACAACAAGATACGCACAGCAAAGTGATTGGTTACTTGCTGTGGATTTTCGGTTTTACCGGGGCTCACCGCTTCTATTACGGCAAGCCGGTGACCGGGACGATCTGGTTTTTTACCTTCGGTTTGCTGGGTATTGGCTGGTTGATTGACGTGTTCCTGATCCCGGCCATGGATCGTGAAGCGGACCTGCGCTTTACCGCCGGCCCCATCGAATACAACGTTGCGTGGATTCTGCTGACGTTTCTGGGGGTATTCGGTGTGCACCGGATGTATCAGGGCAAGTGGGTCAGCGGGTTGCTGTACCTGGTGACGGGTGGGCTGTTCTTTCTGGGGGTGTTGTATGACTTCTGGACGTTGAATGACCAGGTTTCTGTGCGCAATGCCCAGAATAGAGGCGCCTTTCAGTAAGTCATCGCGGGCAAGCCCGCTCCCACAGTGGATGTGTATTGTCCGCAAATCTTGCGGCCAACCGATAACCCTGTGGGGGCGGGCTTGCCCGCGATTGGAGCAGCGCGGTTTTAAGCCTGGTGACTGATCCGCCCATCCACCAGGGTATAACGCACCACGCTCGGCAGGCTATGGCCAATGAACGGGCAGTTTTCGCCCTTCGACAGCCAGGTATCACCGGCCACGGTCGAGGTCGCAGGGTCGAACAGCACGATATCTGCCGGCCCGCCCACCGCCAGCTTGCCCGCCGGCAAGCGCAACGCTTCGGCAGGACCGGCGCTCAAGCGTGCGAGCAGGGTCGGCAAGTCGAGCAAGCCGTCTTCCACCAATGTCATCGCCAGCGGCAACAGTAGTTCCACGCTGCTGATGCCAGGCTCGGTGGCGCCGAACGGTGCCAGTTTGGCATCGCGCTCGTGGGGCTGGTGATGGCTGGAGATGGCTGACACCACCCCAGACTTCACCGCTGCCCGCAGGCCGTCGCGGTCGGCGCGGGTGCGCAGCGGCGGCTGAACGTGGTAGAGGCTGCTGAAGTCGATCAGCGCTTCGTCGGTGAGGATCAACTGATACAACGCCACGTCTGCGGTGACCTTCAGGCCACGGGCCTGGGCCTGGGCGATCAGCGCCACGCCACGCGCGCTGGTGAGCTGGCTGAAGTGCGCACGCACGCCGCTTTGCTCGACCAGCAGCAGATCCCGGGCCAGGGCCACGGTTTCGGCGGTTTCCGGAATGCCCGGCAAGCCGAGGAAACTGGCGGTCGGGCCTTCGTGAGCCAAGCCACCTTCGGCCAGATCATGGTCCTGCGAATTGAAAATCACCGTCAGGTCGAACGTCGCCGCGTATTCCAGCGCCCGGCACAGGGTGCGGGTATTGCGGAAACTCTCCAGGCCATTGCCGAAGGCCACGCAGCCGGCATCGCGCAGCGCAACGAGCTCTGCAAGCTGCTCGCCGTCCAGGCCTTTGCTCAGGGCGCCGATCGGGAAGACTTTGGTGTTGCCGGCTTCGCGAGCGCGGTCGAGGATCAGTTCGGCCACAGCCGAAGTGTCCAGCACCGGTTTGGTTTTGGGTGGGCAGCACAGGCTGGTCACGCCACCGGCAGCAGCTGCGCGGGTTTCGCTGGCGATCGAGCCTTTGCGGCTGTAGCCCGGCTCGCGCAGGGCGACGTTCAGGTCAACCAGACCCGGGGCCGCCACCAGGCCCTTGGCGTCGATGGTGTCTACTGCAACGAAACCTGCCGGAGCGGCGCCGAGGGCGACGATCTTGCAGGCTTCAACGTGGATATCAGTCACTTGATCCAGGCCGCTGACCGGATCGATAACGCGTGCGCCGAGAATGCTGAGCTTCACTGGGCGTTCTCCTGCTCGAATTGGCGCTGGGCAGTTTGCCCGCTCATGGCCATGGACAACACGGCCATACGAATCGCGATGCCGTAGGTCACTTGGTTGAGGATCACCGAGTGCGGACCGTCGGCCACCGCTGACTCAATCTCCACCCCACGGTTGATCGGCCCCGGGTGCATGACGATGCAATCCGGTTTGGCCCCGGCCAGGCGCGCGGTGGTCAGGCCGAACAGGCGGTAGAATTCGCCTTCGCTCGGCAGCAGGCCACCCGTCATGCGTTCACGCTGCAAGCGCAGCATGATCACCACGTCGACGTCTTTCAGGCCTTCGGTCATGTCGGTGTAGACCTTCACGCCATATTGCTCGATGCCGATCGGCAGCAGCGTCTTCGGCGCGATCACGCGGATGTCCGGGCAACCGAGGGTTTTCAGGGCCAGCATGTTCGAGCGCGCCACCCGCGAGTGCAGGATGTCGCCGACGATGGCCACCGAGAGGTTTTCGAAGCCGCCCTTGTGCCGACGGATGGTGAGCATGTCGAGCATGCCCTGGGTCGGGTGGGCGTGACGGCCGTCGCCGCCGTTGATGATCGCCACTTGCGGGCAGACATGCTCGGCGATGAAGTGCGCCGCACCGGAATCACCGTGACGCACGACGAACATGTCGGCGGCCATGGCTTCCAGGTTGCGCAGGGTGTCGAGCAGGGTTTCGCCCTTGCTCGCCGACGACGTGGACACGTTCAGGGTGATCACGTCGGCCGACAGCCGCTGGGCCGCCAGTTCGAAGGTGGTGCGGGTGCGGGTGGAGTTTTCGAAGAACACATTGCACACGGTCTTGCCGCGCAGCAACGGGACTTTCTTCACCGCCCGTGCGCCGACTTCGAGGAACGAGTCGGCGGTGTCGAGGATTTCCGTCAACAGCTCGCGGCGCAAACCGTCGAGCGAGAGGAAGTGGCGCAGCTGACCCTGATCATTGAGCTGCAGCGGGCGCTTGGTTTCTAGAGGCGTCATCGCGAGGGGGACTCTCAATAGGGCGAATTAAAGGGCGAGGTCTTGAAGTTCGAGCTTGAGCTCCGGGCCGGACAGCTTCACCCGTTCGTGGGCCGCCAGCGTCAGGGTCGCGCCGACCACGTTCGGGCGGATCGGCAGCTCACCGGCGTCCAGGTCCA
Source organism: Pseudomonas sp. EL_65y_Pfl2_R96 (assembly GCF_963970905.1). Lineage (NCBI taxonomy): Bacteria > Pseudomonadati > Pseudomonadota > Gammaproteobacteria > Pseudomonadales > Pseudomonadaceae > Pseudomonas > Pseudomonas sp. EL_65y_Pfl2_R96. The sequence goes on along the minus strand of NZ_CAXAQH010000004.1, from coordinate 86,833 downwards.
GCAGGCATACCAGCGTCACGCTGGCCGGGCGGCCGTAGTCGAAGAGTTCGTTCATCGCGGCGCGGATGGTGCGACCGCTCATCAGCACGTCGTCGATCAACACCAGGTGCTGGCCTTCGATCTCGAACGGTAGCGCCGAAGGGCGTACTTGCGGGTGCAGGCCGTTCTGGCTGAAGTCGTCGCGGTAGAAGGACACGTCCAGGGTGCCCAAGGGCGAGTCGCTGCCCAGTTTATCGAGCAACGCCTGAGCGACCCAGACGCCACCGGTCCGAATGCCGATGTAACGTGGTTCGCTGATGCCACGGTTTTCCAGATAAGCCTTGAGACGGATCGCCATCTGGCTGATCAGTTCGGCGGGATTGGGCAGGCTCATGGTTTGCTCCTTCTTTGTCCCGAGCCGGGTTCTTCTTGAATGGTGGCTCGGGTTGTCGCTAAGGGAGACGCCGCAGCGGCTCTTCAGAATCAGGTGCTTGAGGATTCAAACAGTGCGGTGTTTTCGTCGAGCCAGCCTTGCAGCAGCAGGGCGGCGGCGATGGCATCGACGGGGTTGTCGCGGTAACTGCCCTTCTGGCCGCCACGGACCAGACGTTCGCCCTTGGCCTCGAAGGTGGTCAGGCGTTCATCGTGAGTATAGAAGGGCAGGTTGTAGCGGCCGTTCAGGCGGCGGGCGAACTTTTCGGCCCGCAGGCACATGTCGCTGGGTGTGCCGTCCATGTTCAGCGGCAGGCCGACCACCACGGCGTCGGGTTTCCACTCTTTGATCAGGGCTTCGACCTGATTCCAGTCGGGAATGCCGTTTTGCGCCTTCAAGGTGCACAGCTCGCGGGCCTGGCCGGTAATCACCTGGCCGACCGCAACGCCGATCTGTTTGGTGCCGTAGTCGAAACCCAGAATCAGCCGCAGGGCCATCAGGCGTGCCCCGCCTGGCTGGTGAGCAGGCTGAGGTTGACTCCCAGATGCCTGGCGGCCGCTTCGAGGCGCAATTCACTGCTGGTGTTGAACAGGATATCGGCATTGAACGGGCAGGTCAGCCAGGCGTTGTCGGCCAGTTCGGCTTCCAGTTGCCCGGCTTCCCAACCGGCGTAGCCGAGGGTGATCAGGCTTTTCGCGGGGCCGACGCCGTCGGCGATGGCGAACAGTACGTCCTGGGAGGTCGACAGGGACAACTCGCCTTCCAGATCAACGGTCGCCTGAAAAGATTTACCCGATGGGTGCAGGACAAAACCACGATCGGTTTGCACCGGGCCACCCATAAAGATCGGCACATGCTGGCAGAGCAACGGCGGTTCGATATCGGGGCGCAATTGCTCGAGGATATCGGCCAGGTTCAGGTCCTGCGGACGGTTGACCACCAGCCCCATGGCACCATTGGCCGTGTGCTCGACGATGTAGGTCAAGGTGTGCGCAAAGTTCGGGTCGGCCATGTGAGGCATGGCGATCAGGAAGTGATGCTTGAGGTAGCTGGGGCTGACGTTCTTCATGAGCGCTAGTGTGGCGTTGGAGGGGCGAACTGACAAGCTGAGGATGCACAGGAAATGCCCCGAATACCCGCAAACAACCTGTTCCCTGTGGGAGCGGGCTTGCCCGCGATGACGGCGGTACATCCAAAATTGAAGTGTCAGACAGACCGCTATCGCGGGCAAGCCCGCTCCCACAGGGGGTTTGCGGTGGTCAGTTACTGGAGAGCCTGTCCCCGCGCGCAAACCTCCAGGTGCGGATGATTTCCAGGCGGTCGATGTCTGACAGATCCCCGGTAAACGGTGCAAACGGTGCCGCGAGCCTTACGATGCGCTGCGCCGCCTGGTCCAGCAGCGGCTGGCCGGACGATTCCAGCACCAACACTTCATACAGCGAGCCGTCGCGGTTGATCGAGACCATCAGGCGCAAATTACCGTAAATCTGTTTGCGCCGGGCCTCGTCGGGGTAGTTGAGGTTGCCGATGCGCTCGACCTTCTTGCGCCATTCGTCCTTGTACCAGGCGCCTTTGTCGCGCATGGTCGACGCGGCGCTCAGGCGGTGGATGCGCGGGCGCTTGGCGTACAGCTGTTGTTCGTTGGCCAGTTCCGCTTCCAGGCTGGCGATGTCGCTGGACAGCTGCGAGCTGTCGAAGGTCGGCGCCTCGACCTTGGGCTTGGTCTCGGTCTTGACCTCTTCCTGCTTGGTTGCGGCTTTTTTCGGCTTCGGCGCGACAGTCGTCACGGCGGCCTTGGGCGCGGCTTTCTGCACTTGAGGCTTGGCGGTTGGCGGTGGAGTGACCGTCTGCACCTTGTTGTCCTGGAAGGGCGCGACCTCGGTGGTCTTGGGTATCGCCTTTTTATCCAGGGTGCCACTGCCTTGCTGATTCTCTTGGGCGAGGAAATCGGCTTTCTTGGGCTTGGTTTCGCTTTTGAAGGTGGCGAGAGTGATTTCCAGGGTTTTGCTGATTTGCTTGGGTTCAACCATGGTGAACCCGACGCCCAACAGCAAGGCCAGGTGAATCAGCGCCGCGAGAAACAGGGTAAAACCGAGGCGATCGGCCGGGCGCACGCCACGATGGGCGAGTTCAGCGGGCAGATCGGACGGGAGTGTCATGACAAGAAAACCAACATCGCGTTTTTTACAGGCCGGGGATGATAACGCAATGTTGGTTGTTTCTTGGCTGTTCTCTATCAACGAGCCTTGAGCTTCTGATCGATGGCATCCATCAGCAAGCCGCCGATGTCGGTGCCGAACGCGTTATCGATCTCGCGAATGCAGGTCGGGCTGGTGACGTTGATTTCAGTCAGGTGCTCACCGATCACGTCGAGACCGACGAACAGCAGGCCTTTCTCGCGCAGGGTCGGGCCGACTTGTGCGGCGATCCAGCGATCCTTGTCGGTCAACGGTCGGGCTTCGCCACGGCCGCCGGCGGCGAGGTTGCCACGGGTTTCGCCTGCGGCCGGAATCCGTGCCAGGCAGTAATCCACAGGCTCGCCGTCGATCATCAGGATGCGCTTGTCGCCATCGACGATCGCTGGCAGGTAGCCCTGGATCATGATCTGTTGCTTGCCATGCAGGGTCAGGGTTTCGAGGATCACCGACAGGTTCGGGTGGCCAGCGGTGTGACGGAAGATCGACGAACCGCCCATGCCGTCCAACGGCTTGAGGATCACGTCGCCGTGATGGTCGGCGAATTCACGCAATACGTCCGGGCGACGGCTGACGATGGTCGGCGGCGTGCACTGCGGGAACAGTGTGGCGAACAGCTTCTCGTTGCAGTCACGCAGGCTTTGCGGTTTGTTGACCACCAGCACGCCGGCGCGCTCGGCCTGCTCCAGCAGGTAAGTGGAGTAGACGAACTCCATGTCGAACGGCGGATCCTTGCGCATCAGGATCACGTCCAGGTCGCTCAGCAGTGCGTCGGATTCGGCGCCCAGCTCGAACCACTTTTCCGGGTTGGCGAACACCTTCAGCGGACGCATCCGCGCGCGAGCTTCGCCTTCGGCCTGATACAAATCACGCTGTTCCATATAGAACAGTTCCCAGCCACGCTTTTGCGCGGCCAGCAGCATGGCCAGCGAGCTATCCTTTTTATAGGAGATGCTGGCGATAGGATCCATGACAATCCCGACGCGAACGCTCATGGGGTTTTCCTCGAAATTGGGGTGGAAAGTGCGATGAAAAAGCGGCGTCAGAGTGGCGCCGAGTGGGTTCCCGGTCAAGGAAAAACCACTGCAAAGGCCACCCGATAGATTGGATGGGGAGACTGTGCTAAAAAGGCTGCCATGTCGTGCCGGCCCTTGAACATCAAGGGTTTCGAGCTGCCGATGAGCGGCAAACGGACAAATTGATTCACAAAGGCGACGGTAGAGCCACTATGGAACAGCATTCCAGCGCCTTGAAGGTCATGGTGATCGACGATTCGAAAACGATTCGTCGCACCGCCGAAACGCTGTTGAAAAATGTGGGCTGTGAAGTCATCACTGCAATCGATGGTTTCGATGCCCTGGCCAAGATTGCCGACAATCACCCCGGCATCATCTTTGTCGACATCATGATGCCGCGTCTGGATGGTTATCAGACCTGCGCTTTAATCAAGAACAACAGTGCGTTCAAGTCCACGCCAGTGATTATGCTGTCGTCCAAGGACGGGTTGTTCGACAAGGCCAAGGGTCGGATCGTCGGTTCCGACCAGTTTTTGACCAAGCCTTTCAGCAAGGAAGAACTGCTGAACGCGATTCAGGCCCACGTACCGGGCTTCGCCGCCGTTTCGCCGCAGTAGGACACGCACAGTGACGCTCGGCCATGGGGCCTGGTGTCGACAAGAATGGGGAAGACCATGGCACGTATTCTGATCGTCGATGACTCGCCGACTGAAATGTACAAACTGACCGGCATGCTCGAAAAGCACGGTCATGAGGTGTTGAAAGCCGAAAACGGCGCCGACGGCGTGGCCCTGGCCCGTCAGGAAAAACCCGACGCGGTGCTGATGGACATCGTCATGCCCGGCCTCAACGGTTTCCAGGCAACCCGTCAGCTGACCAAAGACCCGGAAACCGGGCACATTCCGGTGATCATCATCACCACCAAGGATCAGGAAACCGACAAAGTCTGGGGTACGCGCCAAGGCGCCAAGGACTACCTGACCAAGCCGGTCGACGAAGACACCCTGATCAAGACCCTGAACAACGTGCTGGCCGGTTGATCGCCTAGCCATGACCGAGTCGCTGACGGCCTTCGAACTGCTGCTGCAGATTGACCGGCGCTGTCGTCTGCTGGCGGCGGACCTGCCGTCCCAGCCGACTCGCCAGGACAGCTGGAGCGGCATCGGCTTTCGCTTGGGCGAGCATTGGTACGTTGCGCCCATGGGCGAAGTCAGCGAAGTCCTGCACGAACCGCGGGTTACCCAATTGCCGGGGGTCAAACCCTGGGTCAAGGGTGTGGCGAACCTGCGCGGGCGACTGCTGCCGATCATGGATTTGTGTGGCTTCTTTTATGGTTATGGGCTCGGTCATGAGCTATCGGCCCTGCGCAAGCAGCGGCGGATATTGGTGGTGGAGCACAAAGACGTGTTTGCCGGGTTGATGGTCGATGAGATTTTCGGCTTGCAACACTTTGCCCAGAACAGTCTGGAATCGGTGCCCATGGACGAGCTGCAGGGCCCGATCGCGCCGTTCGTCAAAGGCCGGTTTCAGCGTGAACAGAGTTGGCAGGTATTCAGCCCGTTTGCGTTGGTGCAATCGCAAGGTTTCATGAACGTAGCCGCATAACCCTGTGGGAGCGGGCTTGCCCGCGATAGCGGTGTGTCAGGTTCAACAGGTGTCGACTGACACGCCCTCATCGCGGGCAAGCCCGCTCCCACAGGGTTTCTGGCAGGTCTCACAAGGGTGTTGGTTAACAGGCGAGGACCGATGATAAAAGCTAAAACAGGCAAGCCAGAAGGGTCGCGCAGCCGGTCGCAGATCATCGTGCTGTTCATCGCGCTGATTGTCTTCATCATGTTGCTGTTCGCCAACTTCGCTTACCTCAACACCCAGGCGACGTACGACAAGCAGTACATCGGCCATGCCGGTGAGCTGCGCGTGCTATCCCAGCGCATTGCCAAGAACGCCACCGAAGCCGCCGCCGGCAAGGCCGCGGCGTTCAAGTTGCTCAGCGATGCACGCAACGACTTCGCCCAGCGTTGGGGCTATCTGAAGAAAGGCGATCCTTCCACGGGCTTGCCGCCGGCACCGTCGGTAGTGCGCCCGGAAATGCGCGCCGTGCAGCTGGATTGGGAGCGCCTGCTGAAGAACACCGACGCCATCCTCTCCAGCGAACAAACCGTGCTGTCCTTGCATCAAGTCGCCGCGACGCTGGCCGAAACCGTGCCGCAGTTGCAGGTCGAGTATGAAAAGGTCGTCGAAACCCTCCTGCAACGTGGCGCCCCAGCCGCTCAGGTGGTGATGGCTCAGCGTCAGTCGTTGCTGGCCGAGCGGATTCTCGGCGCGGTAAACACCGTGTTGTCCGGCGACGAAAGCTCGCAGCAGGCGGCCGACGCTTTTGGTCGCGACGCGGCGCGTTTCGGTCAGGTGCTCAACGGCATGCTTCAGGGCAACCCGGCGTTGAAAATCAGCCAGGTCGAAGACCGCGATGCGCGCGCCCGGTTGACCGAAATTTCCGAACTGTTTGAATTCGTGTCGGGTTCGGTGGATGAAATCCTCGAAACGTCGCCGCAACTGCTCAAGGTCCGTGAATCGGCCACCAACATATTTACCCTGTCGCAAACCCTGCTTGATGAAGCCTCGCACCTGGCCAGCCGTTTCGAAAACCTCGCCGGCGGGCGTAACACCGACACCATCGGCGGCTACGTGCTGGGCTTGCTCGCATTGATGTCGATCATCCTCATCGGCCTGGTGATGGTGCGCGAAACCAACCGTCAGCTGCGTGAAACCGCTGAGAAGAACGAGCGCAACCAGAACGCGATCATGCGCTTGCTGGATGAAATCGAAGATCTGGCCGATGGCGACCTGACCGTGACCGCCTCGGTGACTGAAGACTTCACCGGGACCATCGCCGACTCGATCAACTATTCCGTGGACCAATTGCGCGATCTGGTGGCGACCATCAACCTCACCGCCGGCCAGGTCGCCGCCGCCGTGCAGGAAACCCAGGCCACCGCCATGCACCTGGCCCAGGCCTCGGAGCATCAGGCCCAGCAGATTTCCGAAGCTTCTACGGCCATCAACGACATGGCCCAGTCCATCGATCAGGTCTCGGCCAACGCCGCCGAATCCTCGGCGGTGGCCGAACGCTCGGTGGAAATCGCCAACAAGGGCAACGAGGTGGTGCATAACACCATCAACGGCATGGACAATATTCGCGAGCAGATCCAGGACACCGCCAAGCGTATCAAACGCCTTGGTGAGTCTTCCCAGGAAATCGGCGACATTGTCAGCCTGATCGATGACATTGCCGATCAGACCAACATCCTCGCCCTCAACGCGGCGATTCAGGCGTCCATGGCCGGTGACGCCGGGCGCGGTTTTGCGGTGGTGGCCGACGAAGTACAGCGCCTGGCCGAACGTTCGTCCGCGGCGACCCGGCAGATCGAAACCCTGGTGCGGGCGATTCAGACCGACACCAACGAAGCGGTGATTTCCATGGAGCAGACCACCACCGAAGTGGTGCGCGGCGCGCGTCTGGCGCAGGATGCCGGGGTGGCCCTGGAAGAAATCGAAGGCGTATCGAAGACCCTCGCGGCGCTGATCCAGAGTATTTCCAACGCCGCGCAGCAGCAGACTTCGTCGGCCGGCCAGATCTCCCTGACGATGAACGTGATCCAGCAGATCACCACGCAGACCTCGTCCGGTTCCACTGCTACCGCCGAGAGCATTGGCAACCTGGCGAAAATGGCCAGCCAGTTGCGGCGTTCGGTGTCTGGTTTCACCTTGCCGACCAAGCCTGTGCAGGCTGCGGACAACGCTTGAACCGCCTCAGGGCGTATGCATTTGATTGGAGTAGTTATGGGTGATCGGCACGACTATGTGGCCCTCGAGTGGGTCAAAGGCGAGATTGCCGAAACGCTGAAGCAGGCTTATCAGGCGATCGAAACCCTGATCGACGACCCGCAGGCGACGCACGCCCTGAGTGAGTGCCTGGCCTGTGTCCATCAGGTTCACGGCAGTTTGCAGATGGTCGAATTCTACGGCGCGGCGCTGCTCGCCGAAGAGATCGAGCAGTTGACCAGCGCCTTGCAGCGCAACCGTGTCAGCCATCGTGACGAGGCGCTCCATCTCTTGCTCCAGGCCCTGGGGCAATTGCCGACTTACCTGGACCGGGTGCAAGGCGCCCGTCGTGACTTGCCGCTGGTGGTGTTGCCGTTGATCAACGACCTGCGCAGCGCCCGCGGCGAAAGCCTGTTGTCGGAAACCAGCCTGTTCAGCCCGCAACTGCCGGACCTGCCGCCCCTGAGCCAAGAAGCCCTGGCGCTGCTGGAACCGTCCGACTTGCCGAATGTGCTGCGCAAGTTGCGGCAAATGTTGCAGATGGCGCTGGTCGGCTTGCTGCGCGAGCAGGATGACGAAACCCACTTCGGTTATCTGGCCAGGGTTTTTACCCATCTCGAAGGGCTGTGCGCCAATGCACCCCTGAGCCCGTTGTGGCAGGCCGCTTCGGCGCTGGTCGAAGGCATGCGCCATGGCGCGATCGCCAATAGCCCAGCGTTGCGCAGCCTGTTCAAGGACGCCGACAAAGAGCTCAAGCGTTGGCTCGAGCAAGGCATGTCCGCCATCAATCAACCGGCACCGCCAGAGCTGCTCAGGAGTTTGTTGTTCTATATTGCCAAGGCCGAACACCCCACCGGGCAGATGCTGACCATGAAAGATCGCTACTCACTGGACGACGCGCTACCCGACAGCGCGATGGTCGACGAAGAACGGGCACGGCTGGCCGGCCCTGACCGCGACGCCATGCGTTCGGTATTGGCGGCGCTGTGCGAAGAGCTGGTGCGGGTCAAGGAACGCCTGGACCTGTTCGTGCGCAGCGACCGTCAGCACACCTCGGACCTCGAAAGCCTGCTGGCACCTCTGCGGCAAATCGCCGACACCTTGGCGGTGCTCGGTTTCGGCCAGCCGCGCAAGGTCATCATCGATCAACTGGCGGTGGTGCTGAGCCTCGCCCAGGGCCAGCGCGAACCCAACGACGCGACCCTCATGGACGTCGCCGGGGCCTTGCTCTACGTCGAAGCGACCCTGGCCGGCATGGTCGGTACCGTAGAGCCGGAAAGCCAGGAAGACAGCCGTCTGCCGACCACCGACCTGACGCAGATCCACCAGATCGTGATCAAGGAATCGCGCATCTGCCTGCAACAGGCCAAAGACATGATCGTCGACTACATCGACGCCGACTGGGACCGTCAGTATTTGCAACCCTTGCCAGCGTTGCTGACCCAAGTGCGCGGTGCGCTGGCGATGATACCGTTGGCCCGCGCGGCGAGCCTGGTCGAGGCCTGCAACGGTTTCATCCGCGAGCATCTATTGGTGGACCCGGGCCAGCCCGGCTGGCAGCAACTGGACAGCCTGGCCGATGTCGTCACCAGCATCGAGTATTACCTGGAGCGCCTCAGCGACGACCCCGAAGCGCCCGGAGAACAACTGCTCGACGTCGCGGAAAAGGGCCTGGCCTCACTCGGTTTTTTCCCCAGCGAACAGCACGTGCCAATGCTTGAAGATGTGCTCAGCCCCAATGAAGCCCTGGTCATGCAGGACATGCAGGAACTCGACGACCCCGAAACCGTTCAGTCTCTGGCCGATGTGTTGGCCAGCCCGGTGTCGTCGGTCAACCCGCCAGCTCTGACCACGCCGGGCAGCCTGTTGCCGCCGCCCGCCGGTGAAGAGCCGGTGGACGATGAGCTACGGGAAGTCTTCCTCGAAGAAACTGACGAAGTGCTGGAAATCCTCCAGGAGTACTTGCCGCGCTGGTCGGCCAATCCCGACAGCACCTCGGCGCTGAGTGAACTACGTCGCGCCTTCCACACCCTCAAAGGCAGTGGCCGTATGGTCCGTGCGCTGGTGCTGGGCGAGCTGGCCTGGGCGGTGGAAAACCTGCTCAATCGCGTGCTTGAACACAGCGTTGCACCTGGGCCTGCGGTGCAGCAACTGGTGGGCGATGCGCTGAAACTGCTGCCGGAACTGGTGGCCGAGTTTGCCGCCAATGCCCAGCGCCAGCGCAACGATGTCGATCAATTGGCCGCCCGTGCCCATGCCCTCGCCAAGGGCGATGAACCGCTGCCCGATGAGGATGCGCAGGATGTCGCGGCGCTCGATCCTCTGTTGCTGGAGATCTTCCGCAACGAAGCCGAAACCCACTTGAACAGCCTCAATCGCTTCCTCGATCAAGCCGCCGAGCATGTGCCGCTTCAGGCCAGTGACGAGTTGCAGCGGGCGTTGCATACGCTCAAGGGCAGCGCCTCGATGGCTGGGGTGCTGCCGATTGCCGAGTTGGCGGCGTCGCTGGATGAACTGACCCGGGAATACAAGGCGCACCGGATTACCCTCGATCTGGACGAAGTCGAATTGCTGCTGGAAGCCGAAGGTTTGTTCCGCCTGGGGCTGCGACAGCTCAAGAGCGACCCGCTGGCCGACATCCCCGGCGCCCGTTCGTTGATCGAACGCACCCAGGCCTTGCTGGCCGAGCGTCTGCAAAGCCTGTCGAGCGCGCCCAATACGGGGCTGCGGATCAAGCGCGATCCGCAACTGATCAACAACTTCCTCGCCCAGGGCATGGACATCCTGCTGGATGCCGAAAGCCTGTTGCAGCGCTGGCAGCAGCATCCCGGCGAGCGGCAGGAACTCAGCGCATTGCTGGACGAACTGACCACCCTGGGCGAAGGCGCGCATCTGGCCGATCTGCATCCGGTGGATGAACTCTGCGAAGCCTTGCTCGACCTTTATGGCGCGGTGGAAGAAAGCAGCCTGGCGGTCAGCGACAGGTTTTTCCACGAGGCGCAAAGTGCCCACGAAGCGCTGATCAACATGCTCGACGAACTGGCTGCCGGCCAGGAAGTCACTGCGCAACCACAGCGAGTACAGGCCTTGCGCGGTTTGCTCGATGAGAGTCTCGACCCCTCCTCAATGGGCCTGATCCGCAGTGACGGCAGCCGCACCCTGAGCATTCGGGAGCTGGGCAGCGCCACGGCCGAGCTGGAACAGGCCGCCACTCAGGTGGAACTGGACGACGAAATCGTTTCGATCTTCCTTGAAGAAGCGGTGGATATCCTGGAAAGCGCCGGCCAGGCCTTGCAGCGCTGGCTGGGTGACCCGGATAACGCCGCACCGCTGTCGTCCTTGCAGCGGGATTTACACACCCTCAAGGGCGGTGCGCGGATGGCCGAGGTCGAGCCAGTCGGCGATTTGGCCCATGAACTGGAAAACCTTTACGCAGGCCTGGTAGACCGCCGTTACAGTCACAGCGAAGCGCTGGCGCAGTTGCTGCAACAGAGCCATGACCGGCTGGCCATGTTCCTTGAGCAGTTGCAGCACAACCGCCCGTTGGGCGATCCGGGTGAGTTGATCGAAGCCATTCGTGAGTTTCGCCAGAGCAATGCCGCCGGCAGCGCCGAGGTGATCGAACCGGCAGCCAGCAACGACTCGGCGGGCCATGATCCCGAGCTTCTGGAGATCTTCCTCGAGGAAGGTTTCGACATCATTGAAAACTCCGGTGCGGCACTGTTGCGCTGGCAGGCCGAGCCGTCGAATCGCCAGGAAGTGGAAACCCTGCTGCGCGATCTGCACACCCTCAAGGGTGGTGCACGGATGGTGGAGATTGCGCCGATTGGCGACTTGGCCCATGAACTGGAATTCCTCTACGAAGGCTTGTCGGCTGGCGTGCTGCAACCCACCGCCGAGCTATTCTCGTTGTTGCAACGCAGCCATGACCGACTGGCGCAGATGCTCGACGCCGTCCGTGCCGGTCAGCCATTGCCACCGGCCGATCGGCTGATCGACGCGATCAAGAATTTCAGCCATCCGGCGGTGCTCGAAGCACCGGCGCCGGTGGTGATGCCCACCACCCCCAAAGCCGAACCAGCCGCACCGCAATCCGAAGGCACCGACACGGTCAAGGTCTCGGCGGAGCTGCTCGACGATCTGGTCAACCTGGCCGGGGAAACCTCGATCTTTCGCGGGCGCATCGAACAACAGGTTAACGACGCACGGGTAGCCCTGAGCGAGATGGAAACCACCATCGAACGCATGCGCGACCAATTGCGCCGCCTCGATACCGAAACCCAGGGGCGGATTCTCAGCCGTCAGCAAGTCGAAGCCGAGCGCCTGGGCTACGAAGAATTCGACCCGCTGGAGATGGACCGTCACTCGCAGTTGCAACAGTTGTCGCGGGCGCTGTTCGAGTCTGCCTCCGACCTGCTCGACCTCAAGGAAACCCTCGAGCGGCGTAATCAGGATGCGGAAAACCTGCTGCAACAGCAGGGCCGCATCAACACCGAATTGCAGGAAGGCCTGATGCGCACGCGCATGGTGCCGTTCGAGCGAATGCTGCCGCGTTTGAAGCGCATCGTCCGTCAGGTTTCCAGCGAGCTGGGCAAGGACGTGGAATTCGTCGTCGGCAACGCCGAAGGCGAGATGGACCGCAACGTCCTCGAACGCATGGCCGCGCCGCTGGAACACATGCTGCGCAACGCCGTCGACCATGGGCTGGAATCGGCCGAGGTGCGTATCGCGGCGGGTAAACCGGCCCAGGGCAAGATCACCCTCGACCTGTCGCGAGAGGGCGGTGACATCATTTTCGACATCCGCGACGACGGTGCCGGCGTGCCGCTGGACGCCGTGCGGCGCAAGGCGATCAAGCGCGGGCTGCTCGACCAGGACAGCGACATCAGCGATCGCGATGTGCTGCAATTCATCCTGCAGCCGGGGTTCTCAACTGCCGAGAAAATCACCCAGATCTCCGGGCGTGGCGTGGGCATGGACGTGGTTCACGAAGAGGTCCGGCAGCTTGGCGGCAGCATGAGCATCGACTCGACGTCGGGGCAGGGCGTGCATTTCCGGATTCGCCTGCCGTTCACCGTGTCGGTCAACCGTGCGCTGATGGTGCAATGCGGGGAGGATCAATACGCGATCCCGCTGAACACCATCGACGGCATCGTTCGGGTGTTGCCCAACGAACTCGAAGGGCATTACCGGCTCGATCCGCCGACCTACGAATACGCCGGGCAACGTTATGAGTTGTGCTACCTCGGCGAGCTGCTGAAAACCAGCACCCGCCCGAAATTGCTGGGCCAGAGCCTGCCGTTGCCGGTATTGCTGGTGCAGTGCAACGAGCGGCATGTCGCGGTGCAGGTGGATGCCATGGCCGGCACCCGGGAAATCGTGGTCAAAAGCCTCGGCCCGCAGTTCGCCGCGGTGCAGGGTTTGTCCGGCGCGACAATTCTGGGCGATGGCCGGGTGGTGCTGATTCTCGACTTGCTGGCGCCGATCCGCGCGATGCAAACGCGGGTGCCGCAACGACCGGTGACGCAGGACGTAGAGCCCGAGTCGCAACGACCCTTGCTGGTGCTGGTGGTCGACGATTCGGTCACCGTGCGCAAGGTCACCAGCCGCTTGCTGGAACGCCACGGCATGAACGTGCTGACCGCCAAGGACGGTGTCGACGCCATGTTGCAGCTCGAAGAACACATGCCCGACCTGATGCTGCTGGACATCGAAATGCCGCGCATGGACGGCTTCGAAGTGGCGACCCAGGTGCGCGCTGACGAGCGTCTGCGGCATCTGCCGATCATCATGATCACCTCCCGCACCGGCCAGAAACACCGCGACCGCGCCATGGCCATCGGCGTCAACGACTACCTCGGCAAGCCGTATCAGGAATCGGTGCTGCTCGACAGCATCGCCCGGTGGAGCAAAACCCATGCATGAACACCGCTCCAGCAACCTCACTGGGCTTTTACTGCCCTTGGCGGATCGCAACCTGATCCTGCCCAATGTTGCCGTCGCCGAACTCATCGACTATCAGCCGGGGGCTTTCGATCTCGATACACCGCCGTGGTATCTGGGACGGGTGACGTGGCGAAACCGGCAGATTCCGTTGCTCAGTTTCGAATCGGCGTGTGGCAACAAAGTGGTGATCGGTGAGCGAGCACGGATCGTCATCCTCAACGCCCTCGGCGGGCGGCCTGAGCTGAAGTTCATTGCACTGCTGGTGCAGGGGATTCCGCGGTCTTACAAGCTGGATAGCCAGTTGAGCTATGTCGATGTGCCGTTGTGTTCGCTGGAGCAGGCGGCGGTGCAGGTGGGGGAGCAAGTGGCGAAGGTGCCTGACTTGCTCGCGCTGGAGGAGTTGCTTGTTACAGCAGGGTTAGCCCACTGATCGTTCCCAACGCTCCGCGTGGGAATGCCTCAACGGACGCTCCGCGTTCGGCTTTTTGGGACGCAGAGCGTCCCGGGCTGCATTCCCACGCAGAGCGTGGGAACGATCATGAACAAAGGTTTGTGCGTTAAACCCCGGTCTGAGCCTTCATCTGCAACGACTCATGATGATCCAGCACCCGCTCCACCAACAACTGCACGCCATCTGCCAAACGACTGAGCGCCAAGGCGACAGAGCGGCGTGAGCCCTCCACATCGTCCGCCAGATCGGCCGCAATGGCGCTGATGGACAGCAGGTCTTCGGAGGCATTGGCCAGAAGGGCTTCGGTGTCGATATCGGGGGAGACGGTGAAGAGCTGGGACTTGCGGCGTTTGGCCGGTTTTTCGTGGGGTGACGGGAAGTAATGGGAGAAGGCGCGGTCGGCGGCTTCCTTGAATTTCTCGGCTTCGAGGGATGCTTGGGAATCGACGCCGGTTTCCGGGGGATTGGGAGTAGCTTTGAACATAGTGAAGCTCCATTTAATGAGTTTCAGCTGCTCCATCGGGTTCCAATCGAAGGGGTGGCAGCTGTACGCGGGCTGGAACCCGGGCAAACGGACAAAACCCGACAGACACTAAGGTCTCCCGCGCACAGCCGCCATAACGGAATGCACACATTAAAGGTGCGCAAGCATACGTTATGAAAGGCGCTTTTGCCTCGTTAACACCACGGGGTTCCAATCCCGGTCGCTGAGCTTGCAGCGACCTCCAAACGATAGAGATCAACGCAAAACCGCACCAGTCAGCGGGTTCCGGCATTGCTGTAGGCAGCGACGCCAGATTGCGTAGCCTCACACCGTTCCTGCGGACAAACTTTTAAACACAAAACCCCAAGCGGTCGGACCTCGCCACAAAGGTTTCTGGCTTGAAGATTCCCAAAAAGGGACCTATCGTTCCTTTTTTGGGACTTATCGGTCGTTGCCGTGAAAAACCTGTCATTGAGCGAAGCCTTGTTCACCACCACCCAGCAAAAAGTGCTGGGCCTGCTGTTTGGTAAACCCGACCGTAGTTTTTATGCCAACGAAATCGCCCGCTGGGCTCAAGTGGGTAAAGGCAGCCTCATGCGCGAGCTGGATCGGTTGCAGCGGGCAGGCGTGCTGACCATGACCCGTCAGGGCAACCAGACCCACTATCAAGCCAATCCCGACTGCCCGATCTATGCGGAACTGCTGGGCATCGCCCGCAAAACCTTTGGTATTGCCGAACCTCTGCGTCAGGCGCTCCAACCCTTTGCCGAACAGATTACTTGGGCATTTGTGTACGGCTCTATCGCCAAGGATCAGGCAAACGCATCCAGTGACATTGATCTCATGCTGATCGGCGAGGGCCTGCACTACAGTGAAGTGATGGAGCGGCTTATACCGATGGAAGAGCAGTTGGGCCGCGTCCTCAACCCGACGCTCTACACCCCCGACGACTGGGCCGCAAAACTGGTGGCTGAAAATAGTTTTGTCGTGCGGGTAGCACAGCAGGACAAGATCAACCTGATGGGGGGAAACCCTTTGGAGTCCAAGGATGGGCAGCAACGAGAACCTGGAAAACCTGTTACGTAGCGGTGGGCTGAAAGCTGAGCCGCCGGATCGCAAGGAGTGCGAAGGGCTGATGCGTTCGGCTGTGGATCGATTGAAAGACGCGCAAACGTCTTCGCTTTCCTTCGCGAGTCGTTTCGACCTGGCTTACAACGCTGCCCATGCCCTTGCACTGACGGCTCTTCGCTTGTGCGGCTACCGTTCAGACAAGCGATATCTGGTGTTTCAGTGCCTGTGTCATGAGCGACGAAACCTGGCGGAGTACGAAGGCTATATGATGAAGATCCGGCGTTGTTGGCGCAGTTGTTGGAAAGTGCTGAACAGCTTCTGATTCGAGTGCAGGAACAGATGGCGTCCTTCAGTTCATCGCAGACCTGATCGTTCCTACGCGCAGCAAAGGAATGCAGCCCGGGACGCTCCGCGTCCCATTCGAGAGCTGGAACGCGGAGCGTCCCTTGAGGCATTCCCACGCAGAGCGTGGGAACGATCGGGACGGTGTTCGATCATTACGGTCAGCGTAACGATCCAACACTCTGCTTGATTGATGCCCCCCACCCAACGCTCCTAAGGTGACTCCCACGACAGCGAACCCGTGGAGTGGTCATGACAACAACAATATCCCCCGACTCGCGATGGACGCGGCGGCGCAGCGAAAAGCAGCGGCGTCTCGAGCTAGTGCGGGGTTTCGCCGACGGTGTGGTGCTGCCCACCGACAAGATCGTTGCGGCGCTGGAGGCGTTGATTCTGCCTGGCGACCGTGTGGTGCTGGAGGGCAATAACCAGAAACAGGCGGATTTCCTGTCTCGTTCCCTGGCCAAGGCCGACCCGGGCAAGCTGCATGACCTGCACATGATCATGCCCAGCGTCGGGCGCTCCGAGCACCTGGACCTGTTCGAGCGCGGCATTGCCCGCAAGCTCGATTTCTCGTTCGCCGGCACCCAGAGCCTGCGCATCAGCCAGTTGCTCGAAGACGGTCTGTTGGAAATCGGCGCAATCCACACCTACATCGAGCTCTATGCGCGGCTGGTGGTGGACCTGATCCCCAACGTCGTGCTCTCGGCCGGTTTCATGGCTGATCGCGCCGGCAACATCTATACCGGGCCGAGTACCGAAGACACCCCCGCGTTGATCGAACCGGCCGCCTTCAGCGACGGCATCGTCATCGTTCAGGTCAACCAATTGGTGGACGACGTCAGCGAACTGCCCCGTGTCGACATCCCCGCATCCTGGGTCGATTTCGTGGTGGTGGCTGACAAGCCGTTCTACATCGAACCACTGTTCACCCGCGACCCACGGCACATCAAGCCTGTGCACGTGTTGATGGCGATGATGGCGATCCGCGGGATCTACGAAAAACACAACGTTCAGTCGCTCAATCACGGCATCGGTTTCAACACCGCGGCCATCGAACTGATCCTGCCGACCTACGGCGAATCCCTCGGTTTGAAAGGCAAGATCTGCCGCAACTGGACCCTCAATCCGCATCCAACCCTGATCCCGGCCATCGAAAGCGGCTGGGTCGAAAGCGTGCATTGCTTCGGCACTGAACTGGGCATGGAAAACTACATCGCTGCCCGGCCTGATGTGTTTTTCACTGGCCGCGACGGCTCGCTGCGTTCCAATCGGATGTTCTGCCAACTGGCCGGGCAGTACGCGGTGGACCTGTTCATCGGCGCGACCCTGCAAGTCGACGGCGACGGTCATTCCTCCACCGTGACACGCGGTCGCCTGGCCGGTTTCGGAGGGGCGCCGAACATGGGCCACGACCCGCGCGGTCGCCGCCACGGCACGCCGGCCTGGCTCGACATGCGTCACGACGATGCACCCGAAGCTTTGCTCGAACGCGGCAAGAAACTCGTGGTGCAAATGGTCGAGACCTTCCAGGAGGGCGGCAAACCGACCTTCGTCGAAACCCTCGACGCGGTGGACGTGGCGAAGAAAAGCGGCATGCCACTGGCGCCGATCATGATCTATGGCGACGACGTCACTCACCTGCTGACCGAAGAAGGCATCGCCTATTTGTACAAGGCCCGTTCCCTCGAAGAACGTCAGGCGATGATCGCGGCTGTGGCCGGCGTAACCGCCATCGGCCTGCGCCACAACCCGAAAGACACCGCGCGCATGCGCCGCGAAGGCCTGATCGCTTTGCCCGAAGATCTCGGCATCCGCCGCACCGACGCCACCCGCGAGTTGCTTGCAGCGAAAAGCGTGGCCGATCTGGTGGAGTGGTCCGGTGGCCTCTACAACCCACCCGCCAAGTTCAGGAGCTGGTAATGCGCGCACTCAACCTGCAACCCAAAAACCTCACCCTGGCCGAACGGCTGGCGGATCTGGCAGTGGATGCGCTGATCGACGAAGCGGACCTGTCGCCGAAACCGGCGCTGGTCGATCGTCGCGGCAATGGCGCTCATACCGATTTGCACCTCGGGCTGATGCACGCTTCGGCGTTGTCCTTATGGCCGGCGTTCAAGGCCATGGCGGACGCGGCCATCGAGTTCGGCGAAGTCGGTTTACCGTTGCGCGAAACCGTTGGGCGGCTTGGTCGTGAAGGGGAGCAAGAGATGCTTGCCACCACGGGCGGCGTGAACACCCATCGTGGTGCGATCTGGGCGTTGGGTCTTTTGGTCACTGCCGCCGCGCTGGAACCTGAATCCTGTTCTGCAAGCTCAATCGCTTTGCGCGCTGCACGCCTGGCCTTGCTCGATGACCGTTACTCGCCACGTCCTTTAAGCCACGGTGCCCAGGTCGCCCAACGTTACGGCGTTCGCGGTGCCCGTGAAGAGGCGCAGCTTGGTTTCCCGGCCGTGCTGCAACGTGGCCTGCCGCAACTCAAACGCAGCCGTGCCGCCGGCCATGGCGAACAGAACGCCCGGCTCGACGCCTTGCTGGCGATCATGACGACACTGGCCGACACCTGCGTGCTCTACCGTGCGGGCGAACAAGGCCTGCAGACCATGCAACTTGGTGCTCAAGCCGTGCTCGACGCCGGCGGCAGTGCGAGCCTGGCCGGTCGCCGCCGTTTGCATGAGCTGGACCAACAATTAATCGCGTTGAATGCCTCGCCCGGCGGCGCTGCGGACTTGCTCGCAGCCTGCCTGTTTATCGACCGCATCGAGTCGGGCGCCGGCATCTTCCAGGGAGCGTTTTGATGGAAACCTTATCCTTTGAATTCCCCGCCGGGCCGCCGCCACGGGGCAGGGCGCTGGTGGGCTGCGTGGGCTCGGGCGATCTGGAAGTGCTGATCGAACCGGGGTTGGCGGGCAAGCTGACGATCCAGGTGCAGACCTCGGTCAACGGCAGCGAACAACGCTGGCAGCATCTGTTCGCGCGGATGTTCGACGGCCAGACACCGCCCGCGATGGCGATCGATATCCACGATTTCGGCGCCACTCCCGGCGTGGTGCGTTTGCGCCTGGAACAAGGCTTCGAGGAGATCAGCCATGACTGACAGCGCAGCGCTTCTCCACAAGCACAGTTTCGTCGAACTCGGCGCCCGGCAACGGGCAAAAGCGCTGCTCGACGCCGACACCTTCCGCGAACTGCTCGACCCGTTTCAGCGCGTCATGTCGCCATGGCTGTCGCGCCAGGGCGTGGTGCCGCAAGCCGATGACGGCGTGGTGATTGCCAAGGGCAGCCTCGGTGGTTTGCCGGTGGTGATCGCGGCCATCGAAGGCGCGTTTCAGGGCGGCAGCCTGGGTGAAGTCGGCGGGGCGAAGATTGCCGGTGCGCTGGAACTGGCCGCCGAGGACAACCGCAAAGGCATTCCCACGCGTGCCGTGTTGCTGCTGGAAACCGGTGGCGTGCGTTTGCAGGAGGCCAACCTGGGGCTGGCGGCGATTGCCGATATTCATGCGGCGATTGTCGATCTGCGCCAGTACCAACCGGTAATCGGCGTGGTCGCCGGCAGCGTCGGTTGCTTTGGCGGCATGTCGATTGCCGCCGGGTTGTGCAGCTATTTGCTGGTGACTCAGGAAGCGCGCCTTGGCCTCAACGGCCCACAGGTGATCGAGCAGGAAGCCGGGCTTGAGGAATACGACTCCCGTGACCGGCCGTTTATCTGGAGCCTGACCGGTGGCGAGCAACGGTTCGCCAGTGGGTTGGTGGATCGCTATGTCGCTGACGACGTGGCGCAGATTCAGCAGCAGGTCGGCGAATTGCTCAAGCAAGGCTTGCCGGCGCAACAACGTAGCCGCCAGGCCGAATGGTTCCTGCAACGGCTGGCCAGGCTGGACGCCGAACCACAAATCGAGCCGGCGACGGTTCGCGATCTGTATCAAGGAGAGCGCTCATGAGTTCGTATTCCCTGAGAGGCTTGAACTGGTTCAACGCCTTGAGTGCCGACGCGAAACCGGTCGCGGGTTTGCCGGCGTCGTTGAAAGTCGCCGATGGCTTACTGGGTGAGCAGCCCGTGCGTTTTATCGCGGTGGTGGCCGATCCCGACAACCGCTTCGTCCGCGCCCGCAACGGTGAGGTCGGTTTGCTGGAAGGCTGGGGCCTGGCCAAAGCGGTGGATGACGTCATTGCTGCGGACAACGACAAACCTCAAAAACGCGCCTTGATCGCCATTGTCGATGTGCCCAGTCAGGCTTACGGCCGACGCGAAGAAGCCCTCGGCATTCATCAGGCCCTGGCCGGTGCGGCGGACAGTTATGCCCGCGCCCGACTGGCCGGGCACGCGGTGATCGGTTTGCTGGTGGGCAAGGCGATGTCCGGCGCCTTTCTCGCTCATGGCTATCAGGCCAACCGGTTGATCGCTCTGCGCGATCCGGGCGTGATGGTGCATGCGATGGGCAAGGCTTCGGCGGCGCGGGTCACCTTGCGCAGTGTCGAAGAACTTGAAGCCTTGGCCGTCAGCGTGCCGCCGATGGCCTATGACATCGACAGCTTTGCCAGCCTGGGTTTGCTTTGGGAAACCTTGTCGGTGGATCAGATCGAACAACCGACGACGGCGGATCTGGCGCGGGTGAATGAGTGTCTGGTTCAGGCGATTGAAAATGTCGAAGCCGGTCATCGCGATCTGAGTAGTCGCTTGGGTGCGAACAATCGTGCTGCGTCGAGCAAGGTTCGCCAACTATTGAGAGAGCAGTGGTGAACACGTTTCTGGCCCACGACCTGCTGTGGGGGATGACCCCGGAGCAGTTGCCTGCGGATGCGCCTGCGTGGGTGATCGAGTCGACCAGCGCGGGTCAGCCGGTGGTGGTTCGGCGCGCGATAACTGCGCCGGATCAAATCGCGGTCGGGGTACGCGGACGCTTGCGTGAGCAGCGTTATGCAACGTCGATGGCGATCACGGCGATTTCACGTCGGGTAAGGCCGGAAGAGCTGTGTCATGTCGAGACGGTTCGGGATCTGCCGGCGTTGCGAGCGCTGGCGCAACTGCGGCCGATGCTCGACACCTGCGGTTGGGTGTGGGGTGTCAGCGGCAGCGCCGGGTTTGAATTGGCCAGCGGTTTTGTGGCGTTGCATGAGCGCAGCGATCTGGATTTGATTCTGCGTACACCGCAACCGTTGAGCCGACTTCAGGCGCAAGAATGGGTGACGCTTCTCGGCACCGCTGAATGTCTGGTCGACATGCAATTGCAGACGCCGAATGGCGCCGTGGCCCTGCGCGAATGGGCCGGTCCGTCACAACGGGTGCTGCTAAAAAACGCTCAGGTCGCCTGCCTGGTCACCGACCCCTGGAACCCGCAGGAGCAAGCAGCGTGAGCAGTTTGCTGGTGTTCCCCGGTCAGGGCGCGCAGCAACCGGGCATGCTCCATCGTTTGCCTCGGGAAACGCTGATCGAGGCGAGCGAGGTGCTGGGTGAAGATGTCTTGTTGCTGGATTCTGCCGAGGCGTTGCAGTCGACGAGGGCGGTTCAACTGTGCCTGCTGATTGCTGGCGTGGCGGCTTCACGTCAGTTGTTATTGAAAGCGGACTACGTGGCCGGATTGTCCATTGGCGCCTATCCGGCGGCGGTGGTCGCCGGCGCCTTGAGCTTCAGTGATGCACTGCATCTGGTCAGCCTGCGCGGCGAACTGATGCAGCAGGCTTATCCTCAGGGCTATGGCATGACCGCGATCATCGGTCTGGATCTGGCGAAGGTGGAAAGGTTGCTGGCGCAGGTTCACAGCGTCGACACAGCGGTTTACCTGGCCAACATCAACGCCGATAACCAAGTCGTCATCGCTGGCAGCGATGGTGTGATGAAAGCGGTTGCCGAGTTGGCGAAGGGTTGTGGCGCCGGACTGGCCAAACGCCTGGCGGTCAGCGTGCCGTCCCATTGCCCGCTGCTGGAAACACCGGCAAAAACCCTGGCCGAAGCCTTCGCCAAGGTGCAATTGAAAACGCCGATCCTGGGTTATCTGAGCGGCAGTCGCGCCCGGCCTGTTATCAATCCCGAGGCGTTACGCGACGACCTGGCCTTCAACATGTGCCGTGTGGTGGATTGGCGCGGCACGGTGCAAAGCGCTTACGAGCGTGGCGTACGTCTACAGATCGAACTGCCGCCCGGTGCGGTGCTGACCGGATTGGCGCGCCGGGTGTTCGAGCAGGGCACCGTGATTGCCTTCGACGGCGCGCGGCTCGATACCTTGCAGGCGCTGTTGCGTGAGGAGGGAAGCCGCCAACCCTAGATCACCGACTCAGGCTGCGAACTACAAAAACAACAATTCCGACGATGCACTTTGAGGACTACAACAATGATTATTTACGGTGTGGCGCTTTTGGCGATCTGTACGCTGGCAGGGGTGATCATGGGCGACATGCTCGGCGCGTTGCTGGGGGTGAAATCCAACGTCGGCGGGGTCGGGATCGCGATGATCCTGCTGATTTGCGCGCGGTTGTGGATGCAAAAACGCGGCGGCATGACCAAGGACTGCGAGATGGGCGTCGGCTTCTGGGGCGCCATGTACATTCCGGTAGTGGTGGCGATGGCCGCGCAACAGAACGTCGTTACCGCCCTGCACGGCGGCCCGGTGGCGGTGTTGGCTGCGATCGGTTCGGTGGTGCTCTGCGGCTGCACCATTGCGCTGATCAGCCGGACCCACAAAGGTGAACCCTTGCCCGATGAACCGGCGGACATAACGCCGGTTGGCGCACCGGCAGGAGGTCGCTGATATGTGGGATCTCATCGAGAAAGGTCTGGAACATAACGGGTTGGTGACAGCGTTCGCGTTCGTTGGCGTGATCATGTGGGTGTCGGTGGTGTTGTCCAAACGCCTGACCTTCGGACGGATTCACGGCTCGGCGATTGCCATCGTCATCGGCCTGGTGCTGGCCTGGGTCGGAGGCACCATGACCGGCGGGCAAAAAGGCCTGGCGGATTTGTCGCTGTTTTCCGGCATTGGTTTGATGGGCGGTGCGATGTTGCGTGACTTCGCCATTGTCGCCACCGCGTTCGAGGTGCAGGCCACCGAAGCGAAAAAGGCCGGGATGATTGGTGTTATCGCGCTGCTGCTGGGCACGATCCTGCCGTTCATTGTCGGGGCGAGCATTGCCTGGGTGTTCGGTTATCGCGATGCGGTGAGCATGACGACCATTGGCGCAGGCGCGGTGACGTACATCGTCGGGCCAGTGACCGGGGCGGCGATTGGTGCCACGTCCGACGTGATGGCGTTGTCGATTGCCACCGGGCTGATCAAGGCAATTCTGGTGATGGTCGGCACGCCGATGGCGGCGCGCTGGATGGGGCTGGATAACCCGCGCTCGGCGATGGTGTTTGGTGGTCTGGCCGGGACGGTGAGTGGGGTGACGGCAGGGCTGGCGGCGACGGATCGCAGGCTGGTGCCGTATGGCGCGTTGACGGCGACGTTCCACACCGGGCTTGGGTGCTTGCTGGGGCCTTCGTTGCTGTACTTCATTGTTCGCGGGATTGTTGGCTAGATTGGTGATTGCTTTTTGTGGTGAGGGAGCTTGCTCCCGCTGGGCTGCGCAGCAGCCCCAACTTCTACCACCGAGGTGTATCAGGTAAATCCGGTGGTCTGATTTTGCGGGCGCTTCGCACCCGAGCGGGAGCAAGCTCCCTCGCCACATTCAAGCCTGCCGATTGGCATACATCCGACACTCCGCCAACAACGCCAACAAATTCGGGTCACGCTCCTTGGCCTTCAGAAACACCACGCCGATGTGCTGTTGCAACCGATACTTTTCCTGCAACGGAATCAGCTTCACCCGGTTCTCATACACCGCCGCAATCCTTCCCGGCAGCAACGCATAACCGACCCCGGAGCTGACCATGCTCAGCAGGGTGAAAATGTCGTTGACCTGCATCGCCACCTTCGGCTCGAACCCCGCCTGCTTGAACACCCGAATACCGTCCTGGTGCGTGGCGAAGCCTTGGGTCAAGGTGATGAACGTCTCGTCGCGCACCTCGGCCAGATCGACTTCGGCCCGCTGGGCAAAGGGCGAGTCAGCCGGGGTGGCGAGGAAGATGTCATCGGAAAACAGCGGGATCTGCTCGCAATCCGGGTCGTTGACGCTGTCGTCCAGCGACACCAGGATCGCGTCGACTTCCATGTTTTTGAGCTTGTACAACAGGTCGATGTTCGAGCCCAGGATCAGGTCGATATTGAGTTCGCTACGGCGGATTTTCAGGCCCATGATCAGCTGCGGCACGGTCTTCACCGTCAGCGAATACAGCGAGCCGAGTTTGAAGCGCTCAGCGGAGAACCCGGCAGCCTCGCGGGTCAGGCGCACGGTTTCGAGCACGTCCTGAATCAGCTTCTGCGCCCGTTCTTCCAGCACATAAGCGCTTTCGAGTGGGGTCAGGTTGCGGCCTTCGTGTTTGAATAGCGGGCAACGCAGGGCGCTTTCCAGAGAGTGGATGGCGCGGTGCACGCTGACGTTGCTGGTTTGCAACTCGGCGGCAGCGCGGGCCAGGTTGCCGGTACGCATGAAGGCCAGAAACACCTCGAGTTTTTTCAGGGTCAACTCTTCATCGATCAGCATGGGCGTGACTCTTATTCGAATCGCTCGATTGTGCCCAATTGGCTGACGTTTGGCTCGATGGCTTTTTGAGCTGCGCTATACGGAAACATTGCGCTTTTAACCTTGAGGCCTGAGCCTTGCGCAAGGCTGTGACGAATTTTGAGGTGAGCAACACATGTATCACGGGGAAAGATTGAACGCCTGGACGCATTTGGTCGGGGCGGTGGCGGCGGTTGTCGGGGGCGTGTGGCTGCTGGTGATCGCCAGTATGGACGGCAGTCCGTGGAAGATTGTCAGCGTGGCGATTTACGCGTTCACCTTGCTGGTGCTCTACAGCGCCTCGACCGTGTACCACAGCGTGCGCGGGCGCAAAAAAGCGATCATGCAGAAGGTCGATCACTTTTCGATCTACCTGCTGATTGCCGGCAGTTACACGCCGTTTTGCCTGGTGACCCTGCGTGGGCCGTGGGGCTGGACGCTGTTCGGGATTGTCTGGGGGCTGGCGCTGATCGGTATCCTGCAAGAGATCAAACCCCGCTCGGAAGCGCGAATTCTGTCGATTGTGATTTATGCGGTGATGGGCTGGATCGTGCTGGTGGCAGTCAAGCCGTTACTGGCGGCGTTGGGCCCTGTCGGCTTCGCCTGGCTGGCGTCGGGCGGGGTGTTGTACACCGTGGGGATTATCTTTTTTGCCCTCGACCATCGTCTGCGCCATGCCCACGGCATCTGGCATCTGTTCGTGATCGGCGGGAGTCTGCTGCACTTTGTGGCGATTTGGTTTTACGTTCTGTAGGAGCGGGCAAGCCTCGCTCCTACAGTCGAAGGTGGCCTAGAAGTCCCCCCAAAGTTGCTGGGCCACCGCCAGCGCCACCACCGGCGCGGTTTCGGTGCGCAGCACGCGCGGGCCGAGGCGGGCGGCGTGAAAGCCGCCAGCCTTGGCCTGCTCGACTTCAGCGTCGGACAACCCGCCTTCCGGGCCGATCAGAAACGCCAGCGTCGCCGGTTTCGCATGGCTCACCAATGGCTCGGCCACCGGGTGCAGCACCAGTTTCAATTCGGCCTGCGTCTGCTTCAACCAGTCGGCCAACAGCAGCGGTGGGTGAATCACCGGCACCCGTGAGCGCCCGCACTGCTCGCAGGCGCTGATCGCCACCTGACGCCAGTGCATCAGGCGTTTGTCGGCACGCTCGTCCTTGAGGCGGACTTCGCAGCGGTCGGTGAAGATCGGGGTGATTTCAGTGACGCCCAGCTCGGTGGCTTTCTGTATCGCCCAGTCCATCCGCTCGCCACGGGACAAACCCTGGCCGAGATGGACCGCAAGCGACGACTCGACCTGCCCAGCGAAGCTTTCATCGATTTGCACCACCACGCGCTTCTTGCCGACTTCCGCCAGCGTGCCGCGAAACTCGTGGCCCGAGCCGTCGAACAATTGCACCGTATCACCCTCGGCCATGCGCAGCACACGGCTGATGTAATGGGCCTGGGCCTCGGGCAGCTCGTGTTCGCCGGTGCTTAAAGGGGCGTCGATAAAAAAGCGGGACAGTCTCATCAATGGTCTCTACTGAATCTGATGTTCGGTATCGTAAGTTGGAACAAACTGGCTTTTGTGGCGAGGGAGCTTGCTCCCGCTGGACTGCGCAGCAGTCCCCTTCTTTTCAGATAGAGAGGGGGGCCGCTTCGCGACCCAGCGGGAGCAAGCTCCCTCGCCACAGGGTTTCTCGGTGACTTCTAGCCCGGATCACGGTAACCCGGATGAAAGTCCTTCGGCACCGCCACGCTGACGCTGTCACGGGTGGCGATGTCGATGCCTTCGCTGGCCACCTCGGCCAGAAAATCGATCTGCTCCGGGGTGATCACGTAGGGCGGCAGGAAATACACCACGCTGCCCAACGGCCTCAGTAAAGCACCTCGTTGCAGTGCATGCTGGAACACGGTCAAACCGCGACGTTCCTGCCACGGGTAAGCGGTCTTGCTGGCCTTGTCCTTGACCATCTCGATCGCCAGGACCATGCCGGTCTGGCGCACTTCGGCAACGTTCGGGTGATCGGCAAGGTGCGCCGTGGAGGAGGCCATGCGCTGGGCCAGGGCCTTGTTTTTCTCGATGACGTTGTCTTCTTCGAAGATATCCAGCGTCGCCAATGCTGCCGCGCAGGCCAGGGGATTACCCGTGTAGCTGTGGGAGTGCAGGAAGGCGCGCAGGGTCGGGTAGTCGTCGTAGAAAGCGCTGTAGACCTCATCGGTGGTCAGGCAGGCGGCCAACGGCAGGTAACCGCCGGTCAGGGCCTTGGACAGGCAGAGGAAATCCGGGCGGATGCCGGCCTGTTCGCAGGCGAACATCGTGCCGGTGCGACCGAAGCCGACGGCGATTTCATCGTGGATCAGGTGCACGCCATAACGGTCGCAGGCGTCGCGCAGCAGCTTGAGGTACACCGGGTGATACATGCGCATGCCGCCGGCGCCCTGAATCAGCGGCTCCAGAATCACGGCGGCCACGGTATCGTGATGGTCGGCCAGCGTTTGCTCCATGGCGGCGAACATATTGCGCGAGTGTTCTTCCCAGCTCATGCCCTCGGGGCGCAGGTAGCAATCGGGGCTCGGCACCTTGATGGTGTCCATCAGCAGGGCTTTGTAGGTTTCGGTGAACAGCGGCACGTCGCCCACCGCCATCGCCGCCATGGTTTCGCCGTGGTAGCCGTTGGTGAGGGTGACGAAGCGTTTCTTGTTCGGCTGGCCGCGGTTGAGCCAGTAGTGAAAGCTCATTTTCAGCGCGATTTCGATACACGACGAACCGTTATCGCCATAGAAGCAACGGGTCAGGCCTTCGGGCGTCATTTTTACAAGGCGCTCGGACAGCTCGATCACCGGCTGATGGCTGAAACCGGCGAGGATCACATGTTCCAGCTGATCGACCTGATCCTTGATGCGCTGGTTGATCCGCGGGTTGGCGTGGCCGAATACGTTGACCCACCAGGAGCTGACGGCGTCGAGGTAGCGTTTGCCTTCGAAGTCTTCAAGCCACACGCCCTCACCGCGCTTGATGGGGATCAGCGGCAGCTGTTCGTGGTCTTTCATCTGGGTGCAGGGATGCCATAACACGGCGAGATCGCGTTCCATCCACTGTTTATTCAGGCCCATATTCTGTCTCCTCGAGGCTACCCGTGACGTAGGCGGGTAAACAATCGCGCAAGCCTATGCAATGCGCGTCACCGGGACAACCCATTGTGTCGATTGAGCTACTTTGTATAGGACGATAGACGTTGCTGGCGGCGTTTTGATGGCTGACGTATTCTTCGCGGCTCTTTGAGTCGTCTGACTCGTAAAACCGCTATTTCCTCGTGTATTTCCGGAGTTCGCTGAATGTCTGCTGGTTGGCTGCGCGCCTGTGCGCTGGTGATGTTGGGGCTGTTCAGCGTTTCGGCGCTGGCCAAGGATAAAACGGCGATCGTGGTCGGCGGTGGGCTTTCGGGCCTCACCGCGGCTTACGAACTGCAGAACAAAGGCTGGCAGGTCACCTTGCTGGAAGCCAAACCGACCCTGGGCGGTCGCTCCGGCATGGCCACCAGTGAGTGGATCGGCAACGACAAGACCCAGCCGGTGCTGAACAAGTACGTCTCGACGTTCAAGCTGAGCACCACGCCAGCCCCTGAATTCGTGCGCACCCCAGGCTATCTGATCGACGGTGAATACTTCACCGCCGCCGATCTGACCGCTAAACAGCCGGCCACCGCCGAAGCGCTGAAACGCTACGAAAAGACCCTGGATGACCTGGCGCGTTCGATCGAAGACCCGCTGAACCCGGCCGCCAACAGCACGCTGTTCGCCCTGGATCAGATCAACGTGGCCAACTGGCTCGATCGCCTGAACCTGCCAGCCACTGCGCGTCAGTTGGTGAATCAGGAGATTCGTACCCGTTACGACGAACCTTCACGCCTGTCGCTGCTGTACTTCGCACAGCAGAGCCGCGTCTACCGGGGCGTTGCCGACCGTGACCTGCGCGCTTCGCGTCTGCCCGGTGGCAGCCCGGTATTGGCCCAGGCCTTCGTCAAACAACTGAAAACCATCAAGACCGGCTCTCCGGTTTCGTCCATTACCCAGGACAAGGACGGTGTGACCGTCAAGGTCGGCAGCGTTGGCTATCAGGCGGACTACGTCGTACTGGCCGTGCCGTTGCGCGCACTGAGCAAGATCCAGATGACTCCGGCGCTGGATGCCCAGCACATGGGCGCCATCAAGGGCACCAACTACGGCTGGCGTGACCAGATCATGCTGAAGTTCAAGACGCCAGTGTGGGAAAGCAAGGCGCGCATGTCTGGCGAGATCTACAGCAACGCCGGTCTGGGCATGTTGTGGATCGAGCCGGCCTTGAAGGGCGGCGCCAACGTGGTGATCAACATTTCCGGAGACAACGCGCGGGTGATGCAAGCCTTCGGCGACAAGCAGATGGCCGATCAGGTGCTGATTCGTCTGCACACCTTTTATCCACAGGCACGCGGTTCGTTCACCGGTTATGAAATCCGCCGCTACAGCACCGACCCGTCGATGGGCGGCGCTTACCTGGCCTTTGGTCCGGGCCAGATCAGCAAGTACTGGCGCCTGTGGGAACGTCCGCTGCAACGCGTAGCCTTTGCCGGTGAACACACCGACACCTTGTACCCAGGCACCCTGGAAGGTGCATTGCGCACCGGTCAGCGTGCAGCCAGTCAGCTGGAAGACCTGGCAGCGGGCAAGTCGTTTGAACCGGTGAAGGTTGTGCCGGCGGCGACCGCGACCGCAGCAGCGGCAGGCGCGGTGGTGGCGAAGAAAGGCAATTTCTTCAGCAACATGTTCGGTGGTTCGTCCGATAAAGCGGCTGACAAGCCAGAACCGGCCAAGGTTGAAGCGAAAGCTGAAGAGTCCAAGCCTGGCTTCTTCTCGCGGATGTTCGGCGGTGGTTCCGACAAGGCTCCGGCCAAGGCCGCTGAGCCAGTGGCACCGGTTGCGACGGCACCCGCCCCAGTACCCGCGCCGGCCCCAGCGCCAGTGCCGGTTGAGGCTGCGAAACCGGCAGAACCTGTGAAAGCCGAGCCGGTGAAGAAGGCACCGGCCAAAGCGCCAGTGAAAAAGCCTGCTGCCAAAACCGAGGCCAAAAAGGCTCCGGCCAAGGCAACGGCGAAAAAGGCTGAGCCGGTGAAGAAACCAGCGGCGAGTACCGCTGCGAAGACCCCGGCGACGACTGAAACCAAGACGCAGTAAGTCTTGGGATCAAAAAAAGCGCGGCAGTGATGCCTGACGCCAGTCGGTGTAAGGTGCGGAACCTGTGGGAGCGGGCTTGCTCGCGAAGAAGGCGTGTCAGTCGACAGTAATGTTGCCTGATACACCGCCTTCGCGGGCAAGCCCGCTCCCACATGGGTTGCGCTAACTAACTGGCATCAGGCAGAGATGCCGTGTTTTTTGCTGATTGTGCTTTGACGCTAAGCGAGATCGACAATATGTACTTCGTCGCTTTGGTAGTCGCTGATATAGGCACGGTTGTGTTGATCAAGCACCATGTCATACGGTTCGAAGGCACCTGGGATGGGAATCCTGCGAGCAATCTCATGCGTGGTGGTACTCACTTCCACGACCTCTTTGTTGGTTTGATCAACGGCATAAGCGTGTTTTTCGCCGAACACTATTTTCCCTTCGCACGTCACAAAATCGAAATGCCGGGTGGTCAATGACCGAGCGTCCAGCACGGTCAGTTTTCGAGCGTCCAGACCCACGATATACACTTCCTTGCCATCGGGGCTGACGTTAACCGCTGACGGATATTGTTCGGTGTTGATGATGCCGATGACTTCGAAAGTCTTGCTGCTGATGACCGTGAGTGCGTCCTGATAAGGGCCGGCTGGGGCGTTGGTACTGGAAATATAAAGACGCGAATCGTCCTGGCTGACATCCACACTTATGGATGGCGAGGGTAATCCTCGCACTCTGCTCACCGCATAAGTGCGGGTGTCAATAATGGCTAGCCATTCTTTATCCTGTCGAACAGTGACGTAAACATGCTTCCCGTCTCGGCTCACGACGACTGCGCAAGGGTGCCTCCCCACCGTGAGGTTTCCTACCGCGTATGTTTCGGTATCAATAACCGAAACCGAACTTGAACCATAGTTGGTCACGTAAGCTCTTTTCCCCCCATGGCCAAGGGCGATGCTTCGGGGGTAACGCTCGACGGCGATAGTGCGGATTACCTTTTTGTTCCGGGTGTCGATGACTGACACATTGCCTGAAATGTAATTGCAAGCAAAAACCCGTGATCCATCATCGCTGATGGCGATCCCTCGCGGTCCTTCCCCTACAGGTATCGAATTGGGTTGGCTGTGTGTTATCACGGAAGATGAACTCGAATTGTGATGCATGATAGAACTCCTGTTCAGACGCTCGTACTCGAATTCAAGTTCATCAATGACCAGTAATGGAAGCTACTGTCGGATATGACAGTTCTGACGAGTGATATCGGCTTTTAAATGAAGATAAGGAGGGTGCCTGAAGGTTTTTTTATCCGGTTAACACTCTCTTAACCTCTCGGCCCCAAGGTCTTGATCGTATTTTTCGATATTTCAAAGCAAAATTTTCCGCTTTAAATCGATAGATAACTCGATAGTCTTGGGCGCAGTTCTTACAGGATTTGGGCAATGCAGCTACGTAACTCTTCTTCCCGCTACGGTTGGGTCAGCATCTTTATGCACTGGGGTGTGGCGCTGGCAGTCTTCGGCCTGTTCGCGTTGGGGTTGTGGATGGTCGGTCTCGACTACTACAGCACGTGGCGCAAAGACGCGCCGGATCTGCACAAGAGCATTGGTCTGGTGTTACTGGCCGTCATGTTGCTGCGAGCGTTGTGGCGCTTCATCAGCCCACCGCCGCCACTCCTGCCAAACTATAGCCGCCTGACGCGCCTTGGCGCCAAGCTTGGCCATTCCTTCCTCTATCTCAGTCTGTTCGCTGTGATGATTGCCGGTTACCTGATTTCCACCGCAGACGGTGTTGGGATTCCGGTGTTCGGACTGTTTGAAGTACCTGCGCTGGTTTCCGGACTACCGGACCAGGCAGACACCGCTGGTGTGATCCATTTGTACCTGGCTTGGGTGTTGGTAATTTTTTCCGGCCTCCATGCGTTGGCAGCATTGAAACACCACTTTATCGATCGTGATGCGACCCTGACGCGAATGCTGGGACGCAAAGCCTGATATTCAATCTCGACTCCTAAGGAATAGAAAGTATGTTGAAAAAGACGCTCGCTGCTCTGGCAATCGGTTCTGCTCTGCTGTCGGCTAACGTGATGGCGGCCGATTACGTGGTCGACAAAGAAGGCCAGCACGCCTTCGTTGATTTCAAGATCAGCCACCTGGGCTACAGCTACATTACCGGTACCTTCAAAGATATCGACGGTAAGTTCAGTTTCGACGCCGCCAAGCCTGAAGACAGCAAAATCGAGTTCAATGTACGCACCGCCAGCGTGTTCACCAACCACGCCGAACGTGACAAGCATATCGCCAGTGCTGACTTCCTGAACGTGGGCAAATTCGCCGACGCCAAGTTCGTCTCCACCAGCGTCAAATCCACCGGTAAAAACGCCGCTGGTAAAGACACTGCGGACGTGACCGGCAACCTGACTATCCTCGGCGTGACCAAGCCCGTTGTAGTCAAGGCTACCTTCCTGGGTGAAGGCAAGGATCCATGGGGCGGCTACCGTGCCGGTTTCGAAGGCACCACCAGCATCAAGCGTTCCGATTTCGGCAAGCAGAAAGACCTGGGCCCAGCGTCCGACGCGGTTGAGCTGTACGTGACGTTTGAAGGTGTCAAAGCGAAATAAATTTCGCTGCTTGAACAAAAAAACGCCCCTGATCGCGAGATCCGGGGCGTTTTTTATGGTCTGCCAGAATCCATACGGACGGTACCGAGCCACTGTGGGAGCGGGCTTGCCCGCGATGGCGGTGGGTCAGTCAATATCAATGTTTGCTGGACGGACGTCATCGCGGGCAAGCCCGCTCTCACAGGGTTCTTCGCCAGCATAAAAAATGCCCCTGATCTTGCGATCCGGGGCATTTTTCATGACTTTGAAAAACTCAGCGGTTGCGGGTCAGCAACGCTGGTTTTTCGCCGCGCGGACGGCCTGGCAGTTGATCCAGTTGCTCGGGTGTCGGGAAGCGATCGCTTTTCGACTCCTTGTGAATGATCTTCGGTGCCGGGCCCCGCGGGTTCTGCACGGCCGGTTCCGAACGAGGCTGGTCGTCACGGGCCGGGCGGCGGTTGCGGGACTCTTCGCGACGGGCCTGGCCATCACGTGGAGCACCGTTGCGTGGGCCGCTGCGCTTGGCCGGCGGGGTGCCGGTGGTTGCGCCGCTGCTGTTGCGCGGACCGTTCTGACGGCCTTGTGGCTGGCCGGTGCGTGGAGCACCCGCGCCTGCGCCTTGTGCCGGTGCGCCCGGACGGCGGCCACGGCCCTGAGCCGGTTTGGCTTGAGGTACGTAGTCGACGCGATTACCGAAGTTATCGATGTCGTCGTCCAGGAACTCGTCCGGAGCACGGTCAGCGGCGACGCGAGGGGCTGGACGCTGTTGTTCGCGGGCCGGAGTGCCTTCGCGTGGTTTGTGTTCACGGGCCGGGCGATCGCCACGGCCAGTGGCAGCAGGTTTTTCCTTGCCGCCCTTGTCCTTGCCTTTGTCTTTACGACCGCCACCACCACCGCTGCCATTCGGACCATCGCCGCGCGGGCCACGTGGGTTGCGCGGGTTACGCACATCCGGACGCTCGCGAACTTCCGGTTTCTCTGCTTCCACGGCGTTGGAATCGAAGCCCATCAGGTCGCCATCGGCGATTTTCTGCTTGGTCATGCGCTCGATGCTTTTGAGCAGCTTCTCTTCGTCCGGAGCCACCAGCGAGATCGCCTCGCCCGAACGACCGGCACGGCCGGTACGACCGATACGGTGCACGTAATCTTCGTCGACGTTCGGCAATTCGAAGTTGACCACGTGGGGCAGTTGGTCGATGTCCAGGCCGCGAGCGGCGATGTCGGTGGCGACCAGGATGCGTACTTCACCGGCCTTGAAGTCGGCCAGGGCTTTGGTGCGGGCGTTCTGGCTCTTGTTACCGTGGATCGCGACGGCGGTGAGGCCGTGTTTGTCCAGGTACTCGGCCAGGCGGTTGGCGCCGTGCTTGGTGCGGGTGAATACCAGCACCTGTTCCCAGGCGCCGGCAGTGATCAGGTGCGCCAGCAACGAACGCTTGTGGCTGGCGGCCAGACGGAATACGCGTTGTTCGATCCGCTCGACCGTGGTGTTCGGTGGCGTGACTTCGATGCGTTCCGGGTTGTGCAGCAGCTTGCCGGCAAGATCAGTGATGTCTTTGGAGAAGGTCGCCGAGAACAGCAGGTTCTGCCGTTTGGCCGGGAGGCGGGCGAGAACCTTTTTCACGTCATGGACAAAGCCCATGTCGAGCATGCGGTCGGCTTCATCCAGCACGAGGATTTCCACGTGGGACAGGTCGACGCTGCCTTGGCCGGCGAGGTCGAGCAGGCGACCGGGACAGGCTACCAGCACGTCGACACCGCGGGACATGGCCTGAACTTGTGGGTTCATGCCGACGCCGCCGAAGATGCAGGCGCTGACGAACTTCAGGTCACGGGCATAGACCTTGAAGCTTTCGTGTACCTGGGCCGCGAGTTCGCGGGTTGGGGTCAGGACCAGTACGCGGGGTTGGCGCGGACCGTGACGCTGGGATTTGTCCGGGTGACCGTTGGGAAACAACCGCTCCAGAATCGGAAGGGCGAAGCCGCCGGTTTTACCAGTACCTGTCTGAGCCGCAACCATCAGGTCGCGACCTTGCAACACGGCGGGAATGGCCCGCTGTTGCACCGGAGTAGGCTCGGTATAGCCCGCTGCCTCGATGGCGCGGACTAAAGCCTCGGAGAGACCGAGGGAAGCAAAGGACATGAGTAATCCTGTTTTAGTTAGGGCTTGGCCCAATGGGAGTCTTGCCTGGCGCGAATGGCGTTTAAGAGGACGCAATCCCGTCCGGTCCTGCTGGGCCTCGAAGGCTCGTCTGGAGCGCTCGCGCGGGCTGGTAAAGCTGCGCTGTAGCGGGATCGAGATGCCTTGAACAAGTCCGAGCGTCCGGGCGTGAGCCTGGCGGGAAGGCCGGAGTATAACAGAGCAATCACTGTGCGCCGCTTTCCTGCTGCTCAACGGTTTTTCCGCCGGTTGCGGTGGCGTGGGCGGCCCGTGCTTCAATGGCCGGGCCGGCGCCATAGCGGGCGCTCAGTTCGGCATAGGCCGGCTCGCGCTTGAAGCGTTTGAGCTCGGCACCGAAACGCTGCACCAACAAATCCATCCCGGCACTATGGCGTACCGCCAGATACTGGCTTTGCTGGCTGATGACGGTCGGGTTTTCGGTGATCTTGTCGCGGATGTTCAGTTGATCGAGCAAATACTGGCCGACCCGGCGATCGGTGATCAACAGGTCGATTCGTCCGCGCACCAGTTTGCCGAAATTGGCTTCATGGGTGGGCGCCGGTTCCCGGGTGAACAGCGTCGACTCGCTGAAATCCTTGCTGTACAGGTAGCCTGGCGAGGTGCCGATGGTCAGGCCTTTCAGGTCGTCCAGCGTGCGGAACGGAAACGGTCGTTCGTTGGCGTAGAACATCACGAACTCGACTTGCGAGAGCGGTTCGCTGGGGTAGAGCAGGGTCGCGTCGCGTTCATCGCTGTGGAAAATATCCAGTGCACCATCCGCCTGGCCTTGCTCAAGCATCGACAGGCAGCGTTTCCACGGCAGGAACTGCCATTCCACGTCGATCCCGAGGCGTTTGAAGACGATAGCGGTGGTGTCGTAGTCGAGCCCCAGAGCCGTACCGTTTTCCTCATACACGTAAGGCGCCCAGGGTTCGGTGACAATACGCAACTTCTCGCCCCGAGCGGTGAAGCTCAGGCAAGTGAACAGAAACACGGTCAGTAACTGAGCGATCAGGGGCATGGCTTGAGATTACGACGAGAAATCATAAAGAGCCAGAAACCGGATCCAGAAGCTCTGGTTCGGACCTTAAAAGCAAAAGATCGCAGCCTTCGGCAGCTCCTACAGAGGTGCGTATTCCCATGTAGGAGCTGCCGAAGGCTGCGATCTCTTGATCTTGCTTTAACAACTATTAACGCGGCAACTTCAGGTTATTCCACACCGCCAGGCTCGGCTCAGCCTGGTTCAACGTGTAGAAATGCAGCCCGGGTGCGCCACCTTGCAACAGACGTTCGCACATCTCGGTGACGACTTGCTCACCAAAGCCTTGAATGCTCTGGGTGTCGTCGCCGTAGGCTTCCAGTTGCTTGCGGATCCAGCGCGGGATTTCCGCACCGCAGGCGTCGGAGAAACGCGCCAGTTTGCTGTAGTTGGTGATCGGCATGATCCCCGGCACGATCGGGATGTTCACGCCCTTCGCCCGTACACGCTCGACGAAGTAGAAATAGCTGTCGGCGTTGAAGAAGTACTGGGTGATCGCACTGTCAGCGCCGGCGTTGGCCTTGCGCACGAAGTTGTTGAGGTCGTCTTCGAAATTGCGCGCTTGCGGATGCATTTCCGGGTAAGCGGCGATTTCGATGTGGAAATGATCGCCGGTCTCTTCACGAATGAATTCAACCAGGTCGTTGGCGTGACGCATCTCGCCGCTGGCCATGCCCATGCCCGAGGGCAGGTCACCGCGAAGCGCAACGATACGGTTGATGCCGGCTGCCTTGTACTGGCTCAGCAGGCCGCGCAGGTCGTCCTTGCTGTCGCCCACGCAAGACAGATGCGGCGCGGCAGGGACTTTGATTTCGCTTTCCAGCTGCAACACGGTGTTGAGGGTGCGATCACGGGTCGAACCGCCGGCGCCGTAGGTGCAGGAGAAGAAGTCGGGATTGTAGGTCGCCAGATGACGGGCAGTGGCGATCAGTTTTTCATGCCCGGCATCGGTCTTCGTAGGGAAGAACTCGAAGCTGTAGCGACGTTCTTGGGACATGGTCATATCCTTGGAAACACGTAAGCCTGGAAGACGTGCACATCCCAATGTGGGAGGGGACTTGCTCGCGAAAGCGGTGGGTCAGACGACATTAATGTTGAATGATAAACCGCCTTCGCGAGCAAGCCCGCTCCCACAGGGAGAGCAGGCGGCAGGACCGATCAGTAGCGGTAAGCGTGCGGCTTGAACGGGCCTTCGACGGTCACGCCGATGTAGTCGGCCTGGGTCTTGGTCAGTTGAGTCACAACGCCGCCGAAACCGCGGACCATTTCCAGGGCCACTTCTTCGTCGAGTTTCTTCGGCAGTACTTCAACGGTCAGGCGCTCGGCCTTCTGGGCCGGCGACAGGTCGGCGTACTTCTGGCCGAACAGGAAGATCTGTGCCAGAACCTGGTTGGCGAACGAACCGTCCATGATGCGGCTTGGGTGGCCGGTGGCGTTGCCCAGGTTAACCAGACGGCCTTCGGCCAGCAGGATCAGGTAGTCGTCGTTCTGAGCGTCGAAAGCGCCCGGGCCGGTACGGTGAATCTTGTGAACCTGTGGCTTCACTTCTTCCCATGCCCAGTTCTTGCGCATGAAAGCGGTGTCGATTTCGTTGTCGAAGTGGCCGATGTTGCAGACAACAGCGCGCTTCTTCAGGGCTTTGAGCATGTTTGCGTCGCAAACATTGACGTTACCGGTGGTGGTCACGATCAGGTCGATCTTGCCCAGCAGCGCTTTGTCGATGCTCGCTTCGGTACCGTTGTTGATACCGTCGATGAACGGCGAAACCAGTTCGAAACCGTCCATGCAGGCTTGCATGGCGCAGATCGGGTCGACTTCGGACACTTTAACGATCATGCCTTCCTGACGCAGGGACTGGGCCGAGCCCTTGCCCACGTCACCGTAACCGATGACCAGCGCTTGCTTGCCGGACAGCAGGTGGTCGGTGCCGCGCTTGATCGCGTCGTTCAGGCTGTGACGGCAGCCGTACTTGTTGTCGTTCTTGCTCTTGGTCACCGAGTCGTTGACGTTGATGGCCGGGATTTTCAGCTCGCCCTTGGCCAGCATGTCCAGCAGGCGGTGAACGCCAGTGGTGGTTTCTTCGGTGACGCCGTGGACGCGGTCCAGGATTGCCGGGTATTTCTTGTGCAGCAGCTCGGTCAGGTCGCCGCCGTCGTCGAGGATCATGTTGGCATCCCAAGGCGCGCCATCTTTGAGGATGGTTTGCTCCAGGCACCACTCGTACTCTTCTTCAGTCTCACCTTTCCAGGCGAAAACCGGGATGCCGGCAGCAGCGATAGCGGCAGCGGCCTGGTCTTGAGTCGAGAAAATGTTGCAGGACGACCAACGCACTTCGGCACCCAGGGCAACCAGGGTTTCGATCAGCACGGCAGTCTGAATGGTCATGTGGATGCAGCCGAGAATCTTCGCGCCTTTGAGCGGTTGCTCGGCGGAGTACTTGCGGCGCAGACCCATCAGGGCTGGCATTTCGGATTCGGCGATGATGGTTTCGCGACGGCCCCAGGCAGCCAGGGACATGTCGGCGACTTTGTAATCGTTAAAATCTACAGGCGTGATAACAGCGCTCATGAAGAGCCTCCATTCGTAATGTATGCGAATGGGCGCCGTTGTGCGTTTAGTGTCTGGCCGTGGCCAGTCAACGCCCCATCCGAGCCTGACAGGTTGAACCTGCTGCAGCGCCCCTCGGACAGGTGGCGGGAAAACGGTAGCAAGTGAACATTACCGTTTTGAAACGGGGGCGATTATAGCGGGCTATGCTGATCTTCCAAAGCCTTTCTGTTGGTCAATGTCTGAACGGTAATCGAGACCATAGTCGATGCTTAATAGAGCCCTGGTCCGGGCTCTGCCATGATGGCCGGCATCAATCGGCAAGACGGTCAGGAGTGAATATGAATTTCCACACCCGAAAATGGGTTAAACCCGAAGACCTCAACCCCAACGGCACGTTGTTCGGTGGCAGTCTGTTGCGCTGGATCGACGAAGAAGCGGCGATCTACGCCATCGTCCAGCTGGGTAATCAGCGCGTGGTCACCAAGTACATTT
Source organism: Pseudomonas sp. EL_65y_Pfl2_R96 (assembly GCF_963970905.1). Classification (NCBI taxonomy): domain Bacteria; kingdom Pseudomonadati; phylum Pseudomonadota; class Gammaproteobacteria; order Pseudomonadales; family Pseudomonadaceae; genus Pseudomonas; species Pseudomonas sp. EL_65y_Pfl2_R96. Next base: position 48,486 of record NZ_CAXAQH010000004.1, on the reverse strand, counting down.
CCGAAATCAACTTTGTCAGCGCTTCGCGCCAGGGCGACATTATCGAGTTGGGCATCACCGCCACCGAGTTCGGTCGTACCTCGATCACCCTGACCTGCGAAGTGCGCAACAAGATCACCCGCAAGAGCATCCTGACGGTGGAGAAGATGGTTTTCGTGAATCTGGGCGAAGACGGACTGCCCACGCCGCATGGCCGGACCGAGATCAGGTACGTCAAAGACCAGTTCAAGGATGACGTCATCGGCGGGTGAAATCGGCGGTGCGGCCTTCGCGAGCAAGCCCGCACACATTTGATCCTCAGTGAACACAGACTTTGTGCACGACAGAGATCCAGTGTGGGAGCGGGCTTGCTCGCTAAAGCGGTCTATCGGTCAGCGATAATTTAACGGACCACTGAACAGCTCCGAACCTGGCGTGTCGTAATTAAACGACACGCCACCGGTTCAGGTGCTTTATGGACACGCCCCAAGACGGCAAGACCCCTGACCTCTCGGCGCAAGAACAGCGCGAGGTCGACAAGAGCCAGCCGCCGCGCGCGGCGGTGCTGCATGAAATCATTCGCACCCAAGGCGATCAGGAACTCGAGCGTAGCGTTGCGGCGCTGTGGTGGTCGGCCCTGGCTGCCGGCCTGACCATGGGTTTGTCGCTGATGGGCATGGGGCTGCTCAATTCGCGTCTGCCGGACGGCGAAGGCTTCAAGGTGATCGCCAGCTTCGGTTACTGCGCAGGTTTTCTCGCGGTGATACTCGCCCGTCAGCAGCTTTTCACCGAGAACACCCTGACCGCTGTGCTGCCGATCATGAGCAAACCTACGCTGGGTAATTTCGGTCGACTGTTACGGCTGTGGACGGTGGTTTTGGCAGGCAACCTCTGCGGCACCTTGCTGGTGGCGTATGTGATGCTGCACCTGCCGATTTTCGACACCAAGACCGATCTGGCTTTCCTCGACATCGGGCGCAAGGTCATGGAGAACGACGCCAGCAAAATGTTCGCCAAAGGCATCATCTCGGGCTGGATGATCGCCACGATGGTCTGGATGATCCCGTCGATGGAGAGCGCCAAGATGTGGATCATCATCCTCATCACCTATTTCATGGCGCTGGGCGATTTCACCCACATCGTGGTCGGATCGGTGGAGGTCTCGTACCTGGTGTTTGCCGGCGAGTTGCCGTGGAAGGACTTCTGGCTGGTGTTCGCAGGTCCCACGCTGGTGGGGAATATCATCGGTGGCAGTTGTATCTTCGCGCTGATCAGCCACGCGCAGATTCGCAGTGAAAGCGGACCGCCGAAGACATCTGCGCAGCGGGCTCGGGAACCCGAACCGCAGAAGATCAAAAAATGAAGGGTAAAGTGCCTGATGCCGGTGCGAAACCTGTGGGAGCGGCCTTGCTCGCGAAGGCGGTGTGTCAGGCGACATCAATCTTGACTGTGCCACCGTCTTCGCGAGCAAGCCCGCCCACCTGTATTGCGCCTTGGCTTTTACCCGGACACATTGACTGCGGCGGCACTGCGACGTTGCAGGTAGATGAAGAACAGCGCCGTCAGCACCGTCAACCCGCTGACCAGTGCGCCGGTCCACGGCAAGTCCGCCAGATCTGCGCCACTGGCCACAACCAACCCGCCAATCCACGCCCCGGCTGCGTTGCCGAGATTGAATGCGCTTTGATTCAACGTCGACCCGAGGTTAGGCGCCTCATGGGCCTGATCGATGATCAGCAATTGCAGGATCGGGCACAGCGCGAACGCGAAGATGCCCCACAACACCAGCGTGACCGCCGCCGGTATCACCGAATGGCTGGTCTGGCTGAAGGCCGCCAGCACCACGGCCACGGCCAACGTCATCCCTACCAGTGAAGGCAGCAAACGACTGTCCGCCAATCGACCGCCAAGCATGCTGCCCGCGGTCAAGCCGACGCCGAACAACAGCAACATGATGGTCACGCCATGGGGGCTGACGCCGGTAATGTCTTGCAGGATCGGTGCAATGTAAGTGAACACGCTGAACAGGCTGGTCGACGCCAGTACGCTCATGCCCAGCGCCAGTAGCACGTTGAGCTTGCCCAGCACTTTGAACTCGCTGGCCAGGTTGGCCTTGTCCATGGGGATTTCCTTCGGCAGCCAGACCCACTGCGCAATAGCCGCAATCACGCCAATCACCGACACCGCCCAGAAGGTCGAGCGCCAGCCGGCGTATTGCCCCAGTGCGGTGCCCAATGGCACGCCCAGCACGTTGGCCAAGGTCAGGCCGGTGAACATCATGGCAATCGCCTGGGCTCGTTTGTTCGGCGCCACCAGGCTGGCAGCGACCACTGAGCCGATGCCGAAGAACGCTCCATGGCACAAAGCGGTAATCACCCGTGCGGCCATCAACGTGGCGTAGTTCGGCGCCAGGGCGCAGAGGATGTTGCCGAGAATGAACATCAACGTCATGCCCAACAACGTGGCTTTGCGCGGCATGTTGGCGGTGCCGACCGCGAGGATCGGCGCACCGAACACCACGCCCAGGGCGTAACCGGTGATGAGCAGGCCGGCATGAGGAATACTCACGGCGAGGTCGCGGGCGACATCGGGCAGCAAGCCCATGATGACGAATTCAGTGGTGCCGATGCCGAAGGCGGCAACGGCCAGTGCAAGCAAGGCGAGTGGCATGCGCAAGGTCTCTGTCGGTAGTCTTGACGCTTTGATCAGGCATACGCAGGCCGACGACCGTTCTCGGTGAGAGCGGGCAGTGGCAGGAATTATTGGAATTAATCTGTGCGCAACTGAGTGCGGCGTGGTCGCTTGCAGTATAAACAGCTGCGGACATATGGCGAATCAATTCTGTGCCTTACCCCCCCCCCCGGTAGGAGCTGCCGAAGGCTGCGATATTTTGCTTTTGGAGGATGAAAAGATCGCAGCCTTCGGCAGCTCCTACGGGGGAGGTGGGCAAAACAAGGAGTGTGCTGTGCTTGCGACGGTTCTGGTGTTGGTGGCGGCGCTGTTACACGCGGCGTGGAATACCCTGATCAAGTTCAGCGCGGAGCGGCTGTTGGTGGTGGCCTGCATGGACAGCGTGGCGCTGCTGTTTGTCGCCCTGATGCTGCCCTTCGTAGCGTTGCCACCACTGCAGATGTGGCCTTGGATTCTCGCGTCGGCGGCATTCGAGTTGCTCTATCGCTACCTGCTGATCCAGGCTTATCGGGTCGGCGATCTTGGTTTGGTCTATCCGTTGATGCGTGGTTTGTCGCCGCTGGTGGTGCTGGCACTAACGCTGATCTTCGCCGGGGAAGTGCTGACGTCTCAGCAGATATTCGGCATTTTGCTGATCCCGTTCGGCATGTTGTGCCTGCTCTGGCAGGGCGGTGGCGGGGTACGCCTGCCGTGGTCGATGCTGCCGGTGGTGGCGTTGATCGGGTTGTGCATCGGCTGCTACACCTTCATCGATGGCCAGGCCTTGCGGCGCTGGTCCCATCCGCTGGACTACCTGGTTTGGGTCACCGTGCTCAGCGCCTGGCCATTTCCGTTGTTGGCGCTGGTGCGCAAGCGGCCGGCGTTCATGCTGTTCTGGCGCGAGCAGTGGCGGTTGGGGTTGGCGGTCGGGTTCTGCGTGTTGTTCAGCTACGCTCTGGTGCTGTGGGCCATGCAGCTCGGCTCGATTGCCGAAGCGGCGGCGCTGCGCGAGATCAGCGTGATTCTGGTGGTGCTGTTCGGCATGCGTTACCTCAAAGAACCTTTTGGCAGACCGCGGCTCCTGGCCTGTGGGTTGGTGCTGATCGGCATGTTGGTGATGAAGTATTAGTCGCCCTGATGGGGCTCGATTCTCTATAACTTGGAAGAAGGGACTGCGTTATGACGGTTGCTCTGTGGTGCATTTTGATTGCGATCTTCCTGCCGTATCTATGCACAGGCGTCGCCAAGTTCAGCGGTGGCAAGTTTGGGCTGAAGCAGAATCACGACCCACGGGCGTTTCTGGATTCGCTTGAGGGCGTGGCCAGGCGTGCGCATTCGGCGCAATTGAACAGCTTCGAAGTGACCCCGGCGTTTGCGGCAGCGGTGATCGTCGCGCATCTGGCCGGCAATGCCGAACTGGTAACGATCAATGTGCTGTCGGTGTTGTTTATCACCAGTCGGCTGCTCTACATCATTTGCTATCTGGCGGACTGGGCGATTCTGCGGTCGCTGGTGTGGGCCATTGGCATGGGGCTGATCGTCAGTTTCTTTGTTGTGTCGGTCTGACTACTACTTCGGTGTTTTTACCGACCTCATCGCGGGCAAGCCCGCTCCCACAGGTTATGTGCAATCCCTGTGGGAGCGGTTTTGCCCGCGATTGCTATCTATCAGTCGCCGCAAATTCAAGGGCTGGCTTTAACCGCGTCGGCAACTTGAGGTACTTGTGGCAACGCTGCCCCTTTAGGCCAGAGCATCCAGATCTGCCCCTGCTGTTTCATGTCGCCGGCCAATTGCCCGGCCGCCTCGCCCGTGCCCCAGAACAGATCCGCGCGGACCTCGCCGGCAATCGCGCCGCCAGTATCTTGAGCCGCCACCGGACGCACCAGTGTGCTGCCGTCCGGGCGCGTGGTCGATAACCACAACAGGCTGCCGAGCGGGATCACCTTGCGGTCCACCGCCGCGCTATAACCTGCGGTCAATGGCACATTCAGCGAGCCGCGCGGCCCTTCGTTGCTGTCTGGGTTGCGATTGAAGAACACGTAGCTGGGGTTGCTGCCGAGCAGTTCGGGAATGCGCGTCGGATTCGCCTTGGCCCAGTTATCGATGGCACTCATTGTTACGTCTTCTTTCTTCAACTCTCCCTGATCCACCAGCCAGCGGCCGATGGGTCGATAGGGGTGGCCGTTCTGGTCGGCATAACCGATGCGCAATTGACGGCCATCGTCGAGCTGGATACGCCCTGAGCCCTGGATTTGCAGAAACTGCAGGTTCATCGGGTCGGTCAGCCAGGCAATCACCGGCGCTTTCACGCCTTTGGTTTCAATGGTTGCCGCATCGTCATAAGGTTTGAGCACGCGACCTTCGAGCCGTCCGCGCAGGCGTTTGCCTTTGAGCTCCGGGTAGATACTGTCCAGGGAAACGATGATCATGTCCTCGGGCACGCCGTACACCGGGATGTTGGCTTCCTCGGTTTGAGTCAGGCTGCCGGGATACACCGGTTCGTAGTAACCGGTGATCAACCCGTTGGGATTGTCATTGGCGGCACGCAGACTGTAGACGTCGAGGTTCTGTTTGAGAAAACCGCGGATGTCACTGGCGGTTGTCGGCACGTTGGCGGAAGCCGCGCAGGTGCTGCCCCAGACCGGGTCGGCCTTGAGTCGGGTGCAGGCGCTGCGCCATGAGTCGAAACCGGCGACGAGGTCGTTGTCGGACACTGCCGGAAGCGCTTCCCAGGTGGCGCTGGAGTAGGTCGCCAGTGCGTGGGTTTTCGGTTTGCTGCTGTCGCCACCGGTGCAACCCGCAAGCACGGCCACCATCGGAAGGGTCCAGGCCAGGTTGTGACGCCATGCCTTGAAACGGCTGTTCATGGAGTAATTCCTTTGCTGGTTGCCTGAGTGCTCCATGCGCTCAAACAACCCGCATTGATAATAGGGCTATTGGTCTTTGCCGGTGACGCGAGGATACTGGCGGCCGTTACCAGTGACCTGAAGCCACCATGACTCTTAAAAGACTTTCTGTTGTATTGCTGGCCTGCCTGACCTTGTCCGCCTGCGGTGGTGTCGACCCGAATTCGCCGCTGGGTCAGCGCAAGGCGATCTTCAAGCAGATGCTCAAGACCGGCGAAGACCTGGGCGGCATGTTGCGTGGGCGTATTCCGTTCGATGGCCCGAAATTCGCTGACGGCGCTGTGAAACTCGACACGTTGTCCCGTGAGCCGTGGAAGCATTTTCCGCAAGTGCGCGAAGATGCTCACACCAGCGCCAAGGACGATGTCTGGCAGAAACAGGCCCGCTTCCAGGAAATGGCCCGCACCCTTGAAGGCGCCACCGGTGAATTGGTGATTGCCAGCAAGATTCAGCCCTACAAGGCCAGCAACCTGGGGCCGGCTGTACAGAAGGTCGAAGATGCTTGTAGTGCTTGCCATAAAGAGTTTCGGGATCATTGATTTGCGGCGCTCTGGCTAACGTCTTCGCGAGCAAGCCCGCTCCCACAGGAAATCACCGCACTTGTGGGAGCGGGCTTGCTCGCGAAGGCTGCCCGGAGCATGAAAAAAATCCTTGATCGTTTACCTCTGCTTACTTATCCAACTCATCCAGCGCTTCCTGCAATTCCTTGCGCGATTGAGCCAGTTTGTCTTTGCGCTTGTCGATTTTCTCGGCGTCGCCTTTTTTCATCGCCTTGTCGAGATCGGCCTGACGCCTGCTGACTTCGTGCTTGGCGTCGAGCACCTTGTTTTCCCGTTCCTTCTTCAGGGAGGCGTCGGTGCAATGGGCGGTGACTTCGCTCAGAGCGGTTTCCAGGCCAGCCTGTTGATCGGCGTTACCGCGGGACTTGGCCAGTTCGATCTGGTTGATGATGCCTTGTTTTTTGGCGGCGCAACCGGTCAGGCCAGGGGCCTCTTCGGTGGCCATCAATGGAGCGGCCATCACGCTGCACAGGGCCAGCAAGGCGAGCGGTGAAAGAAGTTTCATAAAAGCTCCAGGTGAAAAAGTCGATGTAGCAATGGGCTGTTTGAGCGCATCGGTACCTTTGGGTTCCCGGGCCAGCGGGCATCGCCGGCTGCTAAAAACCGTCAATCCCGGCAACACGTAATGTCTCGCTCAAGGCCAGCACTTGAGGGTCGCGGAAAAAAGCGCTCAATTGCGCGGCGCGTCCCGGGCCGATGCCGGCTTCGGCCTGCCATTGTTCGGTGTTTCGTTGCGCCAGCGCCTGCCATGAATCGGCGAGGCGCGCCTGGCCGGTTGGCGGCAAGCCCAGGGCTTTGAGCCAGCGAGCGAACGGGCGTTGTCGGGCGCTGTTGAAACTGTTCAAGAGGCGAGCACTGCTGCGTTCGCCGAAGCCGTCAATGTTAGCAAGCTCTTGCTCATCGAGGGTCAACCAATCGAGCAGGCTGCCGAGGCGTTCGGCCTTGAGCAGTTTCTCCCAGGTGCCTGGCCCGACATGGGGCAAGGCCAGTCCTTGTTTGCCGCTGAGCCAGCTCAGGCGTGCGAGGAATTGGCTTTCGCATCCGGGTGTCGGCTGCCAGCAGCTTAACGGATGAAAGTCTGCTGCCCGCGGTACATTCAATTCAGGGCGTTCGGTGCTGCGCAATACGACACCGTCGAGCCTGGGGATGGTCAGCCCCGCCAGACTGATGGCGACCTGATCGCCAGGACGAATGTCCAGCGCTTCCCAGCGTTGCAGGGAGCTGACACTGACGCGCTTGATCTGCCGGTCATCGAGCATCACCGGTGCCAGATCCAGCACCGGTGTGATCCGGCCAGTGCGTCCGATCTTGAAGTGGACCTTGCGCACCTCGGCCAGCGCCTGGGCAAAGGGGTATTTCCAGGCGACGCTCCAGTAAGGCGTTTTTGCCTGCCAGCGCTCGGCCGGTGGACGCTGGTCCTGACGCAAAACGATGCCATCGCTGGCGAAGGGCAGGGGCGAGCGATACCAGTGATCGCGCCAGCGTTCGGCATCGGCAAATGTCTCGATCGGCTGACTGTAGGGCGTCGTGCTCGGGAACCCCAGCTCATCCAGAGCCGCCACGCGGGCCGGCAGGCTTCTCGGGCCTTGCGGCCAATCCCAGACAAACAGCCCGATACCGGCGGCTTGCTCAGGGCTCAGCGCCTTGCGCGCCATCAATCCGGCCACCGTGGTGCGGGCATTGACGCTGCCGGCCTGGGCTTGCACCTGTTCGGTCAGGCGCCAATAGAGTTCGCCTTGCAGCAACAGGTCCAGCGGTTGCGGAAGTTTTTGAGGGATGGCGGCGATCTGACGCGCCGAGGCGGTCCAGTCCTGGCCGTTTACCCCGTCACCCCGACTGATCGCCTGATGTAGTCGGCCGTTGCGATAGATCAGCGTCACCGCCACGCCGTCGACCTTGGGCTGAATCCACACATCCTCGCGATCTTTTAGCCAGGCTTCGACGGCGCGCCCATCGCGCAGTTTTTCCAGGCCGGTATGGGCGATGGGATGAGCAAGCGTGCCGCCGGCCGTACGCAACGGTTCGGGGGAGGGGCCGGAATCAAAACACTCGCGCCATTCGCTCAGTCGCGCACGGGACTGATCGTAGAGTTCATCGGCGACCAAGGAGCGGCCTTCGCGATGATAGCTGTCGTCCCAGAGGTCTATTCGCTTTTGCAGTGCGGTGATTTCGTCCAGAGCGCGGGCCGGCGGCCAGTCAGGGCATTCGGTGGCATTGGCGGTCAGGCAGGTGAGGGTCAGCAGGAAACCGAAAAACAGGCGCAGGTTGGGCAGCATCGGGAGCGTCCTTGCTCGTTGGGATGCTTTCAAGGCTAGATCAGTGTTGGTGGGTGCAACGGATGGTCTTTTTGCTGAGTGTTTCTGGCGTGATGCAGAGGTGACTGGGCTTGCTCGCGAAGGCGGCGACACGGTCTTGAGCAGCAGGGCAATAAAAAGCCCCGCACGGCGAACCGTGCGGGGCTTTGGGTACCGCCAGGAAAGTCTTACAGGCCGGCAGCCGAACGGAGGTCGTCGGCGCGGTCGGTTTTTTCCCAGGTGAACGTGGTGAACGTATCGTTGCCCACGGTCTTGGATTCCGGGGTGCGACCGAAGTGGCCGTACGCAGCGGTTTCCTGGTACATCGGGTGCAGCAGGTCGAGCATGGTGGTGATCGCGTATGGACGCAGGTCGAACACTTCGCGAACCAGTTTGACGATCTTGTCGTCGCTGATTTTGCCGGTGCCGAAGGTGTTCAACGAAATCGAAGTCGGTTGAGCGACGCCGATTGCGTAGGAAACCTGAATCTCGCAACGCTCGGCCAGGCCAGCAGCCACGATGTTCTTGGCCACATAACGACCAGCGTAGGCTGCCGAACGGTCAACCTTCGATGGATCTTTACCGGAGAACGCGCCACCGCCGTGACGGGCCATGCCGCCGTAGCTGTCGACGATGATCTTGCGACCGGTCAGGCCGCAGTCGCCCACCGGGCCACCGATGATGAACTGGCCAGTCGGGTTGATGTGGAACTGGGTGTCCTTGGACAGCAACTCGGCAGGCAGTACGTGCTTGACGATCAGTTCCATCACGCCTTCGCGCAGGTCTTTGTACGACACTTCCGGGTTGTGCTGGGTCGACAGTACAACGGCGTCGATACCGACAACCTTGCCGTTTTCGTAGCGGCAGGTTACTTGCGACTTGGCGTCTGGGCGCAGCCAAGGCAGCAGGCCGGATTTACGGGCTTCGGCCTGACGCTGAACCAATTGGTGCGAGAAGGTGATCGGTGCTGGCATCAGCACGTCGGTTTCGTTGCTGGCATAGCCGAACATCAGGCCCTGGTCGCCGGCGCCCTGGTCTTCAGGCTTGGCACGATCAACGCCTTGGTTGATGTCGGGGGACTGCTTGCCGATGATGTTCATCACACCGCAGGTCGCACCGTCGAAGCCGACATTGGAGCTGTTGTAGCCGATGTCGAGAATCACGTTACGGACGATGTCTTCCAGATCGACCCAGGCCGACGTGGTGACTTCACCAGCGATGATTGCCACGCCGGTTTTTACCAGAGTCTCGCACGCCACGCGGGCGAACTTGTCTTCAGCAATGATGGCGTCCAGCACCGCATCGGAAATCTGGTCGGCGATTTTGTCCGGATGCCCTTCAGACACGGACTCGGAGGTGAAGAGGGAGTATTCGCTCATCTCGATTGTTTCCTGAATTTACCGATGGTGAGTGTCGCCAGCCGGTCGCTGAAAGTGGCGGACCTGAATCTGGAAACCATTACGTAAACCTACATAGAGGCTTTCCCCGGGAACGAGTCCCGCAGCGGTGGCCCAACGGGCCAGATCGTCCTGTTCAAACCCCAACCAGAGATCACCGCAGGCCTCCCTGGCCCAACTCTGGTTGTGGCTACATAACTCTGTCACTAACAGGCTACCGCCTGGTTGCAGCAAGTCGGCCATGTGCTTGAGCGCTTCGGCCGGCGCGGCAAAATGGTGCAGCACCATGTTCAGTACAACGCAATCGGCCTGAAGGCTCACACCGTTCAATGCATCGGCCAATTGCAGGCTGACGTTAGCCAGCGTTTCACGTTCGCAGACCTGGCGGGCCAGTTCGAGCATCGCCGGGCTATTGTCCAGTGCTGTGACTTGGGTAAACCGACGCGCCAACTCTGGCAGAAAAGCGCCATCGCCGGGGCCCACTTCGATGGCCGTGGCGCCGGGTCCGAAACTCAACTTGTCGAGCAGTGCCACCACGCTTTCGCGGTATTGCGGCAGGCCGGCGATCAAGTCTTGCTGGGCGCGAAATTTCTCCGCGACCCGTGAGAAAAAGTCCTGGCTGGCCGCAGCCCGTTGCCCGTGGACCTGACCGATCCGCGACTGAACGTCAGTCGGCAGGGTCAGGTTGTCCACTTCTTCCAGCAGTGCGGCATGTAGCTTGCCGCCCGGCAAGTCGGTGTGGGGCAGGGCGCGACGGTAGAAAATCGCATTGCCTTCACGGCGGGTCGCCACCAGATCGGCCTGGGCCAATACCTTGAGGTGATGACTCATGCCGGACTGGCCGATGCCGAAGATCTGCGCCAGTTCCAGTACGCCGAACGAGTCGTTGGCCAGCGCGCGCAATACATTCAGCCGCAGAGGATCGCCGCCGGCCTTGCACAGGGCCGCCAGCTCATCGCAATCGTCATGTTGAATGGAAGGCACGCGTAAATTCATAAGGCCAGCAGTCTAGTGACGCTCAGAAATCATCGCAAGAGCAATATCAAAAAGTTTTGATATTGCTCGATAGATGGCACTTCTTAACGTTAGGTTCAGTCAACAAACGAGCAGCGGAAAGGTTTCATCAGCCGAATACGTCGTTATGCATGGGAAAAACGCCTTCAGATGACTATCTGTCATTGCCCCGAGGCGGGTGGGTGAGGGAAAATGCTCGCCTTTTTTCCGTTTCGTTTTATTCACTCTCAATTCAGAACCCGCAGGAGATCAGCGATGCCCAGCCGTCGTGAGCGTGCCAACGCCATTCGTGCCCTCAGCATGGATGCCGTGCAGAAAGCCAACAGCGGCCATCCCGGTGCCCCTATGGGTATGGCGGATATCGCCGAAGTACTTTGGCGTGACTACCTCAAGCACAACCCGAGCAATCCATCGTTCGCCGACCGTGACCGCTTCGTGCTGTCCAACGGTCACGGCTCGATGTTGATCTACTCGCTGCTGCACCTGACCGGCTACGACCTATCGATCGATGACCTGAAAAACTTCCGCCAGCTGCACAGCCGCACCCCGGGTCACCCGGAATACGGCTACACCCCTGGCGTTGAAACCACCACTGGTCCATTGGGCCAGGGCCTGGCCAATGCCGTGGGTTTCGCCCTGGCGGAAAAAGTCCTGGCGGCGCAGTTCAACCGTCCTGGCCATAACGTCGTCGATCACCACACCTACGTGTTCCTCGGTGATGGCTGCATGATGGAAGGCATTTCCCATGAAGTCAGCTCCCTGGCCGGTACCTTGGGCCTGGGCAAACTGATCGCCTTCTATGATGACAACGGTATCTCCATCGACGGCGAAGTCGAAGGCTGGTTCACCGACGACACGCCGAAGCGTTTCGAGTCCTACAACTGGCAAGTGATCCGCAACGTCGACGGTCACGACCCGGAAGAAATCAAGATCGCCATCGAAACCGCGCGTAAAAGCGCACAACCGACGCTGATCTGCTGCAAAACCACCATCGGCTTCGGTTCGCCGAACAAGCAAGGCAAGGAAGATTGCCACGGCGCCCCGCTGGGTGACGCGGAAATCGCTCTGACCCGTGAAGCCCTGAAGTGGAACCACGGCCCGTTCGAAATCCCGGCCAACATTTATGCCGAGTGGGATGCCAAGGAAGCCGGTCGCGCGGCCGAAGCCGAGTGGGATCAGCGTTTCGCTGCTTACTCCGCCGACTTCCCTGAGCTGGCCAACGAACTGGTTCGTCGTCTGAGCGGCGACCTGCCGACCGATTTCGCCGAGAAGGCCCAAGCCTACATCGCTGAAGTCGCGGCCAAAGGCGAATCCATCGCCAGCCGTAAAGCCAGCCAGAACGCCCTGAACGCGTTCGGCCCGTTGCTGCCGGAACTGCTCGGCGGTTCGGCTGACCTGGCCGGTTCCAACCTGACCCTGTGGAAAGGCTGCAAAGGCGTCACCGCTGAAGACGCCAGTGGCAACTACATGTACTACGGCGTTCGCGAGTTCGGCATGAGCGCGATCATGAACGGCGTGGCCCTGCACGGCGGCCTGGTGCCTTACGGCGCGACCTTCCTGATGTTCATGGAATACGCCCGCAACGCGGTACGCATGTCGGCACTGATGAAGAAACGCATCGTCTATGTGTTCACCCACGACTCCATCGGTCTGGGCGAAGACGGCCCGACGCACCAGCCGATCGAGCAACTGGCCAGCCTGCGCTGCACGCCGAACCTCGACACCTGGCGCCCGGCCGATGCCGTTGAATCGGCGGTGGCCTGGAAGTTCGCCCTGGAGCGTGACGACGGTCCTTCGGCGCTGATCTTCTCTCGTCAGAACCTGCAGCACCAAACCCGCAATGCGATCCAGATCGAAGAGATCGCCCGTGGCGGTTACGTGTTGAAGGACTGCGCAGGCGAGCCTGAGCTGATCCTGATCGCCACCGGTTCGGAAGTCGGCCTGGCGGTTCAAGCCTTCGACAAACTGACCGAGCAAGGCCGCAAGGTCCGTGTGGTGTCGATGCCGTGCACCAGCGTCTTCGAAGCCCAGGATGCCGGTTACAAACAATCGGTTCTGCCGTTGCAGGTCAGCGCGCGTATCGCCATCGAAGCCGCCCACGCGGACTACTGGTACAAGTACGTGGGCCTGGAAGGCCGCGTGATCGGCATGACCACCTACGGCGAGTCGGCGCCTGCGCCTGCCTTGTTCGAAGAGTTCGGTTTCACCCTGGAAAACATCCTGGGTCAGGCTGAAGAGCTGCTGGAAGACTGATCCAGAAGTTGCGTTATCCGGACTGCCGCCTTCGCGAGCAAGCCCGCTCCCACATGAGATCGCATTCTCCTGTGGGAGCGGGCTTGCTCGCGAAGACGGTGGTCCAGCCAGCGCTGCAATGACAGATTCACCACGGTAATCGAGAACCCCATGCCTCAACCGCGTCCTTACAAAGTTGCACTCAACGGCTACGGCCGGATTGGTCGTTGCGTCTTGCGTGCGTTGTTTGAGCGAGGCTCGACGGCTGGGTTTGAAATTGTCGCGATCAACGATCTGGCGGACATGGCCAGCATCGAATACCTGACACGCTTCGACTCCACTCACGGGCGGTTTCCCGGTGAAGTGAAGGTCGAGGGCGATTGTCTGCATATTAATGGCGACTGCGTAAAGGTCCTGCGCAGTGCCACCCCTGAAGGCATCGATTGGGCGTCGTTGGGCGTCGATCTGGTGCTGGAGTGCTCCGGCGCTTATCACACCCGTCAGGATGGCCAGCGTTTCCTCGACGCCGGTGCGCCACGGGTGCTGTTTTCCCAGCCGATGGCCAGCGAGGCGGATGTCGACGCCACCATCGTCTACGGCGTGAACCAGGATTGCCTGACCGGCGACGAGCTGCTGGTGTCCAACGCGTCCTGCACCACCAACTGCGGCGTGCCGCTGTTGCGCCTGCTGGATCAGGCCATTGGTCTGGAATACGTGTCGATCACCACCATCCACTCGGCGATGAACGATCAGCCGGTGATCGACGCTTATCACCACGAAGACCTGCGCCGCACCCGCTCGGCGTTTCAATCGGTGATTCCGGTGTCCACTGGTCTGGCGCGAGGCATTGAACGCTTGCTGCCGGAACTTGCCGGGCGAATTCAGGCCAAAGCCGTGCGGGTGCCGACGGTTAACGTGTCTTGCCTCGACATTACGATGCAGACCGTAAGCGATACCGACGCCACCGAGGTCAACCGGATTCTGCGCGAGGCCGCTACCCATGGCCCGCTCAAAGGCCTTCTGGCCTACACCGAGTTGCCTCACGCCAGTTGTGATTTCAACCATGACCCACATTCGGCGATCGTCGATGCCAGTCAGACCCGCGTTTCCGGCCCACGGCTGGTGAACATCCTGGCCTGGTTCGACAACGAATGGGGGTTTGCCAACCGAATGCTGGATGTTGCAGAACACTATCTGCAAACAGCTACTCCAACAGCTTCTCCAAAACAGTAACCCAGGAATTGCGACCCATGACCGTGTTGAAGATGACCGACCTCGATCTGCAAGGTAAGCGCGTACTGATCCGCGAAGACCTCAATGTCCCAGTCAAGGACGGTGTTGTCACCAGCGATGCGCGAATCCTGGCTTCGCTGCCGACCATCAAGCTGGCCCTGGAAAAAGGCGCGGCCGTGATGGTCTGCTCGCACCTTGGCCGTCCGACCGAAGGCGAGTTCTCGGCCGAGAACAGCCTCAAGCCGGTGGCTGACTACTTGAGCAAGGCGCTGGGCCGCGAAGTGCCGCTGGTGTCCGATTACCTGGGCGGCGTCGACGTGAAAGCCGGCGACATCGTGCTGTTCGAAAACGTGCGCTTCAACAAGGGCGAGAAAAAGAACGCTGACGAACTGGCCAAGCAATACGCGGCCCTGTGCGACGTGTTTGTGATGGACGCCTTCGGCACCGCTCACCGTGCCGAGGGTTCGACCCACGGCGTGGCCAAGTTCGCCAAAGTCGCCGCCGCTGGCCCGTTGCTGGCCGCTGAACTGGACGCACTGGGCAAGGCCCTGGGCTCCCCGGCTCAGCCAATGGCCGCTATCGTGGCCGGTTCCAAAGTGTCGACCAAACTCGACGTGCTCAACAGCCTGAGCCAGATCTGCAACCAGCTGATCGTCGGTGGCGGCATCGCCAACACCTTCCTGGCCGCGGCCGGTCACCCGGTCGGCAAGTCCCTGTACGAGCCAGACCTGCTGGACACTGCACGCGAAATCGCCGCCAAAGTCAGCGTGCCACTGCCGGTGGACGTAGTGGTCGCCAAGGAATTCGCTGAAAGCGCCACCGCCACCGTCAAGCTGATCGCCGACGTGGCGGCAGACGACATGATTCTGGACATCGGCCCGCAGACCGCGGCGAATTTCGCCGAGCTGTTGAAGTCGTCCAAGACCATTCTGTGGAACGGCCCGGTGGGCGTGTTCGAATTCGACCAGTTCGGTAATGGCACCAAAGTGTTGGCCCAGGCCATCGCTGAAAGCTCGGCGTTCTCCATCGCTGGCGGTGGCGACACCCTGGCGGCCATTGATAAATATGGCGTTGCCGATCAAATCTCCTACATTTCTACCGGCGGCGGCGCGTTCCTCGAATTCGTCGAAGGCAAAGTGCTGCCGGCCGTTGAAGTCCTGGAAAGCCGGGCCAAGGCCTGAGGGCCGTGCATTTGACCAGGCAAAGGAGTATTCACATGGTCAGGACCCTGGTGCTGTTGATCGCCGCGGGTATGCTGGCGGCTTGCGGGAGTAACCCGAAAGCCACGCCGGAACCCGCGCCGCAAACACAGGAAAAAGGCTGCTACCAGGCCGACTGGCAAGCGGAAACCAACCCGGTGATCAACAAGCGTTCCGGGCCGGATGGCCTGGACAAATACGAGGCACAGACCCCGGCCAAGGACCATGGCTGCCCTTGACGGGTTTGACTCTTTACTCAAGGCGGGCGGCGTGCGCCGTCAGTCGAGGAACACGGATGAAAGGCTTTATCGCCGTTGCGGCACTGGCATTGCTGGCAGGTTGCTCCAGTTTGAATCTGTTCAACGCTGCCAAGCCTGCGGACAGCTGGACCACCTGGACCTGCGACAGTCAGGCCAAGGTGCTCTGGCGCTACACTGATGTCAGCCGCAAGGAAGTCGACGTTCGCCTGGGCGGTGCTGATCAGGTTTACCGCCTGAAGCTTGAACCGGGCGCCGAAGGTTCGCTGTACAGCAACGACATGCTGGCGTTTCACGTAAAAGGTGAGGAAGGCCTGGTGTACTGGGTCGCCACCAATGATTTGATTGGCCGCGGTTGTAAAGCGCAGTAACTGACACACCACGGACCTGATGTGGGAGCGAGCCTGCTCGCGATAGCGGTCTGACAGTCGCTGCACTGTTGACTGCAAGACCGCTATCGCGAGCAGGCTCGCTCCCACAGTGGGTCTGTGTAGTTCTTGAGATTTTAGTTACACCGAATCCGCAGCCCGGGCCAACCCCCGATCTGCAATAACTTGAATAGCCGCCGCCGCTACGGCAGGCTGGCACGATTAACGACCCTCAACCGGGAGAGACACACACAATGGCACTTATCAGCATGCGCCAGATGCTGGACCACGCAGCCGAGTTCGGCTACGGAGTTCCAGCCTTCAACGTCAACAACCTTGAGCAGATGCGCGCCATCATGGAAGCCGCTGACAAGACTGACTCCCCGGTGATCGTCCAGGCTTCGGCCGGTGCTCGCAAATACGCAGGCGCCCCGTTCCTGCGTCACCTGATCCTGGCGGCCATCGAAGAATTCCCGCACATCCCGGTGTGCATGCACCAGGACCACGGCACCAGCCCTGACGTCTGCCAGCGCTCCATCCAGCTGGGCTTCAGCTCGGTGATGATGGACGGCTCCCTCGGCGAAGACGGCAAGACCCCGACCGACTACGACTACAACGTCCGCGTTACCCAACAAACCGTAGCCATGGCTCACGCCTGCGGCGTTTCGGTAGAAGGCGAGCTGGGCTGCCTGGGTTCGCTGGAAACCGGTATGGCCGGTGAAGAAGACGGCATCGGCGCCGAAGGCGTTCTGGATCACAGCCAAATGCTGACCGACCCGGAAGAAGCCGCTGACTTCGTCAAACGCACCCAAGTCGATGCCCTGGCCATCGCGATCGGCACCAGCCACGGCGCCTACAAGTTCACCAAGCCACCTACCGGCGACGTACTGGCCATCGACCGCATCAAAGAAATCCACAAACGCATCCCGAACACCCACCTGGTGATGCACGGTTCGTCTTCGGTTCCGCAAGAGTGGCTGGCGATCATCAACCAGTACGGCGGCGACATCAAAGAAACCTACGGCGTACCGGTTGAAGAAATCGTCGAAGGCATCAAGCACGGCGTGCGCAAGGTCAACATCGACACCGACCTGCGCCTGGCCTCCACCGGCGCGATGCGTCGCCTGATGGCTACCAACCCTAGCGAATTCGATCCGCGTAAGTTCTTTGGTGCTACCGTGACCGCGATGCGTGATGTATGTATCGCTCGTTATGAAGCGTTCGGTACTGCCGGTAATGCTTCGAAGATCAAGCCGATCTCGTTGGAAGGGATGTATCAGCGTTACCTGAAAGGTGAGTTGAACGCTAAGGTTAACTAAGCCTGAGCGAGAAACCGCCGCTGATTAAAAACCCGCCGTGAGGCGGGTTTTTTGTGGGCGGAGATTTACGCGGCGCAGCTTATGCTCAGTGAATCAAATGGTGATCGCGCTGGAGCGCCGTCCTTATGAGTGGGGTAAGAGAATGGGCCGTTGGCGAATACCGATGAGCTGTTCTATGGTTCATGAATCGCCGCTCCGAAAAGTGTACTAAGTTGACCCTGCCGACAGGCCACGGGCAGGGCCTTATGTTCGCAACGTGGTCACTTACAAGGAAGGTAAATTGAATGTCTTTCGATCCTAGACAACCCCACGCTAGAGTAATGATACAGAACATAAAAAGTGGACGTTATTTGAGTATTGAGGGTGATGCCTCAAACTGGCCCAACGATAATGCAAGTCTGACCATTCGCGACAGACTCGACAAGCCAACGCTCGAAAACCCACAAGTCTGGCAGATCATCCAGTTTAGAAGCACCTCTTGGGTCCTGTTCAATCAGTACAGCATGAGAGTCGCTTGCATTCGCGGCCAAAGTACCGGTAACGGGGCCACGGTCATTCAGTATCATACTCAAGGGTTGGCGTTTCAGGAGTGGGACTTCAAACCGCTCCCTAATGGCAATTGGTTGATTCGCAACATTAATTCAGGAATGTACATCGGTCCGCAGGATCGAAGTACGGCCAACGATCGCTACTGTATTCAGTGGGATGATCAAACCGAAGAAGATAGCTATCAGCAGTGGCAATTTAATCCGGTATGATCGTAGTGATTTAGTTATCAAAAGGAAGAAAAGGGGCGGACTTATTTAATCGTCCCTTGTTCAGTGAGTTGAACGCTAAGGTGAATTGAGCCTGAGCGTTAAGCTGCGTTGATAAAAACCCGCTGAGAGGCGGGTTTTGTATTGGAAGCAAGTTTGCTCGCCTTGCTCCAACCGGGCCGCGATTACTCCTTCGGTTCGACGTGGTCCAGCGCCTGGTTCACCGCCAGTTCGCCGAGCATGACCACTTGGGCGATGCCCAGCAGGGTCTTGCGATGTGAGGTCTCCGCAAGTCAGTGAGAACCCCGGTAAGTTTAGATTTACCGGGGTTCCCGTGTCGGGCTGACCATCTTATTAGGGTGGCGGCTGTGCGCAAGTTAGTCGACCGGGCGAATCCATCAAAATCCCGGCGCACCCGAGGGCGCTATGCGCACAGCCACCATCAAGTACAGGCAAATGCCTGACTAAATGACGCTTGTACGTTGGTGGACACGCCGGGCTACTAAACCCGATCACTACGAATCAGTGACGCGAATCAAGTTACGTCTGGCCTCCCAGGCGCACAAGCCGGCGGGTTCTGGCGTACCTGTAGGCGACGACGCAAGCCGTTGTAGGCTTCATGAATTACGCTGAGTGTCTTTAAACGTGGGCGTTTAAATGGGGCCTGAGCCGATCAGTGAAGAGCTGGAGTTGGACATAAAGAACCTGTGGCGAGGGAGCTTGCTCCCGCTGGGGCGCGAAGCGGCCCTCAAAAAGAGGGGCTGCTGCGCAGCCCAGCGGGAGCAAGCTCCCTCGCCACAATGGGTCGATTCCTACGAGGCTGCCGAAGGCTGCGATCTTTTAGGGGTGAAGGCGATTACGTATCGTGATCGATATCCAGTTTGCTGAACGTCACTTCCCCGCCCTCGCTGGTGTACCCGGTGTTGTCCTGCACATAGACCCCGGCCTTGAAGTACAACGGCTTATCACGCCACATCGCGCTGATGTCGGTGTCCCACTGGTAGCCCGCCGCACTGATGCCTAATGCACCGCCCGGGCTGAGGTGGATGAGGTAGGAGAATTCCTGATTGAGTTTCACGCCGGTGGCGATGGTGATGACCCGGGGGGTGTCGTCGTCGGGGTGCATGCGCACTTTGGCGACGATGTTGCCGGTCGTGCTGTAGTCTTTATATTGATACTCGACCTTCACCATGGGCTTCTGGCTGTTGTAGGCGTGGATCTGGCCAATAACGATCTTGCCCGAGCTGGGTACCTTGCTGACCGAAAGGGTCGCACGCAGGGAATTGTCCGCGTCGGGGTAGTACCAGTTTTTCAGCGTGCCATTGCTGTAGGTTTCGCGCAGTTCGGTGCGAGGGTAAATCGCGTTTTCAGTGCGGGAGCCGGTCACCGGAGACCAGAAAAACAACGTGCCGGTATCGGAGTGGAAGTATTGATCCTTGAAGCCGTCCACCAGCTTGGCTGTTTCGACGGTATACGGCGGGCTGCCGACAGGAACACTGAGGTTCCAGGTTGCGAGATCGATCATATTCAAACTTCCACATTTTTTGCTGCACGCACGTGCCAGGCGCTCTAGCACGTGCCTTCGGGGGGTCTTTATAAGCGTAGAAGACAGCTTTGTTAACGCCCGTCCGGCAGATGGTTGGCGTCAACATCCTGTCGAAATGCCATCTTTCCCGGTTTCCGGGGGCTGTAGGACTGACCGTTAGTCGGCTTCTGAAACTTTGCTTGAGTGATGGCACACCGGCAGCTTCTGCTTTCGCGGATCCGGGGCTAGAGTGAAGTCGCAACATATGTCCGGTTTTCACAAGAGGCCGGCCTGAGTTCCCGAACAAGAGATGCAGCATGGAATGCGCACAACTTACGCCAGATGAAGGCAGCTCAATCCTTTTAATTGTTGATGATTACCCTGAAAACCTGATCAGCATGCGCGCCTTGTTACAGCGCCAGGACTGGCAGGTCATCACCGCGGCTTCCGGCTTTGAGGCCCTTGGCCTGTTACTCGAACACGATGTCGACCTGGTGCTGCTGGATGTGCAGATGCCGGGCATGGACGGTTTCGAAGTGGCGCGTCTGATGCGTGGCAGCCAGCGAACCCGCCTCACGCCGATCATTTTCCTCACCGCCAACGAACAGTCCCAGGATGCTGTGATCAAGGGCTATGCCAGTGGCGCGGTGGATTACCTGTTCAAACCGTTCGACCCGCAAATTCTCAAACCCAAAGTCCAGGCCTTGCTGGAGCACCAGCGTAATCGCCGTGCCTTGCAGCGGTTGAGTCATGACCTGGAAGTCGCCCGAGCCTTCAATGCCTCGGTGCTGGATAATGCCGCCGAAGGCATTCTAGTGGTGGGCGAGGACGGGCTGATTCGCTTTGCCAACCCGGCGATGTCTCGCCTGCTCAATGCCACGGTGCACGACCTGCAAGGCAAAGAGTTTCTGGATTTCCTGCAAAAACCGCACATCCCGATCTGGGTCGACTCCGAATTGTTTGCCGGCTACAAGCGCGGTGAAACCCTGCGCCTGCACGATGCGTTGCTGCGCACGGCGCCCGGCCAGCAAGTGCCGGTAGCGTTGTCCTGTGCGCCGTTACCCATCGAACAACACGCCATGGTGGTGACGGTGCTGGACATGTCGGTGGTGCGCCATCTGCATCAGCAGCTGGAGTTCCAGGCGGTGACCGACCCGCTGACCGGGCTGCTCAATCGCCGGGGTTTCTATCAGACCGTTGAAAACCTGCTGCTGCGTGGCGAACGCTCCGACAGCACGTGGGTGCTGTTGTACCTGGACCTCGACGGCTTCAAGCGGGTTAACGATTCCCTCGGTCACGATGCCGGCGACCGGGTGCTGCGTTGGGTGTCCGAGCAGTTGAAGGCGTGTCTGCGGCCTTTCGACATTCTGGCGCGGATGGGCGGCGATGAGTTCACCGCGCTGCTGGATCTTGAACTCCCCGAGCAAGCAGCAAAGATTGCCGAGAAACTCATCGAGCGGGTGTCGATCTGTCAGCAAATCGAAGGCATGGACATCGTCTTGGGCGCCAGCATCGGCATTGCCACTTACCCCGATTGCGGGGCTAATCTGGACGGATTAATGCGCGCGTCCGACATTGCCATGTACGAAGCCAAGCGTGCTGGGCGTCAGCAATATCGTTTCTACGATCACGAAATGAACGGCCGGGCGCGCTCGCGGCTGATGCTCGAAGAAAGCGTGCGCACGGCCATCGAGAACCGCGATTTCAACCTGGTGTATCAGCCTCAGGTGGCCATTGCCGATGGCCGGATTCGCGGGTTCGAGGCGTTGCTGCGCTGGCAGCATCCGAGTGTCGGCGATGTACCGCCGGGGCTGTTTTTGCCGTTGCTGGAAGAGGCGCGGTTGATCAGTCGCCTGGGCAGCTGGATTTATCATCGCGGGGCCAAACAGCGAAAAGCCTGGGAAACGTTATTTGCCGAAGATCTGGTGTTGGGTGTCAGTTTGAGCAGCACGCAGTTCGGTTTGCCCAACCTGGTCACCGAGTTGCGTCAGGTATTGGAGCGTCATGGTTTGAAGCCGCGTCAGCTGGAGGTGGAGGTCACGGAAGAGGCCTTGATGCATAACCCCGATGAAACCCGCAAACAACTGCGCTTGTTGCGCAATCTGGGGGTGCGGGTGGCGCTGGATGACTTCGGCTCCGGGGCTTGTTCGCTGGCGCACTTGCGAGATCTGGAACTGGACACGCTCAAACTCGACCGGCATTTGATTGCCCGGTTGCCGGGGTCCGCACGGGATGCGGCGCTGGCGCGCAGTGTCATCGATTTGTGCAAACAGTTCGGTCTGCTGGTGATTGCCGAAGGGGTTGAAACCGTGGCGCAATATGAGTGGCTGCAGGCCAACGGTTGCCAGTATGTACAGGGTTTTCTGGTAGCGCGGCCGTTGATGGCCGAGGACACCCGTCACTTTGTCGAACCGTTCGACTGGAGCGCGCTGACGAGTTGAATTCGCTACACTGGCGACCTTTTCGTGACGCGTGTTGCCGCCCCAATGACTGTGTTGAAATACCTCCAGGCCTACCCCGCTGCGTTGCAGGACCAGGTGCGCCAGTTGATCGCCGAAAGTCGGCTGGGCGATTACCTGAGCCAGCGCTATCCGGAAAAGCACGGGGTGCAGAGCGACAAGGCGCTGTACGCCTATGCCCTGGACCTCAAGCAGGAATACCTGCGTAACGCCCCGGCCATCGATAAGGTGTTATTCGACAACCGCCTGGACCTGACCCACCGCGCGCTCGGCCTGCACACCGCGATCTCCCGGGTGCAGGGTGGCAAGCTCAAGGCCAAGAAAGAAATTCGCATCGCCTCGCTGTTCAAGGATGCGGCGCCGCAGTTTCTGAAAATGATCGTGGTGCATGAGCTGGCGCACTTCAAAGAGTCGGATCACAACAAGGCGTTCTACAAACTGTGCGAACACATGTTGCCGGGGTATCACCAGGTGGAGTTCGATTTGCGGGTGTACCTGACGTGGCGGGATATGCACTGAAAGATCAAGATCAAAAGATCGCAGCCTTCGGCAGCTCCTACGCGCTTGTGGGCGCTGCCGAAGGCTCTTCTATAAGGAGCGCATGGATGGACGTGAGCAAGACCAAGAGCAGCTTCTACCGCCGGTTGTACGTGGCGTACCTGATCGACAGCGGACTGGCCAGCAGCGTCCCGGCATTGACCGAAGTGACCGGCATGCCCCGGCGCACGGCCCAGGACACCATCGCGGCGTTGGCGGATCTGGATATCATGTGTGAATTCGAGCAGGAAGAGGGCGCGCGCAACCATGCGGGACGCTATCGGATTCGCGAGTGGGGGGCGATTGATCGGGGGTGGATCGAGCGTAATCTGCGGCAGATCAAAGCGGTGCTGGAATACCCCTGAGCGCTTGTGGTGATTCGGCTGACGCTTTCGCGGGCAAGCCCGCTCCCACACTGGAACTGCGTTCACAGGACTAATGTGTGTGGGGCTTGCCCGCGAAGGGGCCCTTACGGGCGGCGCATCCCGATATGCGGAATGTCATCTTCCAGGTATTCCTCTCCCACCACCACAAACCCGTACCGCCCGTAGTACCCCTGCAAATGCGCCTGAGCCGAGAGATAGATCGGCATTTCAGGCCAGTGCTTCTCGGCCTGTTTCAACGCTTGGCTCATCATTTCATGCCCAAGCCCGGTGCCGCGAGCAGCGGGGGCAATGATCACCCGGCCGATCACCACGTCGCCGCCCTGTAACTCCGGGTCGAGCAAGCGCAGGTAAGCCATCAGACGATCCCCGTCCCAGCCCATCAAATGGCAGGTGTCACCTTCCAGGTCCTGACCATCGATGTCCTGATAAATGCATTTCTGCTCGACGACGAACACCTCGGCGCGCAGCTGCAAAATGGCGTACAGCTGTTCTTTGCCCAGATTGCTGTGGTGTTTGCAGACCCAATCGATTGTCATCTTCACATTCCTTGAACAACGTTGTTCCGATACTAAGCGCCCTGACGCGGGATGTCTTGATGGCAGAGAAATCTGTGATAAAGGCCAAAATGCCATCATTCATTTCTCGCGAGGTTGTCTTCTTTGTGTAATCTGCGATGAAGCGCTGTGCAATGGCCTCAATGAGCTAATGTTAGGACCTGGGTTATGCCGGTAGAGGGGCCCTGGAGTTTTGGCTGAAAAAGACGTCGGGCAGCCCGCCCGCTAAGGATTTTCTGGCATGCCGCGATTACATCGAGCGTTTGCTTGGATTGGATTGCTGTTGCTGACACAGAGCGCGGCAGCGGAAAAGCTGCGTCTGGTAGCTGATGCCTGGCCACCTTTTACCGACGCCATGCTGGTCAATGGCGGATTGGCCACGGACATCGTCAGTACCGCGCTGGCCCGGGCCGGTTATGCCAGTGATTTCGAACAGGTGCCGTGGGCGCGAGCCTTGTTTGGGGTCGGCGAGGGGCGTTACGACGTGCTGGTCAACGCCTGGTACGCCGACGAGCGCACGAAGCTGGGGCAGTTTTCTGGTGAGTACCTGCTCAACCGCGTGCGCTTTCTCAAGCGTAAAGACGCGCCGATCGAATTCAACAATCTGCAACAACTGCACACCTACCCGATAGCGGTGGTACGCGGTTATGCCTATTCGCACGAGTTTGACGATGATGTGTCGCTGCAGAAAGTCCCGGTGCATAACTTCGCCATGGCCGTGCGCATGGTCGCGGCCGACCGGGTCAAGCTGACCCTGGAAGATGAGTTCGTCGCCAAGTATTACCTCGCTCGGGAATCGTCCAAAGTGCGCAATGCCGTGGAGTTTTTACCCAAGCCGTTGAGCGAGAACAGCCTGCACATTCTGGTGAGCCTGAAGAATCCGCAGCATGAACAGATCGTCGCCGGTTTCGACCGCGAGATTGCGGCGATGAAGGCCGATGGGAGTTATGACAAGTTGCTCAGGCAGCATGGGATGTGAGGT
Organism: Pseudomonas sp. EL_65y_Pfl2_R96; assembly: GCF_963970905.1. Taxonomy (NCBI): domain Bacteria; kingdom Pseudomonadati; phylum Pseudomonadota; class Gammaproteobacteria; order Pseudomonadales; family Pseudomonadaceae; genus Pseudomonas; species Pseudomonas sp. EL_65y_Pfl2_R96. The sequence goes on along the minus strand of NZ_CAXAQH010000004.1, from coordinate 23,860 downwards.
GGGTTGATCCGGGTTTTGTGGTGAGGCGGATGGCCTTTTCGCGAGCAAGCCCGCTCTCACCCTCAGTCTAATTCCTGCGCAAGACACAAGCGGGCCTGCTCGCGAAGAGGCCGGCCCAGTCACTACAAATCTCAGGTTTCGTTGGTGTCTTTAATGAGATGCGCCGCCAACGTCCGCAACGGCCCCAGTTGCCGGCAGATCAACGCCAGTTGCGTCTGCACCAACCGCTGGCCTTCATCGATTTCATCCGGCATTTGCTCCAGCCCGTTGGCTAGCGCCTCTTCCTCATCGCTCTGAATCTCAATCGGTTGTTTACTCGCCAGGCCCTGGGCGATTTCGTCGATGCTGGCGGCCAGGCTCACGCCGGCACCGTCGATCAAATGCGCACGCACGTCCGACGGTAATTGGGTTTCGCGGTGCGCCCCCAACCCCGACAAATAGCTGAGCAAGGTGTGCGACAGCACCAGGAAACGGAAACCGACATCCGCTTCCTTACGGAAATGCCCCGGCTCCATCAGCATGTTGGCCAGCGTCGTCGACAATGCGGCGTCGGCGTTGTGCGCGTTACGTCGGGCGAGGCGATAAGCCAGGTCGTCGCTTTTACCGACGGCGTATTGCTGCATGATCTGGCGCAGGTAAATGCTGTTGCAGGTCAGGGTATTAGCCAGCACTTTGTTCAGGCGTCGACCCTGCCAGTCCGGCAGAAACAGGAACACCGCCAGCCCGGCGATCAGGCTGCCGAGCAAGGTATCGAACAGTCGCGGCAGGAGCAGCCCGTAACCGTCCCCCACCTGGTTGAAGCAGAACAGCACCATGATCGTGATTGCGGCAGTCGCCAAGGTGTAGCGGGTGGTGCGGTTGGTAAAGAACACCACCCCGGCAACGATGGCGAAGCTCGACTGGATCAACGGGTTCGGGAATAGATCGAACAGCGCCCAGGCCACGGTCAGGCCGATGGCGGTGCCGATAATCCGCTGGCCAAGTTTACGGCGGGTGGCGCCGTAGTTCGGCTGACAGACAAACAGCGTGGTGAGGATGATCCAGTAACCTTGCGAGGGGTGGATCAAATGCACCATCGCGTAGCCGATGCTCAACGCCAGGGGCAGGCGCAGGGCGTGGCGGAACAGCAAGGATGTCGGCGTCAGCTGTGTGCGCAAGCGTATCCAGACATCCTTGAGGCTGCGGGGTGAGCGGTCGAGCAGACTGCTGTCGGTGGCGTCTGCGAGCGCATCGGGGTTGCTGGCGTCGCTGAGCAAACGGTCAAGGGTGCCGAGGTTGGCGGCCAGTGCCCGCAGCGAACGCAACAGACCGCGCCAGGCCGGATTGCTCTGGATGCGCAGGTGTTCGAGGGAGGCGTGCAGGTCGCTCAGGGCCTCGGCGAAGCTTGCGTCATAAGTGAACGGCTGACGCATCTGGATCGACTCGGCCAGTGCGCGGCAAGCCTTGCCTTGCTGGCGCAGCAGGCGCTGACAGCGGAACAGCACGTCGCTGTGGAAGAACGCTTCGGCCAGAGCGTTGTAGGGGTAGTGCGAAGAACTGGCGCGCTCGTGAATGTCCTGGGCGAGGAAGTACAGCTTCAGGTAACGGCTGAGCTTCGAGCCTGGTCGGCCATCGCCGACCCGGTGCAGAATGATTTCCTTGGCAGCGTTCAATGCAGCAACCACACGACCGTTCTGCTGGGCCAGTTCCAGTCGTCGCGCCTCTACATCCATCTGCCGGATCGGCTCGAACAGCGACGACTTCAGTTTCAGGTAATAACCCAATTCACGGAACAGTCGCGCCAGGCTCTGCTGCACCGGCTGGTTGGAAAACATCGCCTGCCACAGCACCGAGAGCAAGCCATACCACGCCGCACCGGCCACCAGAAGCACCGGCTCGTGCCAGAAATCGGTGACTGCGCCGCCGCGCTGGTCCACGCCGATCATGGTGTAGACCGACAGAATCAGTGTCGCCGAAGCAATCGCGCCATAACGTTCGCCCAACGCGCCAAGCATGGTCAGACAGAAGCTGGCCAGTGCGAAGGCGATGATAAAGAGGATGGGGTAGGGGAAGAGCAGCTCGACGGACAGGGCGGCGACCATAAAACACACCAGCGTCACGGCCAGCGCATTGAGGCGACCCTGCCAGCTGTCGTCGGTTTCGGCCAGGGCGCTGGCGATGATTCCCAGGAACAACGGGATCAGCAGCCCCATTTGATCCTGATACCAACACAGCGCCATGCTGCCGGTCAGGGCGATGAATACCCGCACGCTATAACTGAATTTATCCAGCGCCCAGAGGCGACGCAGAGACTGACGAAATGTGGTCGATGGCATGAAGTGCGAAGGCCTTCCGAGGCAATGACGCTAAATTGAGCCACTAATGACGCCGACGCAATGGCGCCGATCACATCTGACAGCAAAATCTGTTCCTTCAGAGATCAACGCATAACAAATGTGGGAGCGAGCCTGCTCGCGATGAGGCCGGCACATTCAACATTGATGTCGACTGTCAGACCGCTATCGCGAGCAGGCTCGCTCCCACAGGTTATTGGTTGAGTCAGACGTACTGCGCGGCTGCGTAACCGGAGGCCCAGGCCCACTGGAAGTTGAAGCCGCCGAGATGCCCGGTGACGTCGAGCACTTCGCCGATGAAATACAAACCGGGGCTCTTCAGCGATTCCATGGTCTTGGACGACACTTCACGCGTGTCGACGCCGCCCAGGGTTACTTCGGCAGTGCGGTAGCCTTCAGTGCCGGCCGGTACGACTTTCCAGCTCGCCAGTTTTTCGGCGATATCCGCCAGTTCGGCGTGGGTGTACTGCTTCATCGGTTTGGAGACAAACCAGTTGTCCGCGAGCAGGTTGGCCATCTTCTTGGTGAAGATTTCACCGAGCAGGGTTTTCAACTCGCTGTTCGGGCGTTCGGCCTGCTGTTGTTGCAGCCAGGTCGGCACGTCGTGGTCCGGCATCAGGTTGATCTCTACCGTGTCGCCGGATTCCCAGAACGAAGAAATCTGCAAAATCGCCGGACCGCTGAGGCCACGGTGAGTGAACAGGATGTTCTCGCGAAAGCTCTGGTCGTTGCAGCTCACCAGGCAGTCCACTGAGGTGCCGGACAGCTCGGTGCAAAGCGCCTTGAGCTGATCGGTGATGGTGAACGGCACCAAGCCTGCGCGGGTCGGCAGCAAATCGTGGCCAAACTGCTTGGCGACTTGATAACCGAAGCCGGTGGCGCCGAGGGTCGGAATCGACAGGCCGCCGGTGGCGATCACCAGGGATTCGCAGGTGATCTGGCCCAGCGTGGTGTCCAGCAGGTAGCCGCTTTCGAGTTTTTCGATGGTCTGGATCGAGGTGTCCAGGTGCAAGCTCACGCCGACCTGGTCGCATTCGTTGAGCAGCATCTCAAGGATGTCGCTGGATTTGTTGTCGCAGAACAGCTGACCGAGTTTTTTCTCGTGGTACGGCACACCATGCTTGGCGACCATGCCGATGAAGTCCCATTGGGTGTAGCGCGCCAGGGCGGATTTGCAGAAATGTGCGTTCTGCGAGAGGAAATTGCCCGGTTCGGTGTACATGTTGGTGAAATTGCAGCGGCCACCGCCCGACATCAGGATTTTCTTGCCGGCCTTGTTCGCGTGGTCAAGCAACATCACCTTGCGCCCGCGCCCGGCGGCGGTCAGCGCACACATCAACCCTGCGGCGCCAGCGCCAATGATCACGACTTCGGTAGAACGCAAAACGGTGTCCTCACACAATGATCGTTCCCACGCTCTGCGTGGGAATGCCGCCATGGACGCTCTGCGTCCGCCGTTATGTGACGCGGAGCGTCACGGGATGCATTCCCACGCAGAGCGTGGGAACGATCAGGTTAGAGGATGCGCACGCGCAACGAGCGGCCTTTGATCTTGCCGTCGTTCAGGCGTTGCAAGGCTTGCTTGGCGATTCCACGTTCCACAGCCACATACGCCTGGAAGTCGAAAATCGCGATCTTGCCGACCTGAGCGCCCGGAATACCGGCGTCGCCGGTCAGTGCGCCGAGAATGTCACCCGGACGCACCTTGTCTTTACGGCCCGCACCAATGCACAGCGTGCTCATTACCGGTAGCAGCGGTGCGCCGCCCTGGGATTTCAGGTTGTCCAGCTGATCCCAGCTCAGCGGCGACTTCTGCAGTTGCTCGATAGCCTGGGCGCGATGGGCTTCGGACGGAGCGACCAGGCTGATCGCGATACCTTTCTCACCGGCACGACCGGTACGGCCAACGCGGTGAATGTGGATTTCCGAGTCACGGGCCAGTTCGACGTTGATCACCATGTCCAGCGCATCGATATCCAGACCGCGCGCGGCGACGTCGGTGGCAACCAGTACCGACGTGCTGCGGTTGGCGAACATCGCCAAGACCTGGTCGCGGTCACGCTGTTCCAGATCGCCGTGCAGGCCGACTGCGGAAATGCCTTTGGCGGTCAGGTGATCGACGGTTTCCTGAACCTGCTGCTTGGTGAAGCAGAACGCGACGCAGGAAGCCGGACGATGATGCGCGAGGACTTTAACCACGGCGTTCATGCGCTCTTCCGGGGAAATCTCGTAGAAGCGTTGTTCGATCTGGGTGTCGTCGTGGAATGCCTCGGCCTTCACTTGCTGCGGGTTACGCATGAATTTCGAGGCCAACTGCTTGATGCCTACCGGGTAAGTGGCAGAGAACAGCAGGGTCTGGCGACGTTCCGGGCACTGGGCGATGATTTCTTCGATGGAATCGTAGAAACCCATGTCGAGCATGCGGTCGGCTTCGTCGAGGATCAGGGTGTTCAGGCCGTGGAGTACCAGCGAACCCTTGCGCAGGTGCTGCTGAATGCGCCCCGGGGTGCCGACGATGATGTGCGCGCCGTGTTCCAGCGAACCGATCTGCGGACCGAACGACACGCCGCCGCACAGGGTCAGGACCTTGATGTTGTCTTCGGAACGGGCCAGACGGCGGATTTCCTTGGCAACCTGGTCGGCCAGCTCACGGGTCGGGCAGATGACCAGCGCCTGGCAACCGAAAAAGCGCGGATTGATCGGGTTCAACAGGCCGATACCGAAGGCCGCGGTCTTGCCGCTGCCGGTCTTGGCCTGGGCGATCAGGTCCATCCCCTTGAGGATCACCGGCAAGCTTTGCGCCTGGATCGGCGTCATCTGGGCATAACCGAGGGAGTCGAGGTTAGCCAGCATGGCGGCGGACAGCGGCAAAGTATTAAAAGCGGTGGCGATGGTGGTCACGGGACTGGCCTGCAAAACAAAATGTCGCGCAGTGTATCAGTCCCATGGCCATTCGCCCTAAGGCTCTATGTGCTGTTCCGGACGTTTGACGCGCCGTCCGTCTTCTCTCGACAGCTGCGAGAAGATGGTTGCAGCCAGCATCGCCATGACTCCGACCGTCACGAACGTCAGCTGGAACGCGCCCAGAACCGTGTCCACGCCGTCATTGCCGATCTCCGCCGTGAAGCCGCCGAGCAGGGCACCCGCGCAGGCCACGCCGAGGCTCAGGGACAGTTGCGCGACCACCGACAGCAAACTGTTGCCGCTGCTGGCGCTGGCGTCGTCGAGGTCGATCAGGGTGACGGTGTTCATCGCGGTGAACTGCAAGGAATTGATCGCCCCCAGAACCGCCAACTGAGCCAGCAGCAGCCAATACGGCGTCTGCTCGCTGACCAGGCCCATGCTTGCCAGCATGATTCCCAACGCCAGTGTGTTGCCGGTCAGCACGATGCGGTAGCCGAAACGCTCGATCAACGGCCGCGCCACCGACTTGGCGACCATCGCGGCCGCCGCCAGGGGCAGCATGCTCATCCCGGCCTGTGACGGCGAATAACCCAGCGCCACTTGCAGCAGCAACGGCACCAGAAACGGCAATGCGCCGCTGCCCAGCCGGGCGAACAGGTTGCCGAGGATGCCCACGGCGAAGGTCCGGGTCTTGAACAGCGATGGCGCAAACAGCGGATTGTCGATGTGCCCGGCCCGCAGCCAATACGCCGCCAGACACGCCATGCCGCCAAACAGCAGCAACATCACCCGCAAGTGCGGCAGGTGCAGTTCGCCGAGGCCTTCCATGGCGATGGTGATCAGCACCATCGCCGCGCCGAACAGCAAAAAGCCCATGCTATCGAAGCGGGTGCGCTCGCTGCCGCGCAGGTCGGGAATGAATTTCCATACCGCGTAGCAACCGAGGACGCCCACCGGCAGGTTGATCAGGAAGATCCAGTGCCAGGTCAGGTATTGCACCATCCAGCCGCCCATGGTCGGGCCGATCAGCGGGCCGAGCAGGCCAGGGATGGTAATGAACCCCATGATTCGCACCAGCTCCGAGCGCGGATACGCACGCAGCACCACCAATCGTCCGACCGGCAGCATCAAGGCGCCGCCCAGGCCCTGGATCACCCGGGCGCCGATGAGCATGCTCAGAGTGCTCGACAAGGCGCAGAGCAATGAGCCGATGCTGAACAACAGGATGGCGCCGAAGAAGATTTTTTTGGTGCCGAAACGGTCGGCGATCCAGCCGGAGGCGGGGATCAGTAACGCGACGGTGAGCATGTAGGCGATGATCACCCCCTGCATGCGCAACGGGTCTTCGGCCAGGTCACGGGCCATGGCGGGGAGGGCGGTGTTGAGGATCGTCCCGTCGAGGGACTGCATGAAGAAGGCAATGGCAACGACCCACGGCAACCAGCGGGCCGTGACAGCGTCGAGAGGTGGGCGGTTGGGCATGGGACCTCTTGTGGGTTAATGCAGATTCATGGCTGACGTTGAACCCTGTGGCGAGGGAGCTTGCTCCCGTTCGGCTGCGTAGCAGTCGTAAATCCGGCGAATGCGGTATGTCTGATAGAACGCGTTTGCCGATCTAGGGGGTCGCTTCGCAACCCAGCGGGAGCAAGCTCCCTCGCCACAGTTTTGTGTTTACAGGGTCAAGGTCAATCGGCTGACGAGCGCGCCGGGCAGCAACGCCGAAGACGTGTTCCGCTGGCTGTACGTGCTGGCCGACAACAACAGCTCGCGTTCCTCGGTCAACGCTTCCAACTGCGAACCCAGCAAGCTGTAGGCGCTGTCATCGAAACGCATGGTGCTGACCGGCGCCTGAATCTCGCCGTTCTCGACCCAGAAGGTCGCGAACCGTGTCATGCCGGTCAGGCGCGCCGCCGGTTGGTCCGAGTAGTTCAGGTACCACAGGTTGCTGATGTACAAACCGGTGCCCAGTTGCTTGAGAATCTCGGCATCAGGCAACACCCCGGCCGCCATGTTCAACGCACTCGGCGCTTCACCGCCGCTGGCACCGTTGGCGGTCAAATCGTATTCGGCGGCGCTGCGTGAGCCGACCAGTTGTGCGCCGGCCTTGCCCTCGACAATCAGGCTCAGATCACTGCGCGGATAACCTTCGCCTGAAAACGCCGGGCTCAGGGAGCCGCTGACTTTTTCATCCAGAGACACCAACGGGCTGAACGAACTGTCGCCACCGTAGAGCTTCTGCAAAGGACTGCTCTTGCTGGCAATCGACTGCGCCGAGAACCCGCCCCAGCTGAGCATGCCCATGATTTCTTCCAGGGCCGCCGGCGCGAGGTAAGCGCGGTACTGACCCGGCGCCAGCGTGCGCAACGGCCGCCCCAGAAACGCCAACTGCTCGCGGGCCTGCTGGAAACGTCTGGCAAACCCTTCGCTGTTCCAGTCGTGCCCGGCATAGCTGGCTTTCACCGCCTGACCGTTTTCATGGAACAGGCTGAAATCGAAGTTGAAGCTGTTGGCCTGATGCCAGCCGAACGCGCCCGAGGAACTGGCGAAGCCGCGACTGATCGGCCCGGCGGCATAGAAACCCACCAGGTCCAACCCCTCGGCAGCCTGAGTGATTTCAGCGACCACCTGCTCGGTATCCGGCAGGGGATGATCCTGCACGTTGTTGCTCTGCCAGTCATTCTGGTTGAGCAGCAGGTATGGGTCCTGAGGCAACAGTGGCAGGGTTTCGCGCAACTGCTGAAGACCTTCGGCCAAGCGCTGAAGGTCGATTTCGGAGTCGCCTGACAGCGTGATATTCAGGTCGGCATGACGTCCATCGTTGATCAGTTTGAAACCGACGCTCGCCTGCTGCACCTGTCCGGCCTGACGGACCTTGGCGTGGTTGAAACGCACGAAGGCCGACGATTCGGCGGCGTAGCTGAGGGTGAATTGTTCAGGCGTACGCAGCGCATCGCGCAGCCAGTTGACCAGGGCCTTGAACGAATCGGCCTGGCTTTTTGAAGTGCTCGTGGACGTACTCATCAGGCATCTCCCCCAAACACATCAACGTTGCTGAACACACAGGCCGGCGACGCATGGCCGACGCGGATCACCTGGTTCGGTTCGCCCTTGCCGCAGTTTGGCGTGCCTAACACTTTGACGGTGTTGGCATCGCCGACAGCGCTGAGGCTTTTCCAGAATTGTGCGGAAATCGCCCGGTAATTCGGGTTCTTCACCACGCCCTTGAGTTCGCCATTTTCGATCAGTTGGCCCCATTCGCAGCCAAACTGGAATTTGTTACGCGCATCGTCGATTGACCACGAACGGTTGGTGCTCATCAAAATGCCGTGCTCGATATTGCCGATCATCTGCTCCAGCGGCTGATCGCCGGGCTCGATGTTGAGGTTGGCCATGCGGTCGATCGGCGGACGGTTCCAGCCGCAGGCGCGGCTGTTGGCAACGCCATCCATGCCGGCACGAAATTGCGAGAGCGCGCCGCCCAATGGCCGCAGCAGCAAACCTTCCTTAATCAAAAATTGCTTGCTGGCGGCGCTGCCGTCGTCGTCATGCCCGTAGCTGGCGAGTTGCTCGGGGATGTCCGGGTCGAACGTCACGTTGAGCAGTTCGGAGCCGTATTGCAGGCGGCCGAAGTCTTCTGCCTTGATGAAACTGGTGCCGGCGTAATTGCGCTCGTCGCCGAGGATGCGGTCCAGTTCCAGCGGATGACCGATGGACTCGTGGATCTGCAGCATCATCTGGTCGGGCATCAGTAACAGGTCGCGCGGGCCTTGCGGGGTGTTCGGCGCCAGCAGCAATTGCAGCGCCTGATCGGCGACTTTCGGGCCGCAGCCGACCAGGCCGCAGCGGCTGATCACATCAAAGCCGCCCTGCTGGCCGAAGTTCTCGCGGCCCAGGGTGCGGGTCTGGCTGTCGCTACCGTCGTAGGCGGTGACGTCCATGCTCGGGTAGACGAAGCGCTGGGCCTGGCGCAATTCGGCACCGGCGTTGTTGAGGTAAATCTGCTCGACGTTGGTGATACCGATGCTCGCCTGCCAGTTCACCAGTCGCTCGTCCTTGGGCACGGCGGCGGATTCGGCGCCGAGCAGTTGGTAGCAATCGCTCAGGGACGGGAAGGGCTGGTCGAGGTTGGGTGAGAAATAGTCGGCGCGGTCGCTGGAGACGGCTTGCTCGCGCAGGTCGAGCAGGGCGTGGGGCATGAGTCGACGGGCTTGTTGCTCAGCCCTCTCCAGTGCAGCTTGCAGGCCGGATAGGGACAGGTCGTTGGTCGCGGCGTAGGCTTCGACGCCGTTGACCCGAACAGTCAGCATCGCCCCTTCGTCCCGGCTCAGGCTCGGCGGTTCGGCGACGTTCTTGCGCACTGACAGGTACTGGCCGGACTCGCGTACATATCGCAGCGAAAAAAATTCAGCGCCCGTGCGCAACGCAGCGAAGCGCTGCTTGAGCTGGGGGTGGAAATCGAACATTCGGGAACCTCCTTGTTATGGAGTGGCGGCGTATCGATGTTGCGAGGGGAGGGTGAAACGTTTGCGTGGCGCTAGATTAGGCCTGCGTGGGGGTAGGATCAAGGGCGGAGCGGTGTAGGAAGGGTTTACCTGGCCTGCGGCGTCTGGTCGGACCCCATCGCGGGCAAGCCCGCTCCCACAGTGGGCTTGGGTGGATCACAAATTGCGAATCCACCCCGGAACCTGTGGGAGCGGGCTTGCCCGCGATTGGCCGCGATGCGGTGTTACGGCTTACTGCGCGGTAGGGCTCACATCACGCAACGGCTTGCCCTTCACCGGTGCATCACCGGCCACGTAGTATTTGGCCTTGCTGCGCGGCAGTGGCTGGCGACCACGGATCTTGTCGGCGATTTTCTCGGCCATCATGATCGTTGGCGCGTTCAGGTTGCCCGTGGTGATGATCGGCATGATCGAGGCATCGACCACGCGCAGGGCCTGCATCCCATGCACACGACCTTCGCCATCGACCACGGCCATCTCGTCGGTGCCCATCTTGCACGAGCAGGACGGGTGGAACGCGGTTTCGGCGTGCTCGCGGATGAACTTGTCCAGTTGCTCGTCGGTTTGCACGTCAATGCCCGGGCTGATTTCGCGGCCACGGAAGGCGTCCAGTGCAGGCTGCTGCATGATTTCACGGGTCAGGCGGATGCCATCGCGGAACTCCTGCCAGTCCTGCTCGGTGGCCATGTAGTTGAACAGGATGCTCGGGTACTCGCGCGGATCCTTGGACTTGGCCTGGATGCGACCACGGCTTGGCGAACGCATGGAGCCCATGTGCGCCTGGAAGCCGTGTTCTTTCACACCGTTGCTGCCGTTGTAGTTAATCGCCACCGGCAGGAAGTGGTACTGAATGTTCGGCCAATCGAATTCCGGACGGGTGCGGATGAAACCGCCGGCTTCGAACTGGTTGCTGGCGCCGATGCCGGTGCCGTTGAACAGCCACTCGGCGCCGATGGCCGGTTGGTTGTGCAGCAGCAGCGAGGGGTACAGCGAGACCGGTTGGGTGCAGGCGTATTGCAGGTACAGCTCAAGGTGATCCTGCAGGTTTTCACCGACGCCTGGCAGGTCATGAACCACCGGAATATCGAGCTTTTTCAGCAGTTCGGCCGGGCCGACACCGGAACGTTGCAGGATCTGTGGCGACGCGATGGCGCCGGAGCACAGCAACACTTCCTTGCGGGCACGGACTTCAACGCGCTCTTCAGCCGCGCCGATCAGGTAACGCACGCCAACCGCACGCTTGCCTTCGAACAGAATCTTGTCGGTCAGGGCATGGGTGACGATGGTCAGGGTCGAACGCTTCTTGGCGACGTCCAGGTAACCGCGAGCGGTACTGGCACGACGGCCGTTCGGCGTCACGGTGCGGTCCATCGGGCCGAAACCTTCCTGCTGGTAGCCGTTCAGGTCTTCGGTACGCGGGTAACCGGCTTGCACGCCTGCTTCAACCATCGCATGGAACAGCGGATTGTTGCCGGCTTTCGGCGTGGTCACGCTGACCGGACCGTCGCCACCGTGGTAGTCGTTCGGGCCGATGTCACGGGTTTCCGCCTTGCGGAAATACGGCAGGCAGTCGAGGTAGGTCCAGTCTTCCAGGCCGGGCAGTTTCGACCAGTTGTCGTAGTCCATCGCGTTACCACGGATGTAGCACATGCCGTTGATCAGCGAAGAACCACCCAGGCCCTTGCCACGACCGCATTCCATCCGGCGGCCGTCCATGTGTGGCTCTGGATCGGTTTCGTAAGCCCAGTTGTAGCGACGACCTTGCAGCGGGAACGCCAGCGCGGCCGGCATTTGCGTGCGGAAATCCAGACGGTAGTCCGGGCCGCCCGCTTCGAGCAGCAGGACGGTGACGCCTTCGTCTTCAGTCAGACGGGTCGCCAGGGTGTTACCGGCCGAGCCGGCACCGATGATGATGTAATCGAATTCTTGGGACATTGAATGCACCCTCTTTGAAGTTGGTCAGGTCGGCGAGTGCTTCGCACTCGATCGCGGGCAAGCCACGCTCCCACAGAGATCGGGGGCACCGAAGATTTGGCGAACGACGCCAAACCTGTGGGAGCTGGCTTGCCTGCGATAGCGATCTCGCAGGCGAAGCAAATGCCGCCTTAGAACACCGAGGCGTAATCGCCCAGTTCGACCTGTACCGATTTGATGCGTGTGAAGTTGTTCAGCGAGCTGATGCCGTTCTCACGGCCCACGCCCGACTGCTTGTAGCCGCCGACCGGCATCTTGGCGTCGGACTCGCCCCAGGCGTTGATCCAGCAGATACCGGCTTCCAGTTGATGGATCACGCGGTGAGCGCGGTTCAGGTCCTTGGTGACGACGCCAGCCGCCAAACCGAACTCGGTGTCGTTGGCACGACGGATCACTTCTTCTTCGGTTTCGTAGGTCAGGATGCTCATCACCGGGCCGAAGATTTCTTCGCGAACGATGGTCATCTCGTCGGTGCAATCGGTGAATACGGTCGGAGCCACGAACGCGCCTTTGGCGAATTCGCCATCGGTCAGACGCTCGCCGCCACACAGCAGACGTGCACCTTCTTCCTTACCTTTGGCGATGTAACCCAGCACGCTTTCCATGTGGGCGAAGCTGACCAGAGGACCGAAATTGGTGTTTTCGTCTTCCGGGTTGCCGACGCGAATGCGCGCAACGCGTTCAACGATCTTGGCTTCGAACGCGGCTTTCAGATGGCTCGGTACAAACACGCGAGTGCCGTTGGTGCAGACCTGACCGGAGCTGTAGAAGTTGGCCATCATGGCGGTGTCGGCGGCGCGATCCAGATCGGCGTCGTCGAAAATGATCAGCGGGGATTTGCCGCCCAGTTCCATGGTCACGTCTTTGAGCGACGAGGCGGAAGCGCTGGCCATGACCTTCTTGCCGGTGTCGGTGCCGCCGGTGAAGGAGACTTTTTCGATGCGTGGGTGTTCGGTCAACCAGGTGCCGACTTCACGGCCACTGCCGGTCAACACGTTGAACACGCCAGCCGGCAGGCCGGCTTCGGTATAGATCTCGGCCAGTTTCAGGGTGGTCAGCGAGGTGACTTCGCTCGGCTTGAAGATCATTGCGTTACCGGCTGCCAGGGCTGGAGCGGATTTCCACAGGGCGATCTGGATCGGGTAGTTCCACGCGCCGATACCAGCGACGATGCCCAGCGGCTCGCGACGGGTGTAGACGAAAGAGGTGGTACGCAGCGGGATCTGCTCGCCTTCGATGGCCGGCACCAGGCCTGCGTAGTACTCCAGCACGTCAGCGCCGGTGACGATGTCGACGTAACGGGTTTCGGAGTACGCCTTGCCGGTGTCCAGGGTTTCCAGGGCGGCCAGTTCATCGTTGCGCTCGCGCAGGATGTCCACGGCGCGACGCAGGATGCGCGAACGCTCCATGGCGGTCATTGCAGCCCAGATTTTCTGGCCCTTTTCGGCGCTGAGCACAGCGCGCTCAACGTCTTCCTTGGTCGCACGTTGTACGGTTGCGAGGACTTCACCGTTAGCCGGGTTGATGGCTTCGAAGGTGGCGTCGCTGCTGGCGTCGGAGTAACCGCCATCGATGTAGAGTTTTTGCAGTTCGAAACGGGCCATAGTGTCCTCGCAAGTGCATTAAGTGGTTGGCGTTGACCACCGGGCGTGCCGTATAGCATTGGCATCGCGGTCGGTAGCGGTTCAGGGGTTGAGCGATTATGTGTGCTCTAACTCACCTGCTTGGCCAATTGGAAATCCATGTATTCGTAAGCGATCTGGTGCGCTTGCGCGGTGTCGAAAGCGTCTCCCGACAGCGCACCGCGCAACCACAAACCGTCAATGAGGGCTGCCAGGCCGCGGGCGGCGCTGCGCGCTTGATCAAGCGGCAACACACGGCGGAACTGGCAGCACAGGTTGGAATACAGACGGTGATCGTTGATCCGCTGCAACCTGTGCAAAGACGGGTGGTGCATGCTGGTGGCCCAGAAGGCCAGCCAGGTTTTCATTGCCGGGCCATTGACCTGGCTGGCGTCGAAGTTGCCTTCGATAATCACCTGGAGGTGAGCCCGTGGGCTGGTGTCCTCCAGCGCCTGACGGCGCGCGGTGACGTTCTCGCTGAGGACACTCATCAGATACTGCGCCGTGGCGGCGATCAGGCCGTTCTTGTCCTGAAAGTAGTGACTGATGATGCCATTCGAGACACCGGCCAAACGGGCGATCAGCGCAATGCTGGCGTCCCCCATCCCGACCTGATCGACGGCCTGTAACGTGGCTTCGATCAATTGCTGACGGCGGATGGGTTGCATACCGACCTTGGGCATCTTGCACATCTCCTTAGGCCTTCCCGTGGACGAAATACGCCTACCGGGTTGAGGGCCAGTCTATTTTGTTTTGATTGAACGTTCAATCAACAAAGAATAAGATCTGCGACAATTCGTCGCTGCCTACAGGTTTTTCCTACGCGTAGTGGGCGGAAAAACGACATCTAAAAATGCTCGAAACCCACACGCAATGGCGTTCCATGGGTTTCGGGCTTTTTTCGGGGTGTCTTTATATCACCCGCCGATCGGCTGCCAACTAACCGATTGGTCGGGTAACGCGTTGCCTTGTGTTCTTCTCTCGCACTGCCTGGAGCATCTGTGCCATGAGTTCTGCCTCTCTAATAAAAACCCCACCCGAGAAGGTGACGGTCAACGGTTGGGTGTTCTACACCTCTACCGCGTTGATCCTGCTATTAACTGCCATTCTGATCATCGCCCCGCAAGCGGCCGGTAGAATGCTCGGCATTGCCCAGGCGTGGTTGTCCCGCAGCTTCGGCTGGTATTACATGGTGGTGATCGCCGCTTACCTGGTTTTTGTGGTTGGCCTGGCGTTTTCGTCCTACGGCAAGCTCAAGCTGGGCAGCAAGGACGATACCCCGGACTTCAGCTATGGCGCCTGGGCGGGGATGCTGTTCTCCTCGGGTATCGGCATTTCCTTGCTGTACTTCGGTGCGTCCGAGCCGCTGGACCACTACTTCAATCCGCCGGAAGGCGTGGCCGGCAGTAACCTTGCCGCACGTCAGGCGGTGCAGCTGACGTTCCTGCACTGGGGCCTGCATGGCTGGGCGATCTACGCACTGGTCGGCCTGGCCGTGGCGTACTTTGCCTATCGTCATAACCAGCCACTGGCGTTGCGTTCGGCGCTGTATCCGCTGGTCGGCGAGCGTTGGGTCAAAGGCGCGGCCGGTCATGCGGTGGACGGCTTCGGCATGTTCGTGACCCTGCTGGGGCTGGTGACGAACCTGGGGATCGGTTCGCTGCAAGTGTCGTCGGGGCTGGAAAACCTGTTCGGCATGGAACACAGCAACACTAACCTGCTGATCGTGATCATCGTGATGAGCACCGTGGCGACCATCGCCGCTGTGTCCGGCGTGGAAAACGGCATTCGCCGTCTGTCCAACCTGAACATCGTGCTGTTCAGCGGTCTGCTGATTTTCGTCCTGCTGTTCGGCCCGACCCTGCACCTGCTCAACGGCTTTGTGCAAAACATCGGCGACTACCTGAACGGTGCGGTCCTGAAGACCTTCGACCTCTATGTGTATGAAGGCGACAGTGAGAAGTCCGACCGCTGGTTGGGCCTGTGGACCCTGTTCTACTGGGCCTGGTGGATTTCCTGGGCGCCATTCGTCGGCATGTTCATCGCGCGTATTTCCCGGGGTCGCACGGTGCGTGAACTGGTGGCTGGTGTGCTGCTGATTCCGCTGGGCTTCACCCTGGCATGGCTGTCGATCTTCGGTAACTCGGCCCTGGACCTGGTGATGAACCATGGGGCGGTGGAACTCGGGAAGACGGCGCTCGAACAGCCGTCGATGGCGATCTACCAGTTGCTCGAGCATTACCCGGCATCGAAGGTCGTGATCGGCGTGTCGATTTTTGTCGGTTTCGTGCTGTTCCTGACCCCGGCGGACTCCGGCGCGGTGATGATGGCCAACCTTTCCTGCAAGGGCGGCAACGTCGACGAAGATGCACCGCATTGGCTGCGGATTTTCTGGTCGGTGGTGATCACCCTGGTGACCATCGGCCTGCTGTTAGCCGGTAACTTCGAAGCCATGCAAACCATGGTGGTGCTGGCGGGGCTGCCGTTCTCGGTGGTGCTGGTGTTCTTCATGTTTGGCTTGCACAAGGCCATGCGCCAGGACGTGCAAATCGAACAGGAGCAAGCGGAACTGGCGGCGCGTGGTCGTCGTGGTTTCAGCGAGCGTCTGACCCAGCTGGATCTGCAACCGAACCAGTCGATCGTTCAGCGTTTCATGGACAAGCACGTCAGCCCGGCGCTGGAAGATGCGACTGTGCAATTGCGTGCTCAGGGTCTGGATGTGCAGACGTTGCTGGGCAAGTCGAAACGCTGCATGGGCGTGCGGATCGAGATGGAAGAGGGCAACCCTTTTGTCTACGAAGTGAGCCTGGACGGTTATCTGGCGGCGGCGAGTGACACGGTGTCGGCTGAAAGCGCCGATGAACCGCGCGCACGTTACTACCGTGCCGAGGTGTACCTGCACAACGGCAGCCAGGATTACGACTTGATGGGCTTCACTCAGGATCAGATCACCCGTGACGTGCTCGATCAGTTTGAAAGCCATCGGCAGCTTCTAGGCCGGGTTTATAGCTGAGACTTGAGGTGATGCGGTGCAGTGATGCACCGCAGTTCTATTGTGGTGAGGGAGCTTGCTCCCGCTCGACTGCGCAGCAGTCGCAAATCCGGATAACGCGATCTCTCTGAAATACCGCAGTGTCTGGGTTTTGGGCTGCTTCGCAACCCAGCGGGAGCAAGCTCCCTCGCCACAGTTGTCAGTATTCCAAGATAAATATCTGCACTAACAAAAACGCCGCGATTCTCTCGCGGCGTTTTTGTGTCTGCTGTCTCTTACCCCAGGTTCTTGCCAAGCAGCGCGTGGTACAGCTCGCTGTCACCGAGGATCCCGACAACCTTGTTGTTGTCATGCAGCACCAGCTTGTTGCCGGTCTGGTAGCGAATCTGCAGCGCATCGCGCATGCCGATGTTGGAGTCCACCAGTGTTGGCCGACGACCCAAACCTTCAACCGCTTGCCCCGGTATCCAGTTCTGCAGGTCCAGACTCGAGCCGTTCTGGCGTGCGCCTTTGATGGTGTTGCCTTCGGCCAGGTCCAGCCACGAATCGCCACCCGGATCGAGACATACCGAACCGTTGATGCGTTTGCAGTTGTCCAGAGTGCGCATCAGGCTGCGACCGCACAGTACGTTCAGCGGATTGGTGTGGGCGACGAAGGTGCGCACGTAGTCGTCTGCAGGGTTGAGGACGATTTCTTCCGGCTTGCTGTACTGGATGATCCGGCCGTCTTTCATGATCGCGATACGGCTGCCGAGCTTCAGGGCTTCATCGAGGTCGTGGCTCACGAACACGATGGTTTTGCTGAGCTTGTTTTGCAGTTCCAGCAGTTCGTCTTGCAGGCCCTGGCGGATCAGCGGGTCGAGGGCCGAGAACGGTTCGTCCATCAGCAGGATGTCGGCGTCCATCGCCAGCGCGCGGGCCAGGCCCACACGTTGCTGCATACCACCGGACAGCTCATCGGGTTTCTTGTTGCGCCACTGGGTCAGGCCCACCAGCTCAAGCTTCTCGTCCACCAGTTTGCGGCGTTCTTTCTCGGGGCGACCCTGCATTTCCAGGCCGAAGCTGATGTTCTCGCGCACCGTCAGCCAAGGCATCAGGGCGAACTTCTGGAACACCATCGCGATGCGCTTGGTGCGCATCATTTTCAGTTCCGCGGGGGTGCAGGAAGCGATGTCGATCTGCTTGCCTTCGTGCTCGACGAACAACTTGCCACGGCTGACGGTGTTGAGGCCGTTGATGCAGCGTAACAGGCTGGATTTGCCGGAGCCGGACAGGCCCATCAGTACGCAGATTTCGCCTTTTTCGATGTCCAGGCTGGCTTTTTCAACGCCGACAATCTGCCCGGTCTTTTTCAGGATCTGGTCACGGGTCATGCCCTGGTCGAGGAGTTTGAGCGCCTCGCGCGGGTCTTTGGAGAAGATTACGTCGACGTCTTCGAAGCGAATAATGCTCATGCGTCACCCCCTACTTTAGCGTCGGGTTGTTTGCAGATACGGTCGAGCATGATCGCCAGCAATACGATCGCCAGGCCGGCTTCGAAGCCCAGGGCGATATCAGCAGTGTTCAGTGCGTTGACCACGGGTTTGCCCAGGCCGTCGGCGCCCACCAGTGCCGCGATCACCACCATCGACAACGACAGCATGATGCACTGGGTGATGCCGGCCGCGATGCTTGGCATGGCGTGAGGCAGTTCAATCCGTGAGAGCAGTTGACGGCGCGAGCAGCCGAAGGCTTTGCCGGCGTCCATCAGTTCCTGTGGAACATCGCGAATGCCCAGGTAGGTCAGGCGGATAGGCGCGGCAATCGCGAACACTACCGTCGAGATCAGGCCCGGGACCACACCCAGACCGAAGAGGGTCAGGGTAGGAATGAGGTACACGAAGGTCGGTACGGTCTGCATCAGATCGAGCACCGGACGCATCAGTGTGTAGAACATCGGTTTGTGCGCGGCGACGATGCCCAACGGCACGCCGATGACCACGCACACCAGGGTGGCGAACAGCACCTGGGCGAGGGTTTCCATGGTTTCCTGCCAGTACCCCAGATTGAGGATCAGCAGAAAGGAGGCGATGACGAAAACGGTCAGGCCCCATTTGCGTTGAATGAGGTGTGCCAGTAGCGCGATGAGGCCGATCAATGCCAGCGGGTTGAACCAGGTCAGCGCAAAAGTCACGCCGTGGATCATCGTTTCCAGTGACACGGCGATGGCGTCGAAGGTGCTGGCGCCGTGTTGCGTCAACCATTCAACGAAGCCCGCGATGTACTGGCCTAAAGGGATTTTCTGATCAATCAGCATGGTAGTGAACGTCCGCATGCAAGGGAATAAACAGCCCGGGCGAGCGAACTCGCCCGGCATAAGCATTACTGCGCGAGCTTGGCTTTCACAGCCTCCAGGCCAGGTTTACCGTCAATGGTGGTTACGCCAGCCAGCCAGGTATCGAGCACCTGTGGATTCTTTTTCAGCCAGGCCTTGGCGGCCGCGTCAGGCTTCATCTTGTCGTCCAGGATGTTGCCCATCAGAGAGCTTTCCATGTCGACGGTAAATTCCAGGTTTTTCAGCAGTTGGCCGACGTTGCTGCATTCTTCGGTATAACCCTTGCGAGTGTTGGTCGCAACCGTGGCGGCACCAAAGTCCGGGCCGAAGAAGTCATCACCACCGGTCAAGTATTGAATCTTGAAGCGCTTGTTCATCGGGTGCGGTGCCCAGCCGAGGAACACCACGGCGGTGTCGCGTTTTTGCGCGCGGTCGACTTGCGACAGCATGCCCGCTTCGCTGGACTCGACGACTTTGAAACCGGCGGTTTTGAGACCGAAGGCGTCTTTGTCGATCATGCTCTGGATCAGACGGTTGCCGTCGTTGCCAGGCTCGATGCCGTAGATCTTGCCGTCGAGTTCTTTCTTGAATTTGGCTATGTCGGCAAAGTCATGCAGCCCTTTGTCGTAGAGCGCTTGCGGCACGGCGAGGGTGTATTTGGCGCCTTTGAGGTTGGTGCGCACGGTTTCCACGGTGCCGGCATCCCGATAGGCCTTGATGTCGTTTTCCATGGTCGGCATCCAGTTACCCAGGAAGACGTCCATGTTCTTGCCGTCGGCCAGGGACTTGTAGGTCACCGGCACGGAAATCATCGTGGTTTTGGTCTTGTAACCGAGGGCGTTGAGCACAACGCTGGTGGCCGCGGTGGTTGCGGTAATGTCCGTCCAGCCGACATCGGAGAAGTTTACGGTACTGCATTGGGCCGGTTCTGCGGCTTGAGCCATGAACGGCAGACTCAGCATGGCGGCCAACAACAACGACGGGGAACCTTTCATAAGGGGGGACTCCTTGGTGTTTTTTTGGCAGTGTTCCGACTGGACCACCGCACTTATCTGTTGCGGTTGGATGGCGTTTTGGAGACAGCTCTACCACGGCGCCTTGCAATCGAGTCGATACGATCATGTACCAGTGAAAATCTGACGCCTACAGGGTGCGTCGTAACCAGTACAGGGATGGTCGCATCCAGTGTCGGTAACGTCGTTTACAGCTTTTTTCAGCCCGTTTTGCTTCGCTGATCCGCAAAAAAACGGCGAAAACATAGCGTAAGCGGCCTGCGGCGCTAGCGGACATGAGTGCGTCGGTGTGAGACGTTGAAGGACATGGCAAAAGCCTGATGATGCGGCCATCTCGGCGGATTGCAGCTTGAGCGTAGCAGCTCCGTCACTGGGCGCTTTTGCGCCTGGAGCAGGCACATCCAGGAGTTCAGCAGTAATGGCTATCAGCGTTTTCGACCTGTTCAAAATCGGCATCGGCCCTTCCAGTTCGCACACCGTGGGGCCTATGCGCGCCGCGGCGCTGTTCGTGCAAGGTTTGCGCGAGCGGGGACTTTTGGAACAGGTACATCGCGTCGAAGTTCAACTTTATGGATCGCTCTCGGCCACCGGCATCGGTCACGGCAGCGACAACGCGGTGATCATGGGGCTTATGGGCGAGTGGCCGGACGCGATCGATCCGTCGCAAATCGGCATTCGCATCGAGGCTCTGCGTGAAACCCAAACGCTATTGCTCGACGGCCGCTTGTCGGTCCCGTTCATCTGGGCCCGGGACATGCGTCTGATCGACGAGAACCTGCCGTTCCATCCCAACGCCATGACCCTGGTTGCCGAAGGCGATCACGGCGAGCTGCATCGCGACACCTACTATTCCATCGGCGGCGGTTTTGTCGTCGATGAGGCGCAGGCTTCCAGCGGCGTGGTGGATCTGGATCGCACCGTGCTGCCTTACGACTTCTCCAGTGCCGTCGAACTGCTCAGCCTGTGCAAGAAGCACAACCTGCGCGTGGCCGAATTGATGATGGCCAACGAGAAGGTCTGGCGCAGCGAAGAAGAAATCCGCAGCGGCCTGATGAAACTCTGGCGCGCCATGCAGGATTGCGTGGAACAAGGCCTCAAACATGAAGGCATCCTGCCCGGCGGCCTCAATGTGCGCCGTCGCGCGGCCAAGTTGCACCGTAGCCTGCAAGAACTGAACAAACCCAACGTGATCGGCTCGACCTTGAGCGCGATGGAGTGGGTCAACCTGTTCGCCCTGGCGGTCAACGAAGAAAATGCCGCCGGCGGGCGCATGGTCACGGCGCCGACCAACGGTGCGGCGGGGATCATTCCGGCGGTGTTGCACTACTTTATGAAATTCAGCGAGGCAGTGACTGACGCCAACGTGGTCGATTACTTCCTCAGCGCCGCGGCGGTGGGGATTCTGTGCAAGAAGAACGCCTCGATCTCCGGTGCCGAAGTCGGTTGCCAGGGCGAAGTCGGTTCGGCTTGCGCCATGGCGGCGGCCGGGTTGGCGGAGGTTCTCGGTGCCACGCCGGAGCAACTGTGCAACGCGGCGGAAATCGGCCTGGAACATAACCTCGGCCTGACCTGCGACCCGGTGGGCGGGCTGGTGCAAGTGCCGTGCATCGAGCGCAATGCGATTGCCGCGGTGAAAGCGATCAACGCTGCGCAGATGGCGTTGCGTGGGGACGGTCAGCACTTTATCTCGCTGGACCGGGTGATCCGCACCATGCGTGATACCGGTGCCGACATGCACGACAAATATAAAGAGACCTCGCGCGGTGGGTTGGCTGTCAGTGCAGTTGAGTGCTGAGACCGAGTTGACCCTGTGGCGAGGGAGCTTGCTCCCGCTCGGCTGCGCAGCAGTCGTAAAGATTTTAGGGCCGCTTCGCACCCCAGCGGGAGCAAGCTCCCTCGCCACACCAGACCAGTCAAAACTGCGCGCTAAGTGAACACTCGATTCAAAACGCGCCACCTTTTAGAGCGTCGCAAACAGATAAGCCTGCCTGCCCCGGTCAGGGATCCAATTCAAGCCTGACCGTCCGTCACCCGTGCTTGCGGTGACACTCTCTCCTGGAGCGTCGTAGCCCTGTTCCCACAAGTGCTACCGATTTGCTCACACGCAACGGGGCAGAGCGCTGCGCCCCGTGATGACACTTATAACCTCCTGTCTCTACGAGTCATATTTAGACGCATCGCGACGTCGTTTTCAGGAGTTATTGAACGCGCATTCAATTTAGGCATGGCAATTGCTCTGTCATTACAAAGCCCGTCTCCCACGCGAGAACGATGGCAATAAAAAGAGCCTCCGCCTGAGGCCATCACCCGCTTTGTGTGAGGAGATACCGCGATGACGACGTTCAACTCCGGGGCTCAACCCCAGAACCGTGCGCCTCAATCCATCGGCTTTTTGCTGCTGGACAATTTCACGCTGATTTCTCTGGCCTCCGCAGTGGAACCCCTGCGCATGGCCAACCAATTGTCCGGCCGCGAGCTGTATCGCTGGACCACACTCACTGTCGATGGCGGGCAGGTCTGGGCCAGTGACGGTCTGCAGATCACCCCCGACGCCTCCATGCACAAAGCGCCGCCCCTGGACACCGTCATTGTCTGCGGCGGTATCGGCATCCAGCGCACCGTAACCCGTGAGCACGTGTCGTGGCTGCAAAGCCAGGCGCGTCAGTCCCGTCGTCTCGGCGCGGTCTGCACCGGCAGCTGGGCCCTGGCGTGCGCCGGCCTGCTGGACGGTTTCGATTGCAGCGTGCACTGGGAATGTCTGGCATCGATGCAGGAAGCTTTCCCGCGTGTGGCGATGAGCACACGGCTGTTCACCCTCGACCGTAACCGTTTCACCAGCTCCGGCGGCACCGCGCCGCTGGACATGATGCTGCACCTGATCAGCCGCGATCACGGCCGTGAGCTGTCGGCAGCGATTTCGGAAATGTTCGTCTACGAGCGCATCCGCAACGAACAGGATCACCAGCGCGTGCCGCTCAAGCACATGCTCGGCACCAACCAGCCGAAGTTGCAGGAAATCGTCGCGCTGATGGAAGCCAACCTCGAAGAGCCGATCGACCTCGACGAACTGGCGGTGTACGTCGCCGTGTCGCGTCGTCAGCTGGAGCGGCTGTTCCAGAAATACCTGCACTGCTCGCCGTCGCGTTACTACCTGAAACTGCGTCTGATCCGTGCTCGGCAGCTGCTCAAGCAAACGCCAATGTCGATCATCGAAGTGGCGTCGGTATGTGGTTTCGTGTCCACGCCGCACTTCTCCAAGTGCTACCGCGAATACTTCGGCATTCCGCCGCGTGACGAACGTGTAGGTTCCAATACGACTCAGCAGGTAGCGATGATGCCGCTGCCGCAAGCCTTGGTGCTGTCACCGTTGTCCGGGCCGCTGTCGGCGTTGAGCCAGGCGCGTAATGAGTCGACGTTTGCCAGCGTAAGGCTCTAATGCTCTGATCGTTCCCACGCTCTGCGTGGGAATGCCTCAATGGACGCTCTGCGTCCGCTTCGGCAGGGACGCGGAGCGTCCCGGGCTGCATTCCCACGCAGAGCGTGGGAACGATCATGGCGAGGCGGTACTCAGGCGCTACGGCTTTGCTGATACTCCGCCAACGCGGGCAGCAATTGCTTGTCGATCGCCTGGCGCACGGCCGGCAGGATGGTCGCGCTGCTGGTGTACATCTGCTTGACCATAGTGCGCAGCGTCATCGCACGCTCATCGTTCAAGCCTCGCACTGCACATTCGCAAGCCTGCTCGGCTGTAGCGCCATTCGGCACTTGAAAACCCAACGATTTTAGCTGGCCCAACAGGTCTTCCTGGTCAATCAAATCGGCGTGCATCATGACGCAATCCTTCTTCAGGGAACGGTGTCGTGGCTCGATTCTGGTAGGGGCCGGGGATGGCGGCAAGGACGATTTGTCGCAATGGCCGCATTACCTATGAACAGGTCGTTTTCGGCTAACTTGCGAGCGGGGAGAGTAGGCACACTGGATTCAGCTGGCTTCACGAAGGTTTGGTCACCCTCGCGCAACAGCTCCTCAACAGTACCCTCTGCCCCGATCCTGTCACGGCTTGATCGGGGCTTTTTTTTGGTTCTTCACGGAATCCCGGGAAACACAGAAACAAGAACGCCGATTTGATTGATGATGTTCGTGCGAGCAAACACATCTAACAAACCGGCGTTCTTATGCGCGATATTAATACTTTCCTTCCTTTTT